>DATARD010000016.1:0-47574 GCA_036264355.1 Thermoanaerobaculia bacterium
AACCTCGCCTTCTTCATGCACAACCTCTTCCGCGACGAGATCGAGCGGGAGAGCCAGGAGATGCAGGCGGAGAAGAAGCTGGAGCTGCCGAAGGCGCCGGCCGTCGTCGCCGCGGCCGTGCCGGCTGCCGGAGCCGCCCGGCCGGCGGCGGGCGACCCGCGCGAAGCGACCGGCGTGCGCCAGGGGACCCTCCCCGGCACCCGCCCGGCCGCCCCACCGGCTTCGAAAATGCCTCTCTACGCCGGAATCGCCGCGCTCCTGCTCCTCGCCGCCGGCGGGGGAGTCTGGTATTTCTTCGGCCGTAGCCGCTCGGCACCGGCCAATCCACCGGCCGCCGCGAGCCAGCCCACGCCGGGCGTCCAGCCCGCGCCGACGCCGGCCGGCCCGACGCAGGAGGAGATCAAGGCCCAGATCCAGCAGATGGTGGCCGCCAGCAGCCAGGAGATGGAAGCCAAGATGAAGGCGCAGTACGAGGACCGCGTCAAGCAGCTCCAGCAGCAGCTCCAGGACGCCAAGAAACGGGATGAGGCGCATGGCGCCGGAGCCGCCGCGCCGAAGGAGAAGCCGCCCGTTCCGGTCAGCGCGCCGTCCGCGGCCCAGGAAGCGCCCGCCGAAACGCACACGGCGGCCAAGTCTCCCGAGCCGGTCGTGCCGCCACCAGTCAAGCCCGAGCCGACGCCCGCTCCGGTGGAGAAGCAGGCCGCCGCGCCGCCACCGGCCGTGCCGGTTCCCGCGCCGGCGGCACCCGCCCGGCAGCAGGTCCAGTACGGCGACCTGGTCACTCCGGGCAGCGTCCCTGGCATGATCCCGCCGAAGATGACCTCCCGCCTCGACCCGCGCTACCCCGCGGCGGCGCAGCGGATGAACAAGTCCGCGCAGGTCGACATCAAAGTGCTGGTCGACGAGAAGGGGCGCGTTCTCGACGCGCAGCGCTCCGGCCAGCAGGCCGGCTTCGGGTTCGACGAGGCGGCGCTCGACGCGGCGCGGCGGGCGGTCTTCCAACCCGCCTCGACCAAGGACGGAGTGCGCGTGAAGATGTGGACGGTGATCCGAGTGTCGTTCCAGCCGCACGGCTGAGGGGGCGGGAGCACGGACTGACACGAACGAGCACAGACTCACACGGACAGGAGGGGATGATCCCCAAAGTCCGTGTTGGTCCGTGTCCGTCCGTGCTCGTCCGTGTTCTTTCCTCGCTCTTTTAGAGGTCGGCCGCCTTGAGGCTGGCGGTGAGCTGCTGGATGCACGGCTTCATGACCTTGTCGAACATCCGCTCGTCGTCGACGCCGCCGCCGATACCACCGACGCTCACCTTGACGCTGCTCTCCGTTTTCGTCGCCTCGTCGGCCCAGGCGATCTCACCCGTGCTGGTGTCGATCAGCCGGGCGTTGATCGCGGCCACGAAGTCCCGCTTGCCGGCGGAGAAGCCGGGAATGCGGCCGAGGCCACCGCTGTGCGCGCCCTTGTCGGTGACGCCGTACTCGGTGACCGCACCCGTCAGCAGATAGTTGACGCCGAGGAGCTTGCCGATCTTCACGGCAGTCTTCGGGTCGACGTCGCCGGACAGGGACAGATGCTTCTCCTGCATCAGGGCTTCGAGCTGCTCCCGCTCGACGACCCGGAACTTGCCGCTCTTGACCAGCTCGGTGACGAACACGTCCTGTGCCGCGGTGGCACCGCCATGGAACCACCACTGGTTGTCCGCCTTGTTCTTGAATTCGAGGACCGCGATGCGGGGCTTGTTCGCTTTGTCGCCGGCGGCATTGGCGAGGACCGGCAGCACCAGAATGGTGAGCAGGGCCGCGCAGAGGGTGTAAGAGAGAATACGCTTCATGTCGAAGACCTCCTGTGACGAGCCATTTGTCATGCTTTGAATCTTGCTCTGACCGACAATTCTACTCCGAAGCAGCCGCCGTCTTCCAAGCTGGCGTTCTCTGACCCTCCTCTTCGCGCTCCTGGGCGTCGACGACGCAGAGGGCTGTCATGTTGACGATGTCGCTGACTTCGAGGCCGCTTTGCAGGACGTGCACCGGCCGTCCCATGCCCAGCAGGATCGGTCCGACCGCCTCGGCGCCGGCCAGACGCCAGATCAGCTTGTAGGCGATGTTCGCCGACTGCAGCTCCGGGAAGACGAGCACGTTCGCCGGCTCCTTGAGGCGGCTCCACGGGTAGGTCTCGTGGAGGATCGACTCGAACACCGCGGTGTCGGCCTGCATCTCGCCGTCCACCTCCAGGGCGGGGTCGAGACGGCTCACGATCTCGGTGGCGCGGCGCACCTTCTGCGCCGCCGGATGCTTGTTGGAGCCGAAGTTGGAGAA
Source organism: Thermoanaerobaculia bacterium (assembly GCA_036264355.1). Lineage (GTDB taxonomy): Bacteria > Acidobacteriota > Thermoanaerobaculia > Multivoradales > UBA5704 > UBA5704. The sequence continues at coordinate 2,316 of DATARD010000016.1, forward strand.
GGAGAGCATGGCCACCCGCGGCTCCACCCCGAAGCGGCGGGCGAGCTCGACGGTCAGCAGGGCGATCTCCGCCAGCTCCTCCGGTGTCGGATCGATGTTCACCGTGGTGTCGGCGAGGAAGAAGATGCGGTCGTTGACGATCAGGATGTAAGCGCCGCAGACGCGGCGCACACCGGGCCGGGTGTCGATGATCTGGAGCGCCGGGCGGATGGTCTCGGGGTACGACTGGGTGAGCCCCGAGATCAGGCCGTCCGCATCGCCCTCCTCCACCATCATGCTGCCGAAGTAGTTGCGCAGGCGCAGCCACTTGTGCGCCTCTTCCAGGGTCATGCCGTCGCGGCGGCGCAGCTCGTGGAACCTTTGCGCATAGCCCTCGAAACGGTCGCAGGTCTCGGCGTGGATGATGGTCAGGCGCGACTCCGGCAGGTCGAGGGCGCGCAGGCGGTCGGCGATGACGTCGCGGCGGGCGAGCAGGATCGGGTGAGCGATCCCTTCGTCGACCAGGATTTTGGCGGCGCGCAGGATCTTGTCGTGCTCGCCCTCGGGAAAGACCACCCGCTTCGGCGCGCGCTTGGCACGGTCGATGATGCCGCGCATCAGCTCGAAGCGGCGCGAGATCAGCGTCTCCAGCCGCCGCCGGTAGGCGTCGAAGTCTTCGATCGGCACCCGCGCCACGCCGGTCTCCATCGCCGCCTTGGCCACCGCCGGCGGCACCCGCAGCAGCACCCGGTGGTCGATCGGCTTGGGGATCAGGTACTCGCGGCTGAAACCCAAGGTGTCGAGACCGTAGGCCTTGAGGACGCTGTCCGGCACGTCCTCGCGGGCCAGCCCGGCGAGAGCCTGCACCGCCGCGAGCTCCATGGCATCGTTGATGTCGGTGGCGCGCACGTCGAGGGCACCGCGGAAGATGAACGGGAAGCCCAGGACGTTGTTGACCTGGTTGGGATAGTCGCTGCGGCCGGTCGCGACGATGACGTCCGGGCGCGCCGCCCGCGCCTCGTCGTAGTTGATCTCCGGGTCGGGGTTCGCCATGGCGAAGACGATGGGATCGCGCGCCATGGAGCGCACCATGTCGGGCGTCACCACGCCGGCCACCGAAAGGCCGATGAAGACATCCGCCCCCACCAGCGCCTCGGTCAGGGTGCGCAGCCCGGTTTCCACCGCGAAGTCCTGCTTGTAGCGGTCCATCCGCTCGGTGCGCCCGGCGTAGATCACGCCGTGGCTGTCGCAGACGATGATGTTCTCCCGCCGCGCTCCCAGCTTCATGTAGAGCTTGGCGCAGGAGAGCGCCGCCGCCCCGGCGCCGGAGAAGACGATGCGCACGTCGCCGAAGGGCTTGCCGGTCAGCTCCAGGGCGTTCAGCAGCGCCGCGCCGGAGATGATGGCCGTGCCGTGCTGGTCGTCGTGGAAGACCGGGATGCTCATCTCGGCCTTGAGCCGGCGCTCGATCTCGAAGCAGTCCGGCGCCCGGATGTCCTCCAGGTTGATGCCGCCGAAGGTCGGCTCCAGGAGCTTGACGGTGCGGATGAGCTCCTCGGGATCGGTGGTGGCGATCTCGAGGTCGAACACGTCGATGTCGGCGAACCGCTTGAAGAGGACGCCCTTGCCTTCCATCACCGGCTTGCCGGCCAGGGCGCCGATGTTTCCCAGGCCGAGAACCGCCGTCCCATTGCTGATCACCGCGACCAGGTTCCCCTTGGCCGTGTACTGATACGCCAACAGCGGGTCCCGCTCGATCTCCTTGCAGGGGTAGGCGACGCCGGGACTGTAGGCCAGGGAGAGATCCCATTGGCTGGCCGTGGGCTTGGTCGGAACGACCTGGATCTTTCCCTTGCGGCCGCGGGCATGGTATTCGAGAGCATCCTCGCGGCTGATTTTTTTCATTCAGCCATCTTACTGGAGAGTCGCCTAGCTTGGCGCCTTCAGGTCCTCCGTCCGTTCAGCGAGCAGGATCGTCTCGAGGACGGAGCGGTAGAGGAGGAGGAGATCGTTGAAGACGCGGGAGAACGCCTGGTCCGTGGTCGGCACGAGATGAGAGGTGCCGCGCAGCAGGGGAGGCATTCCGAGCTGCAGGATCACCTCCTCGTTCTCGCCGCTCGCCAGATCCGCCGCCCGCTGGTCCACCAGGAACAGAGTGTAGAAGAACTCGAAATGCCCGACGTCCAGCGCTTTCAGGACCTTCTCGAGAGAGTCTAGCTTGGGGAGCTCTTTGCCGTTCTCGTACTTCGAGAGCTGGCTCTTGCCGATACCCGCCTCGCGAGCGACCAGCGCCTGGCTCTTGCCCCGCAGCTCACGCAGAAGACCCAGCGTCTTGCCCAGATTGATGAACATGCCCATACGCGAAATGTATCGGCACGAACGCACGCGACGCAAGCGTAAATATCTCACACACAAAAACTTACAGGACTATTGGTAGCTCAGATCGACAAGAATTCCCGCTTGTCGAATACAGCCCGCGACCCCTGACGTCGACCGGGCCGGCCTGGTGTCGCACCAGAATCTGCGGGCCGCGGCAGGCGGCGGATCAGTGCTTCTTCTTCCGTGCGCCGCGCCCATGGGGCGAAGGCGGCATGGCGTCGCCCGCCGGCGCCTCACCGTCCGGCGCAGTGGCGGCGGCTCGCTTCGCGATCACGCGGAAGAGAATGACCAGGTCGCCCAGCTCGAGGGTTCCCTGGGCGATGGGGTGTGGTTGGCGGAAGGTCATGTTCACGAAGGACTCGAGCTTGCCGAGGACGTCGCGGATCTCCTCCGGCCAGTTGCTGGAGTCGCGGGAGTCGTGCGGCACGGTGCCAGGCTGACCGTTCTGGACGCTCCCGGCCGCGCGCTCCACGGCGGCGGCTTCCCCTTCCACCAGGTCGTAGCGATGGAAAAAGTCGCGGCGGCTCACCCCCTGGGAGGTGAGGATCTTCTCCAAGGTGGTGAGGGTCGCCTCCTGGCGCGCGTTCTCGATCCGGGAGAGTTGGCCTCGTCCGAGGCCGGCCTCTTCGCCCAATTGCTCCAGCGTCTTGCCCCGCTCTTTACGCAAACGGCGGAGGGTCTCTCCCACGAAGCCGAACATTTCGTCCACCCGGCAAATCTATCCCCACCCGCCGCGCTTATCAAGCATAAGTCCTTGTACCCGCGTAACTTACTGCACATAATGTGATTACCTCACGCGGTGAGATCTTTCCGCGGGCAGAAAACAAAGCTTCTGGCGGTGACCGGCGATAGGGAGAAATCTCCGGTCGAGCGGCGAAAATCGTCTTCGGGTCTCACGTCCTTTCGGCCGCGAGAGTCTTGCAGGTGTCTTTCAGGCGTCTTCAGACATCCTCGGGGCTCCCGCGTTGTCAGTCTTCGACCCTTGCGCTAACCTTGCTGCCGATGCACGCTCAAGAAGGAAGCGGAGCTCCGATCCGGAAAGCCGTGACATCGCCTGTACGGGTTCTCATCCCTTCTCCCATCGGGATGCTGGGCGTCGAGCTGACCGGCTCCGCCGTGTCGCTGCTGCGCATCAATCCCGTAGAGACGGAGCGCTCGACCTTCACGCCGCTGCAGCAGCTCGACGCCTCCGACTTCCTCGACGAGGTGTTCGGCCGGCTCTCCGAATACTTTGCCGGAGCGCGGCGCAAGCTGGACCTGGAGTACGACCTCGGGCCCTGTGGGCTCAACGGCTTGGCACGCCGCGTGCTCCGGGAGACGGCCAAGATTCCCTATGGCAAGACCCGCACCTGCCATGCGCTGGCCGAGGCCATGGGCTCTCCCGACGCAGGCAAGACGGTCCTCAAGATCCTGCTGGAAAATCCCATCCCCATCGTCATCCCCTGCCATCGGGTCGTGGCCGGCCGGTCCGAGATCGGTGTCTACGTCGGCGGAGCGGAGAGCAAGCTCTGGCTGCTGGAGCTCGAACGGCGGGACGAGGACAGTGAGGAGCCGGCCTGACGCCGGCAACGATTTCCATCTCGGCTCCATCCAAATCCGCCGGCTGCACGTAGAGCTGGGCAGACCATCATGGACTCCGGCTTCCACACCATCTCTCCCCACGCCGTGCGGCACTCTCCCGCCGCCGGCCCGTTTGACGTATATTCGCCCTACGTCAGGGAGAGCATGCGATTGGCCCAAGCTCCCGAAGCCGGAGGCTCCGACAGCGCCGTCCTGCTGCACAGGATCGCGGGCGGCGACATCGAGGCCTTCCAGGCGTTCTACCAGCTCCATGCCGGCCGCGTCCTCGCCTATGCGCGACAGCTCGGCCGCCGCGCGGACCTGGCGGAGGACGTCGTGCAGGAGGTGTTCGTCGCGGTGTGGCGCAAGGCGGCCAGCTTCCGCGCCGACCGGGGTGACCCTCTCGGCTGGCTCTACACGATCACCCGCAACAAGCTGGTGGACCTCTGGCGCAAGGCCGGCGAGACGTCGGGGCTCGACGAGGTCCAATGGCAGCAGCTCCCCGACGGCGAGAGCTCCGGAAGTGACCGCGGCGACCTTCTGCTCACCGTGCACCAGGCGCTCACCCGGGTTCCGGCCGAGCAGCGGGCCGCGATCGAGATGGCCTATTTCGGAGGTCTCACCTACGAGGAGACGGCGGAGCGCCTGCGCCTGCCGGTGGGAACCCTCAAATCGCGCATCCGCTCGGGCCTCCGCAGCCTGCGCGCTGTCCTGGAGGGCCGCTAGGCCGTGTCCCATCCCTCTCCCGACCTCCTGCTCTCCTTCGCCATCGGCCGGGCCGACCTGCCGCACCGGGTGATGCTCGAAGCGCATCTCGCCGGCTGTGCCGCCTGCCGCGCCGCGGTCGCGGAGACCACCGTCCCCGCCGCCGCGCTGCTCCGCGGCCTGCCGCAGGACCGCCTTCCCGGCGCCCTGTGGGACCGCCTGCGGCAGCGGATCGAAGACGAGGGACCGCGCGGCGCGCCGGAGCCCCCGGCCCTGGCCGGCCTCCCCCTGCCGGCCGCGGCGCGCGCCGAGCTGCCGCCGGAGGTCCTGCGGCGTCCGTCGCTGCATTGGCGCTGGGGATTCACCCGCGGCGCGCGGATGGCCGTCATGGCCCGTGACCCAGCCACCCACAGCATTCTCCTGATCGCCCACATGCCGCCCCGGCGGGTCGTTCCGCGCCACCTTCATCTCGGCCCGGAGGACGTCGCCGTGCTCACCGGCGGCTATGAAGACGACAGGGGGCACTACGAGGCCGGCGAGTACGCCGCGTACGAGCCCGGCACCAGCCACGAGCCCGTCACCGAGGCCGGCGCACCCTGCTGGACCCTTACCCGGCTCGAAAAACCGAACCGGTTTTTCGGCTGGCCGGGATTGCTGGTGCGTCTGCTGAGCTGATCTGAAGACGGCTCAGATGCCGTCCGCCGCCACGGCCCCCTCCGGCCAGCCGCCACCCAGAAAAACCTCGGCCGCCGGGAAAAACTCCCTGGGCTTCTCCAGATACGGATGGTGCCCCGCTCCTTCGAGGCGCAGGAAGCGGGCCTCGGGCAGCGCCGCCACCCATTCGCGCGAGGCTTCCAGGGGGACCAGGTCGTCCGTCCCCTGCATCACCAGCACCGGCCGGTGGAGCGCCGCGAGGCGGGGGCGGAAGTCCCATTCGCCCATTTTCGGAACGATGTGCTCGAAATAGAGCGGGATCGCGTGCTGCGGCCACTCGTTCGGAAAAGCGCAGACGTCGGCCACCGGGAAGCGCGCCACCGCCGTCCCCTCCCCCATCTGCGCCGGCATCAGGAAGTGGGTGAACCAGGCGCGGCAATAGGCCACCGGGTCCGCCGTGTCGAGCCCCTCGCGGCGGAGCTCCTCCAGGCGCGGGATGCCGGGCGGATGGATCAGCACGTCGGCGGCCGGAAGCTCCTGGATCCATTCTCCCGGCAGGAACGGCGTCAGCGGGCAGACGAGGAGCATGCGCGCCACCCGGTCGAGGTTCTCCGCTGCGTAGAGAGCGGTGATCGCCGCGTGGTACGACGAGCCGAGAAGGATCATCCGGTCGAGACCGAAATAGCGGCGGATCGCCTCCAGGTCCGCGACGTCCTCCTCCAGGCTGAGATGGCGCGAATCGGTGACCGTGCCTGAACGGCCACGGCTGCGGGGGTCGTAGAGGATCAACCGCCGCCCCTCGGCCAACGGCTGCAGCGGCTCCCACAGCCAGTTGGCGTTGGGCACCACCACCGTCTCCTCCCCCGCTGTCTCCTCGCCCAGGATCCGGTAGTACAGAGAGAGACCCGGCCGGACGAACGCGAACCCTTCACTGCTTTTCATCCCCGGTCCAGTCTACTACAGCGCCCCGGCGGTCACCTCCACCCCGGCCGGCACCGCCGCCGCCGCCGGCGCCACGGGCACCTCGATAACGCGCACCGGCGGCCGGTCGGGGTAGGCGCTGCGCAGGAGCTGGATGCTGACGTTGTAGACCGGCACTCCCGCCGCCGTCTTCCCTTCCGGGCGGCCGCGGTGGGCATGGCCATGAAACACGGCGTTGACGGGATAGCGGTGGAGCGGCTCCTCCAGGCGGCTCGAGCCGAGGAAGGAGAAGATCTCCATCGGCTCTCCCTCGACCGTCTCCTGGATCGGCGAGTAGTGGAGCACAGCCACGCGCGGCCCGCGGCGCAGCCGCGCCAGCGCCGACTCCAGCTTCAGCGCCTCGTTGACCGCTTCATGCACGAACGCCTTGATGATGTCCTCGCCCCACGGCCCGAGCGCGCGCTTGCCGAAGCCGCCGCAGAAGCCCTTGATCCCGGCGAAGCCCACTCCCGCCACCTCGCACGCGTCGCCATCCAGCATCCGGACGCCGTTGTCGCAGAGGATCGTCTTGACCTCGTCCTGCTTGCCGCTCTCGAAGTCGTGATTGCCGAGCACGCCGATCACCGGCACGCCGACCGCTCCGTGGATCTCCCGCGCCAGCCCCTGGGCCTCGTCCGGCAGGCCGTGGTCGGTCAGATCGCCGCACAGCAGCAGCACGTCGCATTCGCGGCTCACCTGCGCGAGCATCTCCCGCATCCCGCTCTCCGGATATTTCGTGTAGTGCAGATCGGCCATCGCACCGATGCGGACCGTTCGAACCGTTCCGTTCTCTGCCGGCATGTCGAATCCTCCCACCGCGTTCAAGGGAAGAACGGGCAAGAGGCATGCCAGGCAGGGTCTGGTACGTGTCTTGCTGCCTTTCCACGCATGATCGACACAGCCACCCAGCGCCCTGCGACTCCGGAAGCGACCCTCTCCCCTGAGGCGTTGGAGTTCTATCGCCAGTCGATGAACCTGCTCAAAGAGGCGCAGGTGCCTTTCCTCGTCGGCGGCGCTTACGCCTTCACGCGGTACACCGGCATCGTCCGGCACACCAAAGACTTCGACGTTTTCGTGCAGCAGCGCGACTTCGACCGCGCTCTGGACGCCTTCGCCCGTTCCGGCTACGAGGTCGACCGGACCTTTCCCTACTGGCTGGGCAAGGCCTTCCAGGGGGAGGACTTCGTGGACGTGATCTTCAGCTCGGGCAACTGCATCGCGCGGGTGGACGAGGTGTGGTTCGAGCACGCCATGGACGACGAGGTCCTGGGCGTTCCGGCCCAGCTCGTCCCGGCCGAAGAGATGATCTGGTCCAAGTCTTTCATCATGGAGCGCGAGCGCTTCGACGGCGCCGACATCGCCCATGTCCTCCACAGCCGCTACGCCGATCTCGACTGGCAGCGCCTCGTCGACCGCTTCGGCGACAACTGGCGCATTCTGCTCGCCCATCTCCTCCTCTTCGGCTTCATCTACCCGGACGACGCGGACCGCATTCCGGTGCGGACGATGGACGACCTGCTCGACAAGGTGAAGAAGGAGACCCGGATCGGCGGACCCGCCGGCCCGGACGGCCGCCTCTGCCGGGGACCGATCCTGTCGCGGTCGCAATACCTGGTCGACGTCGAGGAGTGGGGATACCGCGACGCGCGGCTGGAGCCCGAAGGAGCGATGAGCGCGGACGACATCGCGCATTGGACGGCGGCGGCCCGGGTCGAAGCGGCGAAGCACTAGAGCGATCCGAGCGATCCGGAAAGGGGGCGCTTGCCGCGCGGCGGGAGCGGGAGTAGGATCGCCGGGATGTCAGGCATCAGCCGTTCTCTCCTGACCGTCCGTCTTTCCCTCCTGATCCTCGTCTCGTTGCTGTGCCTCGTTTCGGCCGCCCCCGGCATGGCGGCCGACAAGGCGCCGCCGAAGAACCCGGTGCCGGCCGGTCCGCCGACTCCGGCCCAGGCGGAAGCGATCGCCAGGCTACCCCAGCGGCAGCAGGATTTCCTCGATCTCGTCGGTCCGTTGATCAGTGCCAAGGAGCGCGCGGCGTTCCTCGCGCTGCCGCAGGACTATCAGCGCGACGCCTTCATCCGCCGCTTCTGGGACGTGCGCGACCCGATTCCCAAGACACCGCGCAACGAGTTCCGCGAGGCCTGGGAGGAGCGTGCCAAGATGGCCCGGGAGCGGTTTGGCAACCTGACCGAGGACCGGGCGCTGATGCTGTTCTGGAACGGGCTGCCGGGCAGCGTCGTGCGCGGCCAGTGCGACTCCCTGCTGCCGCTGGAGATCTGGAGCTATGACGGCACGGAGCGGATCAAGGGGAGCTTCACCCTCGTCTTCGTATCCCCCCAGGGCTCCTCGCGCGGACCGTTCCGGTTGTGGTCGCCCAACGAAGGTCTCGCGGTGCTTCTCGCCCCCGAAGCGCGGGCGGGAAGCGATCCGGAGTCGCTGCTCGAAAGCTGTCCGCAAGGAAGCGACCTCGGCGGCCGCATCGGGCTCGCCATCGACTGGACGGCCATCCGCGAGCACGTGCAGCTCGCGCCGCAGCCGAGCGAAGAGTGGCTCACCACCTTCCTCGACCGCTCCACCGACCTGCCCGAGGGAGCGGCGGCGTTTCCGGCCCAGGTCGACATCTCCTTTCCCGGCCGCTACGGCAGCCGCACCGTCGTCCAGACCCTGGTCAGCATTCCCAAGGGGGAAGTGACCGCCGAGCGCCTGGAGAAGAGCACAGCTTACAATTTCATGGTCGACGGCGAGATCCTCTACCAGGGCGAGCTGTTCGACAGCTTCCGCTATCGCTTCAACCTTCCCGCGACCGAGGTGCAGGGGGCGGGGATCCCGCTGGTCTTCCAGCGCTACCTGCGGCCGGGTGACTACCGCCTGGTGCTGCGCATCCAGGACACCGGCGGCAAGCGCTGGTTCCGCGAGCAGCGCGACCTGGAGATTCCGGCGGTGCAGGGAGCGACCGCCGCCCAGGCAATCGCGGCAACGCCTGCACCGGCTGGCGCTCCCGCCTTGCAGGAGGCCAATGCCGCTCCGTTCGGCTCGGACGAGCGGTCGATCCGCATCCTCGCGCCGCCACCCGGCCTGATCACCGGCAACGTCCGCCTGGAGGCGATGACCACCGGCGAGGGCATCGCCAAAGTGCGCTTCACGCTCAACGGCAAACCGGTCCTCACCAAGGCCCGGCCGCCGTACAGCGTCGAGCTGAACCTGGGCGACGCACCCAAGATCCACACGGTCCAGGCCGTGGCGCTGGACGCCGCCAATGAGAAGGTCGCCCAGGACGAGATCCTCCTCAACACCGGCCCGCACCGCTTCTCGGTGCGCCTGGTGGAGCCGCAGCGCGGCAAGACGTACCAGACCAGCCTGCGTGCGCAGGCCCAGGTGGAGGTGCCGCAGGGTGACGCGCTCGACCGCGTGGAGCTGTATCTCAACGACACGCTCGTCGCCACCCTCTACCAGCCTCCCTACGTGCAGCCGGTTCTCCTGCCGCCGGGCGGCGCGCTCACCTACGTGCGCGCCGTCGCCTACCTGGCGGACGGCAACTCCACCGAGGATCTGGTGATCATCAACGCTCCCGACTACGTCGAGGAGGTGAACGTCGACTTCGTCGAGCTGTTCACCACCGTGGTGGACAACCGCGGGCGGCCGGTCGAGGGGTTGGAGCAGAAGGACTTCACCGTCCTCGAAGACGGCGTGCCGCAGACCGTGCGCCGCTTCGAGCTGGTGCGCGACCTGCCGATCTACGCCGGCATCCTGCTCGACACCTCGGCCTCGATGGGCGATCACGAAGGGGAGAAGCTCAAGGAGGCGATCAAGGGCGGCCTGCGCTTCTTCGAGCAGGTGATCAAGCCGAAAGACCGCGCGGCTGTTTTCACCTTCAACGACACGCCGACGCTCGCGGTGCGCTTCACCAACCAGATCGACGCGCTCTCCGGCGGCCTGAACGGTCTCCAGGCGGAGGGCAACACCGCGCTCTACGACAGCCTGATCTACTCCCTCTACTACTTCGGCGGCATCAAGGGGAAGAAGGCCATCGTCCTCCTCTCGGACGGACAGGACACCAACAGCCACTACAAGTTCGACCAGGCGCTCGACTACGCCCGCCGCAGCGGCGTCGCCATCTATGCGGTGGGCATCTCCCTGCCGCCGAACGACTTCGAGGTCCGCGCCAAGCTGCAGAAGCTGTCTGACGAGACCGGCGGACGCGCCTTCTTCGTCGGTGTCGCCTCGGAGCTGGGGAATGTCTTCGAGACGGTGGAGAAGGAGCTGCGCTCGCAGTACCTCCTCGCCTACCAGTCGCCGCAGCAAGGCAAGGCGAGCACCAAATTCCGCACGGTCGAAGTGAAGCTCGCCAAGCCCGGCCTGGAAGCGAAAACGATCCGGGGCTATTTCCCCTGACCGCTCCCCAGATCGTCCTCGCCTCCGCCTCCCCCCGCCGGCGCGAGCTGCTGGCTCGGCTCGGCCTGCGCTTCACCGTGCGCGCGTCCGAGATCGACGAGACGCCGCATCCCGGTGAGCCGCCGGCGGACTACGTCCTGCGCCTCGCCCGCGAGAAAGCCGCCGCCGGTGCATCCCGCGATGGAGCGGAGGAGCTGGTGCTCGCCGCCGACACCACGGTGGTGGTGGACGGCGAGATCCTGGGCAAGCCGCTGGATGAAGAAGACGCCCGCCGGATGCTTCGCCTCCTCGCCGGCCGCGAGCACGAAGTGCTCACCGGAGTGGCGCTACGAGGTGGACAACAAGAAGCCGCTCTCCTGGAGACCACCTCCGTCCGCATGGCCGCGCTCACCGACGACGAGATCGCCTGGTACGCGGCGACGAGCGAGCCGCACGACAAGGCCGGTGCCTACGCCGCCCAGGGGCTCGGCGGCCTGTTCATCGAGGCCGTGCGCGGCAACTTCAGCAACGTCGTGGGCCTGCCTGTTCCCGTCGTCTACAAGCTGTTCGCCGCCTTGGGGTACGACCTGAAGACGCTCATTCCAAAGGCCTGAGGAACCTCAGCGCGGTCTCGGCGAAACGCTCCGCCATCTCGCCGAAGATCGGGCCATGCCCGCCGTTGGGAACGACCCACAGGGAGGATCGCGGGATCGCGGAGAACATCTCCACCGCCAGTTGGACCGGATAGAGCGGGTCCCGGTCGCCGTGCACGATGAGCGTGCGGGCCGTGATCGTGGCTAGGTAGGGCGGGGTGAAATTCATGTCGTCGTAGCTCTCCGCGAAGGCGTGCGTCATCCGCCAGATCTTGCGGATCTGCTCATCGCCGTGCCGGTGCCACTGCCGCATCTGCGCCCACTCCGCCTCGCTGTGGTTGTCCTCGCTCACCTGGCGCATGGCGGCCCGCGCCGGCTCCGGAAAGTAGGGCGTCGCGCTCACCAGCACCACGGACTCCACCCGCTCCGGCTGCTGCGTCGCGACATGCAGGAGCGTCTTGGCGCCGAGGCTCAGGCCGATCGCCTTGAAGCGTTCGATCCCGAGACGGTCCATCAGGCCGAGAACGTCCCGGGCCGACTGGCGGAAGGTGAATTCCTCCACAGGATTGGCCGTTTTTCCGTGGCCGCGCAGGTCCGGCACAATGAGCTGATAGCCCTCCGGCGGGGCTTTGAAGATCAGCTCCCAGTTGGCGCCGATCCCACCGCCGCCATGCAACAAGACCAGCGGCTCACCGTCTCCGCGGGTCTCGACGTACATCTGGATGTCGTTGACCGGCTCGATACGGCCGGGTGGCGGTGGGGCTTCCATGAGACCCGAATCATACAGGCCGGGCTGCTTCACACAAGTTGCGCCGTGTTATTGTGTAGAAGGAGGTGATGGATGGCGACCAACCTGGCGATCAACGACGAGCTTCTGGAAGAGGCCCTCCACCTGGGAGGCCACCGGACGAAGAAAGCGACGGTCAATGAGGCGTTGCAGGAATACATCCAACGCCGTAAGCAGCTCAAAATCCTGGACCTGTTCGGTCAGATCGACTACGACCCGGACTACGACTACAAGGAGCAACGGAGGCGGAAATGAGCGTGCTCGTGGACACCGGCGTCTGGTCGTTGGCGCTGCGCCGCCTGTACATCTCCCAGGACCCCGTTGTGCTGGAGCTCCGGGAGCTGATCCGAGAGGGCCGAGCTCATCTCATAGGCCCCATTCGGCAGGAGGTGCTTTCGGGTATTCGCGAGAAAGCGCAGTTCAACCGGCTCCGAGCCCACCTCCGCGAATTTCCCGACCTGCCAATCCAGACGGTCGATCATGAGCGTGCCGCCGAGTTCTTCAACGTGTGCCGCTCCCACGGGGTCCAAGGCTCGAACACCGACTTCATGATCTGCGCGATCGCCGACCGGTACGACATGGCGATTTTGGCCACGGACGGGGATTTCCCTCTCTTCGCTCCGCATCTCCCGATCCAGCTTCACGCGCCTCGTTCTTGAAAGGCCGCGCCGGACTCTCGGGCTTCACCCCCCGAACTTGATCGGCGTCCCCAGAGCGTCCAGCGAGAAGTTGGCCATGATCTGGTGGCCGTTGAAGTCGAGGACGCGGAGATCCTCTTCGCCGCCTTCGAGGTCCTTGGCGACGTTGGCGAAGGAGCCGGCGTATCGCTCCTTGACCGCGTCGAGGTGGACTTCGTAGGCAATGAACTTGTCGATTCCCTTGTAGCGGAGCTTGCTCACCAGGCGCTCGTCGGAGAGCTCCGGATAGGTGGCGAGGACCAGGATCGGGCCGCTGCCGGTGAAGATCAGGTAGGCGCGCATCGGATTCGAGCTCATCGGAACATCCCTCCAGGGTCGGTGCTCTCCAAGCTCATCATCCCGGGACGCGGCGTGTCAAGGAAGCGGTAGAGTGACGGCATGGATGAAACGCAGAGACGGGTCGCGGTGGTGCTGGTCCATCCGCGGGAAGAGGGGAACGTCGGCTCGGCGGCGCGCGCGATGGCCAACATGGGCCTCTCGGAGATGATCCTGGTGGAGCCGGCGGCGGCGTTCGGCCCGGTGGCGACCGCTTTCGCGGTGGGCGCGCGGCACGTTCTGGAGAACGCCCGCCGGGTTCCCGACCTGCCGACGGCTCTGGCTCCCTTCCGCCGGGTGGTGGGCACCACGTCGATCCGCGACCGGCGGTGGGAGGTGCCTCTCCTCACGCCGCGCGAGCTGCCGGCGCAACTCGCGGCGGACCCGCCGGACACTCCCACGGCTCTCGTCTTCGGTCCCGAGGTCGGCGGTCTCACCAACGACGATCTCGCCCTGGCCAGCCTGATCGTGACGATCCCCTGCTCGCCGGTGCAGCCGACGCTCAACCTGAGCCAGGCGGTGTTGATCCTCGCCTATGAGCTGTTTCAGGCGGCCGGGCAGCCGCCGTTGCCGAAGGGGACGGTGGGGAGCCCGGAGCCGCCGGCCGCCACCGCGGAGATCGACGGCCTTTTCACACACGCGGCGGAGGTGCTGGAGCGTGCCGGCTTCGCCCGCGATTCATCCTTCCCGGGCGTGTTGCGCGATCTGCGGCGGCTCACCGCCCGCGCCGCGCCGACCAGCCGCGAGGTGGCGATCCTGCGTGGCATCTGCCGGCGGACGTTGCAGACATTACGAGCGCTGGAACGCTCCCCCGGCGAGGTCTAGACGTCCTCGAAGTCCGCCTTGACCGCGAAGCCGCGGGCGACCATCTGGTAGGTCAGGGCCGCCATGCAGCGGCGGGCGACCTTGCGCACGCTCGACGGGTGGTAGCCCATCTGCTCGGCGACCTCGGAGGAGTCGTAGCCGAGACCGTAGCGGAGCTGGAGCAACTGCCGGCAGCGCGGCGGCAGCTCGTCCAGGAGGTTGTTGAGGTCCCAGAGCAGCTCGGCGCGCTCCTGCGGCGCGGCGATCGGCTCGGAGAGCAGCTCGAGGATCGCCGAGTCGACCGAGTTGTAGAGGGTGTTGCGCTTCTTGCGCCAGTAGACGACGCAGCGGTTGCGCAGGGTGACCAGGAGCCAGGCCTCGGTGTCCTGGATGGTGTCCCACTTCTGGATCGTGGAGATCAGCGCCTCTTGCACCAAGTCCTCCGCGTCATGCGCGGGGACCCGGTAGCGTCCAAGTACCTGCTTCAGCCTGGGGCGTAAGCGCCTCAGGAGCTGGTCCAGGGACTCCCTGCCGATCGGTTGGTCAGACACAGCCATTCGGAATTCGCTTTCTGGCGCGAGTGTTCCGCTCCACGTTGGATGCCCATGATAACGCGGGAGGTGGCGGTTGCCCACCCGCGGGCGGATGGAACGCTGGTCGAGCCATCAAGCAGGAGGATGATAAACTCCCGCTCGCATGACTACAACCGTCCAAATCCGCCCACTCGTCTCCCGCAGTCTTCAAAGAGCCCCGATCATCGGCGTCGTCCGTACTCCCTCGCGGGAGGAGGCGGCGCGCCGGGCGCGGCTTTTCGCCGCATCCGGCATCGAGCTCGTGGAGATCACTTTCTCCGTCCCCGGTGCATCCGGCCTGGTCCGCGAGCTCCTCGCGGAGCGCGGCGGGGACGGTCCACCCTGGTTCGGCATGGGCACCGTCACCACCGCAGCCCGTGCCCGCGAAGCGGTGGCCGCCGGAGCCGAATTTTTCGTGACCCCCAATGTAAGTGCCGCAGTGGCCCATGAAGCGCGACAGGCAGATCTGTTTCTCGTTATCGGCGCTTTAACTGCAACAGAGATCGTGACCGCCCACGAGCTCGGCGCGGACATCGTCAAGGTGTTCCCGCTCCCCCCGGTCGGCGGCCCGGCGTACCTCGAAACGGTGCGCGGCCCGCTGTCGGACATCCCGATGCTCGCCGCCGGCGGCTACGGCATCGAGGACATCCCCGCCTACGCGCGGGCCGGCGCCACCGCCTTCGGCATCGGCGCTCCGCTCCTGGGCTCCGGCGACGAGGAGACCCGGCAGCGGATCCGCCGCGGCCTGGAGCTGGCGCGCGGCGGCAAACCCATCACCAGCCACGAGCACGAGGAGACCACCCGATGACCTCGACGACGCCCCCCCGCCAGGTGGTCTTCGATCCCACGCCCGAGATCTACGCAACGGACACCGGAGGCTCGTTCAGCTTTCCGTTGCTGGTGGCCGGCAAGGCATTCCTGGGGACCAGCGCCTATGACGAGGTGCGCTTCGTCTTCTCCATCTGGCACCCCTCGGGGCAGCGCACGATCGATCTCGACCGCGCCTACGTCGAGCTGCGTGCCAGCTTCGATCCCGAGGAGGATCACTGGACGAAGATCGCCGAGATCGAGCCGGTGGTGCCGCCGTACGCCGGCGGTGACAGCTTCGACGGCTGGATCGTGCTGCCGGTCCTCGGCTCCTCCAGCTCGTTCCTGCTGGTCGGCAGCGGCTTCGAGCCCCGCGCGCGCCTCCAAGTCCGTGCCAGCGCCTATTTTGTTGCCTGAGCTACCGGAAGCCGCGCCGCAGCTCCCGCTTGAAGATTCCGAACGCTTCCTCGCCCCACAGGCAGATGACCACGCGTTCGAGCTTGGTCCCGCCCTGGAGGAAGCGCTGGATCTCGGTGAGCATCACCCGCGCGGCGCGCTCCATTGGAAAACCGAACACGCCGGTCGAGATGGCCGGCAGGGCGATCGACTTGAGGCCGCGGCGGTCGGCGAGGGCGAGCGAGGCGCGGATGGCGGACGCGAGCTTCTTGTCCTCGTCGCCCTCTCCCATCCGTGGACCGACGGCGTGGATGACCCGCCGGGCGCGCAGATGCCCCGCGCCGGTCATCACCGCCGTGCCTACCGGTGTGCCACCGATGCGGTTGCACTCCTCCTGGATCGACGGCCCTCCCTTGGCGCGGATCGCTCCCGCCACACCGGAGCCGAGCTGGAGGTGCTCGTTGGCGGCGTTGACGATCGCATCGACCTCGAGCTCCGTGATGTCGCCTTCCACCAGCTCGAGCTGCGTGTGGTCGAGCGGCAGGACCAGCCGGTTGCCGGCCGGATCGGTCGCTCTCTTGGATTCGACGGATCCGCCCCCGGCTGGCGCCAGAGGCGTCGCGGCGTCCTTTCTGGGCACGCGTTCCCCCTCGGGCCGGCAACTCCGTTGGGCCGGCCCTCTAATCCAATAGTGTAGACTGCTCTCCGCAATGTGGACCGAACTGAAGACCCACTTGGCGGGCGAAATCGCCCGGGCCATCCGGGAGAGCTTCGGCGTGGAGCATGCGCCGGTGCTCGAAGTGCCGCCCCGGCGCGAGCTCGGCGACCTCGCCTCGCCGGCCGCCATGCAGCTCGCCCGGACGCTCAAACGCAACCCGAAAGCGATCGCGGAAGAGCTGGCCGCCGCCATCCGGCGGCCCGAGCTGGTGCTGGACGTCAAGGTCCTCGGCGCGGGCTACCTCAACTTCTTTCTCGACCGGCGCGCCTTCACCGCCGCCGCTCTCGACGCCCAGTGGCTGGGCACCGGCGTCCGCCCGGGCAAGATCGTCATCGAGCATACCAACATCAACCCGAACAAGGCGGCGCACATCGGCCACCTGCGCAACGCCGTGCTCGGCGACGTGCTCGCCCGCTCGCTCAAGAGTCTCGGCTATCCGGTCGAGGTGCAGAACTACATCGACGACACCGGCGTCCAGCTCGCCGACGTGGTGGTCGGCTTCATCGACCTCCGCGGTCTCTCGATCGCCGACGTCGAAGCGATCCCCGAGCCGTTCGACTTCTACTGCTGGGACCTCTACAGCGAGGTCGGCCGCTGGTTCGCCGAGGACAAGACGCGAGAGACGCTGCGCCGGCAGACGCTGCACGAGATGGAGAGCGGCAGCGGTCCGCGCGCCGACCTCGGCCGCCTGGTCGCCCGCCGCGTGGTGCGCCGGCATCTTGCCACGATGCGCCGGCTCGACGTCACCTACGACCTGCTGACCCGCGAAAGCGAGATCCTCGCCCAGCGTTTCTTCGAGAAGGCCTTCCGCCTGCTCAAGGAGAGCGGCGCGGTGCACCTCGAAGCGGCGGGCAAGAACGCCGGCTGCTGGGTGATGCCGCTGGCGCAGAGCGAGGAGTTCGCCGGCCTCGAAGACCCCGACAAGGTGATCACCCGCTCCGACGGCACGGTGACCTACGTCGGCAAGGACATCGCCTACCAGCTCTGGAAATTCGGCCTGCTCGGCCAGGACTTCCACTACCGGTTCTGGACCGAGGAGGTGGTCTGGGAGACGCTCCACAACGACTCCGGCACCGCCGGCGATCATCCGGTCTTCGGCCGCGCGCACCGCGTGATCAACGTCATCGACGCCCGCCAGAGCTACCTCCAGAAGATCGTGCGCGCCGGTCTCCAGGCGCTCGGCCACAAGGACGAGGCGGAGCGCTCGGTCCACTTCGCCTACGAGATGGTCTCCCTGTCGCCGGGCACCGCGCGGCTGATGGGCTATCTCGGGGACGAAGACGGAGACGATGGCAGCGGCAAGAGCCTGGAGATGTCCGGCCGCAAGGGGATCGGCGTCAAGGCCGACGACCTGATGGACCGCCTGGAGGCGAAGAGCCGCCAGGAGGTCCAGCAGCGCTGGCCCGATCTCTCCGGCATCGACCTCGAACGGATGGCGCACGAGATCGCCACCGCCGCCCTGCGCTTCTTCATGGTCAAGGCGACCACCAACCGGGTGATCGCCTTCGACTTCGACGAGGCGTTGAATTTCGAGGGCGAGTCCGGCCCCTACCTGCAATACTCCATGGTGCGGGTGAAGAACATCCGCCGCCGGCTGCGCGAGGAGGGTCTCGACGACAGCGTGACGGCGGAGGAGATCGCCGCGCTGCCCGATCTGTCTCCAAACATTATTCCGGACGATCTATGGGACCTGGTGCTCGAAGTGGCGCAGACCGAGGAGACGGTGGAGAAAGGGGCCGAGAGCCTCGAGCTGTCGCTGATCGCCCGCCACGCGCTCGGCCTGGCGCAGCGCCTGAACACCCTGTATGCCAAGCACAACATCCTGAAAGAGGCCGATCCGCAGCTCCGTGCCGTCCGCCTGGCCACGGTCCTCATCTTCTTCCGCGGCCTGGAGACGGTGAGCGAGCTCCTCGGCATCCCGGTCCCTGAAAAGATGTAAGCGAAAAGATGTGAGGAGGACTTTGCGATGGACCCCAACCGCCCGGCCGCACAGAAGACCTCCCCCTGGACCTACGTCGGCTGCGGCTGCGGCCTGCTGGTCGCCCTCATCCTCGCCTCCGTGGTGGGCCTGACCTACGTCGGCTACCGCAAGGGGAAGGAGTTCGAACGGTCGTTCAAGGACCCCGCCACGCGGGAAGCCAAGACGCGGGAGATCCTGCACTATGACCAGGTCCCCGCGGGCTACCATCCGATGGGCGCCTTCTCGATCCCGATGATGATGGACATGGCCATCCTCTCCGACCAGGAGCCGCCTCCCGGCGCCGACCAGAAGAAGGACGGCGGCTTCAACGACCGCGGCTTCATCTATATGGTCCTGCACGACTGGATGGGCAAGCGCGACGAGCTGCGCGCCTACATGGAAGGGACGGGCAAGCGGCCCGACTGGATGAAGAAGTCGGACGTCGACCTCGACACCCAGGAGGTGATCGGCCGCGGCACGGTGAAGATCGACGGCCGGACCGCCCTCTACGTGGCGAGCCGCGGCGAGGTGCAGAGCCGGAGCCATCGCCGCACCAAGGGCCTGCTCACCCTGATCTCCATCGACTGTCCCGACGACAAGCGCCTGCGTCTCGGCATCTGGTTCGGCCCCGACCCCGACGCCGGAAAGCCCATCGACAGCGCGGATTTGAGCGGCACCAACGCCGACCCCAAAGAGATCCAGGAGTTCGCGAGCCACTTCCATCTCTGCCGGTAGCGGGCGCGGAGGCAGGAGATTGCCGCAGGAGCCACCGCACGGCGGAATGATCGGTCCCTACCGGATCCTCGCGGAGCTGGGGGCCGGCGGCATGGGCGAGGTGTTCCTGGCGCATGACGAGCGCCTCGACCGGCGGGTGGCGATCAAGCGCATCCGCCCGGAAGCCGGAGGGCGGACCACGGCGCGCGAAAGGTTCCGCCGCGAAGCACGGCTGGCCGCCCGGCTGAGCCATCCCGCCATCGTGCAGGTCTACGACATCCTGCAGGAGAACGATTCCGACTCGATCGTCATGGAGTACGTCGAGGGGCGGAACCTGCGGCAGATGATCGAGCACGGTCCGCTGCCCGTCCGCCGCGCCCTGGAGCTGGCCCGCGAGCTGGCCGACGGCCTCGACGCGGCGCACCGGCAGGGGATCGTCCACCGCGATCTGAAGACCGAAAACGTGCTGGTGACCCCTGAAGGGCGGCCGAAAATCGCCGACTTCGGAATCGCCAAGCGGCTCGCCAATGTCGGAGACGGCGCCGACGGCGCGGAGGGCAACGACGCGGACTCGCTGACCCGCGACCACGGCGTCGTCGGCACCTGGCGCGCCATGGCGCCCGAACAGGCGCGCGGCGAGGAGGTGGACGCGCGCACTGACCTCTTCGCTTTCGGCGTGCTGCTCTACGAAATGCTGACCGGGCGCTCGCCGTTTACCGCCGAGAACGGCCTCGCGACGCTCCACCGGGTGATGCACGCACGGCAGACGCCGGTGCGGGAGATCAATCCGGCCGTCCCCGAGGCGGTCTCGCGGCTGGTGGATCAACTGCTGGACAAGGAGCCCGCGCTGCGCCCGCAGAGCGCCGGCCAGGTGCGGCGGGAGCTCGACCGTCTCGCGCTGTCCACCGCGGACTTCGACGGCACGGTGGGAACGATGGGCACGATGGATGCCCTCGCGGAGACGGTCGCCGAGCGGGTGCAGCCGCCCATTCCGCCGGCCGGGTCGGCGCGGCCGTTCGCAGAAACCTCCGCGTCGTCCGCGACCGGGCACCGTCTCGTCCGCCGGCCTGCCGTCTGGCTCCTCGCTCTCCTGGCCGTGGCCGGTCTCGGCGCCTGGGGCTACCGCAGCCTGCATCATCCGTCGCCCCCGCTCTACGTCGCCGTGCTCGCGCCGCAGCGGGGAGCGGGCACGGCGGCGGGCGAAACCGAGCTGCTCGCGTCCGGCGTGCGAGTGGCCCTGCTCCAGGGATTGGTCTCCCTGGAAGGCGTGTCTCCCCTCTCCTTCGAGGAGATCGACGCGGCGTCCGGCTCGCCGCGCCAGGTGGCGCGGGCGGTCGCGGCGGACGAGCTGGTGACCGCCCGCCTCGACTGCCGGCCGGAGCTCTGCCGCATTTCGCTCAACCGCCTGCGAGGCGCCGACGGCCGGGTGCTCTGGGCCGGCAGCGTGGAGGTGGCGACCGGCGACTTCGCGGCGGTGGCCGGCGCCGTGACGCGCATGCTGCAAGGCGGCTACGCCGGCCGCCGCCTGCGCGAGGGTGCCGCCGCGCTCGACGTCCGCGGCCCCGACCTGGAGGAATTCCTGCGCCTGCGCCGCGAGCTCGGCGCGCCGTTGGCGGTGCAGGAGCCGCTGCTGCAAAAGCTCGCCGCGGTCCGCCAGAGCTCGCCGCGCTTTCTCGACGCCTATCTCCTGGAAGCCGAGGCCGACCGCTTCCGCTTCTTCCACTCCCGCGACACCGCGGACCTCGACCAGGCGTTCCGCATGGTCGCCGCGGCACGCGAGCTGGCGCCCGCCGATCCCCGCCCGTTGCTCATCCTCACCGACCTCGCCCTGGCCCGCGGCGATCTCAAGCTCGCCACCGCCACGCTGACGCATCTGGAGGAGCTGCTCCACGGCGACGTCCGTCTGCTCGACCGCCGCTCACGCATCCTCGAAGCGCAAGGATTGACCCGCGAGGCGCTCGGCCTCAAGCGCACCGCAGCGCGCATCGAGCCCTCCGCCGACCGCCTGTTCAATCTCGCCCAGGCCGAATACCAGATGGGCGACCTCGCCGCGGCCCGCGCCACCCTCGGCCAGGTCCTCGAGCGCTCTCCGGAGCACCGCAGCGGGCTCTTCCTGCAGGCGCTCCTGGAGCTTTCGAACGGCGACCTCGACCGCGCCATCAGCATCTATTCCGACCTTGTGCAGCGCTCCCCGAACGCGGCGGCGCTCGCGAATCTCGGACTGGCCTACTTCCTCGCCGGGCGCTACGACGAGGCCGCGACGGTCTACCGTCTCGTGCTCGCCAAAGATCCGAAGAACCCCGGCTTCCACCTCAACCTCGCCGACACCGACCTGCTGGCCGGCCGGCGCACCGACGCCGAGAAGGGCTACCGGCGCGTCATCGAGCTGGCCGACGCGGACCCCGGCCCCTCGGCGCAGACGCTGAGCATCAAGGCCCAGGCTTTCGCCCACCTCGGCCAGGGTCCGGCCGCCGTTGCAGCTCTCCAGCAAGCTCTCCGTCTCGCCGCGGACCAGGGAGCCGTGGCCTACGAAGCCGCCGTCGTCTACGCGCTCCTCGGCGAAGAGAGCTCGGCCCTGGTCAACGCCGAAAAAGCGGTCCACTCCGGCCTCGGGCCGCGCTGGTTCTCCCTCCCCTGGTTCGCGGCGCTCCGCAGCGACCCCAGCTTCCAGGAGATCCTCAAATCGCCTAGGTCTGCGGCACGAAAGTAATCGTGGGATCGGCGATCCAGATCTCGGAGCCACCAAGGCTCGGCTGCAGACCGACCGCCAGCATATAGAGCACACTCGGCTCACCGGCGGCCAGATTGTGCAGCAGGTTGAGCGTCACCGTGCCGTCGGCCGACGCCGGAAGGAAGCAGGTCGCATTGTGATAGTCCAGCTTCGGGTCCACATTCGGGTAGACCTGCACACCGGCCAGCGAGAAGCCCAGCGTCGTTTCAATCGCCACGGTGAAGGTGTACCAGAGCGGCAGCGCCTGATCCGGCGCCGGCGCCAGGATCAGCTCGCGATCTTTGGTGGACCAGCCTTCGCCGGCGCCCGCGAGGCTGATGTCTTCCGGCTGCGTGCCGTTCACGACCAGGATCAAGGTTCCGCCCGCGAGCGATTTCTCCGGAGCCGAGGTGAGAGTGGGCAAGAGCGTTTGGGGCGCTACGGTCTCCAGCAACATGGCGTCTCTCCTTTTCTGACGATGTGTCCAGGAGAGATCGCAAACCGCGTGCCCGGCTCCGCGGCACCTTTCTTCCCCGTCGTCCCTCGGGGAGAGCCGAGTCGTTGCCGTGTCAGCCGGCGGAGCGACGTGTCGCCGACATGTCGCTCTCCCCCGGGTCGCAGAGATACGAAGCCGACAGCGCCAAGCCGAGGAGGAAAACCGACAGGCCGCCGAAAACCGGCAGCAGGTGCATCCAGCTCCGGTAGCCGACGCTGTAGTGGATGCCGAGCGCCGCCGCATACGCCGAGACGCCGGCTACCAGCATCGTCCACCAGAGCCAGGCCGAGCCGTTGCGGAAACCCCACAGCGCCGGCAGCAGGAAGATCCAGCCGCTCGCCAGCAGCATGCCGCCGAGAGTCGCCCGGTCGTGCGCGATCAAGGGCACGAGGTGCGGATTGGCCGCCCCCAGCACCCGCGCGGCGGTGTGCATGAACTCCAGATCCTCGCGGACGAAGACTTGCGTGACGCCGATCGCCGAGATCGTCAGCCCGGCGCCGAGCAGGCCGCAGCCGTGGCCGATCAGCAGGAGTTGTCCCCACAGGCTCCGCCGCCAGGCCCGGTCGCCGCGCAACGGCGGCGCGACCGCCGGAACGTACGTTCCCAGCCGGGAATGCAGGCCGAGCAACAGCAACTGCATGAGGACGGCGGTGACGAAGGCATGGAAGTTGTCGAGATAGCCGAAGCCCAGGAACAGGAAGAAGCTCGCGAAGCCGGTGAACGCCGAGACGAGCACCGCCTGCCGCGCCCACCGGTGGCCGCCACGGATGCCGGCCAGAGACAGCCCCAGATACATCGCGCCGATCGCGACCATCGTCCCCGCCAGGCTCACCCGGTCGTGCGCCATGAACGCCAGCAGATGGGGATTGACCGTCATGAGCTGCTCGCGCGACAGGCCGACGAACGCCTCGTCATAAGGCAGCACGACGCGAGTGAGAGCGATGACCAGGGCGAGCAGGCTGCCGAACAGCATGCCGGCGCCCATCAGCGCCGTCCAGAACCAGGTCATCTCCGGCGCCCGCTCTGCCGGCTGCTCCATCGCCGGCCGGGTCGCCACGAAAAGCAGCGCCTCGTTGATCCGCTTCGGCAGGCCGGGGCCGCTGTAGACCAATCCGCTGTCCACCTCCACCAGGTCGGCCCCCGCGGCGCGCAAAGCCAAAGCGTCCTCCGGCTCGTGCACCCCGCCGGACGCGATCAGCAACAGGTCCGGTCCCAAGCGCTGCCGCCAGTGACGCACCTGCTCCAGAGCCGGCTGCCGCGCCGGCTTGCCGATCACCCGGCCCGCCGGCTCCGCCGCCACGCTGCCGTCGACGAGCAGGCCCGCCGCACCGGCAGCGACCGCGGACTCGACCAGCGCCGCGGACGCCGCAATGTCCAGATCCGCCGGAATCAGCAGCAGCGTCCGCGGACCGACAGCCGCGGGAAGAGAGCGAGCGTCCAAGGCGAAGAGGCTCACGTGCGGCGCGAGAGCATCGATGATCCGCCGGTGCTCCTCCGGACCCTCATCGCCCAGCCGCACGATCAAAGGCAGGCCCAGCCGGGAAGCCTCCGCGATCCGCGGCGCCACAGCCGCGAGGCTCAGACTGTCCGGAGGATCGGGAGACCACAGCGCTTCCTGCTCGGGACGCCGCGCGATCGGAGCACCGCCAGCCGCGCCATCCACCCTCACCGGTCCGATGTCCAGAAACCCGAAGCCGAACCGGGCCAGAGCCGGCAAAGCCACCGCGTTGGCGTCGAGCCCCGGGCCGAGACCGATGGCGGTCGGGAAATCGAGACCCAGAAACGACCGCCGCAGCCGGGGATCGGGGCGCATCTGCCCCATGAGCTCGATCACCGCCGGACCGAACGGCAACCGCGCCAGCCGTCCCATGAATCCCAGCGCGACATCACGCGCCCGCACGGCCGGAAGCCGGAAGAACACGGGTTGCGTCACCGTCCGATACGACCAGTCCGGCATGTTCCGTCCCCCAGGATTGAATCCAGACGCTATCAGGAGCCGGCGAAGCGGGCCAGACCGACGACCGCGGAGCGTTCACCCACGGCCGGCGCCCACCGTCCCGGCACCCCCATCCGCCCGCTGGTCGCGAAACCCGGCGCGGCGAGAGCGGGCGCCCTGAGCGGAGCGGCACAACCGCGGAGCGGAGCCTCGGCGCTCGCCGCTGCGGTGACGCCACCGGCAGGTTGCATCACCAAACCGCCGGGTGACGGCACGTAACCCGCCGGTGCGCAGCCGGGTGCCGCGGCTGGCAACGTGGGCGCCGGCGGTTTTTTCGCTGCCGCGCGGAGCCACGTTCCGGGATTCCCACCCCCGATGGGGGGAGAGCAGGGGGAGGTCGCCAAGCTCGCCCTGCCCTCGACTCACAGTTCAAGTTGTCAATGAGCATTCGCCGGTCCGTCCGCCGGAAAGCGGCCAACCCGGATCGAAGCGCGACCCTACAGCCACAAACCGGCCAAGTCAAGATCTCTACTCTAAGATCAGCCTGCCCAGCTTCTGCATACTGATTCGGTTCCTACGGCTGGCTGACGTGAATTGAATGCGTGAGCCGTCTATGTCAAGAATCCTTCCTGTCTGATGGGACCACTTTGTCCTTGACATTGCCATCCAGTCGCTGTAACTTCCTTCTCGCTCGCCTGCAGACCACCGGGGATCTTTGACATTTGTTCGACTGGGCAGGGGCCTCGGCCACCCCATGCCCGGCCCACCACTTTCTCTGGCCCGCGGCCTCGGTCTCCCGAGTCCGCGGGCTACGACATGTATTTGCTCTCCGCGTCCCGCTCTTGCAAGCCGTCGCGTCCTGGCATAAATTGACGGGGATGCAATGGAATGAAATCCGCAGCTCCTACCCACGTCAGTGGCTCCTCGTGGAAGCACTGGCCGCGTGGTCGCAGGCAGGGAAACGGATCGTCGAGGAGCTGGCTGTCGTCGGCACCTATCCTGATGGAATGTCTGCGATGACCGGCTACAAAGAGCTTCACCACCGAGAGCCTCGCGCTCCTCCCGCCGGGCGTCGAGCTTGCGAAGCCGGATAATCCAGCCTGCGAGGCTGGATTATCCGGCCCGACAGGCTGGGATATCCGGCCTCAGCGCCGCGGTGCCCAGGCGTTGGGGCCGATCTGCTCCGCTTCGATGATGTTGGGATCGTAGGGCTTGCCGAGCTTGAACAGGCGGGCGGCGAACCAGGCGATGGTGAGGGTGGGGATGGGGCCGCTGATCGGGATGAGAGCCTCGACGGCGGCCACGTTGCGCAGCGCCTGGAGGCCGGAGCGGTTGAGGATGAACCAGATGATCGGCGCCGAGAAGCTGTCGAGCGCGAGGTCGAGCAGGTCGATGCCGACCACCAGCGACAGGGGGACGGCGCGCACGGCGGTGAAGAAATCGGCGTTCACGGGCACCCGGATCTTCCGCAGCTTGCGGATCGCCACGGCCAGGATGAGGGCCGACAGCACCAGCGAGACGAGGGCGACCACGCCGATGATCTTGAGGATGGTGTGCAGATCCATGACAAGCTCCTTTGCGTCCGGGTCACGACGATCCTACCGGATCTGTCCGTAGAACCCTGCAAGAAGCATGTTGCCCCCTCTCCACATCCTGACCGCCCGGCTCCTGACCGCTCTGACCGTCCTGGCCGCTCTCCCGGCGCAGCGAGATCAGAGGTACCTCGAGATGGCCTTCCGGCAGCTCAAGGAGTATGAGCGGGAGACTCCGCGGCTCGATCCGGAGCGGCTGGGCGCGGGGGCGTTGGAAGCGGCGGCGTTGGCGGACAGCGCGGAACCCTATGTCACCGCCGGCCTCGCCCAGTGCACCGGGCAGTGGGGACGGGTGGAGTGCGAGCGGATGCTCCTCGCCTTCCAGCGGGTGGTGCTGCAATACTCCAGCGCTCTGCCGGCTCCTCTTCTGGCACGCCTGCGCACCGAAGCGGCGGCCAGCGTGACGCCTCGCCCCGATGAAGCGGAGCACGATCCGTGGGATTTTCACGACACCGAGAACCAGCGCGCGGTGCGCCTGGCGCGCTGCCTGGCGGCGTACAGCGTGGAGCCGGGCGCGCCGGGGAGCGCGCGCGCCGCCGAGTCGGCGGTGTGGGCGGCGGCAACGGTGGCGTTTCTGCGGGCGCGCGACCGGGCCGGATGGTATGAAGCCGAGAGCCCGGGCTATATCGCGACCTCGGCGACCGCTCTCCTCCACCTCGCCGATCACGCGCCGCAGCCGGCGGTGCGGCTGCTGGCGCGCCGCGAGCTCGATCTCCTCTTCGCCGACTGGGCGCAGCGGCAGGTGAACGGATTTCCGGCCGGCGCCAAGAGCCGCTCCTATCTCCACTGGGCGCTCGGCGCCCGCAACACGCAGTGGGCCGCGTGGGCCTGGCTGGCCGGCGGGATCGGGGACGAGCGCCAGATCTGGCTGATGGACTGGCCGGAGATCGCGACCAGCCGCTACGTGGTGCCGGAGGCGATCGTGGAGCTGCTCGCCGCGCGCCGCCGGCAGTCCTACGAGATCCTGGCGCGGCGGAGCCTCACCCAGGCCGGCCGCCGGCCTCTCGACACCGCGCTCTACACCTATGCCACGCCGGACTATGTGCTCGGGGCGGCGCAGTCGGTCGACGGCCTGAGCCTCGGCCTTTCGGGAGGCCAGGAGATCATGGCGACCCTCTACGCGACAGGCCCGGAGTTCGCGCCGCTCTATCTCTGGAGCCGGGCGCGGAACCTGCCCGCCGAGCGCTGGACGAGCTGGGCCGGCCAGGATTTCGCGGTCGGCTCCCGCAATCTGCTGGTGGCCCGCCTGGCGGACGGACGGGGGATTGGGCACGCCTATCTCTCACCGCCGTGGTCCAGGCCGGAGAAAGTCAGCGAGGACGTGCTGGTGTCGCGCTGCGGTGAGACCTATGTGGCCCTGGTGACCGCGGGCGGCTGGGAGGTCGAGCCGGCGACCCGCCGCTTCCCCGGCTATTACGGCGATCCGGCGTTCCGCGACGCCTGGGTGGCGGTGCCGCGGGTGCAGCCGGCTTCGGTGGCGTTGGAAGCCGGACGCCGCGCCGAGGTGGGCGACTTCTCGCGCTGGGCGAAGCAGGCCGCCGCGGCCCGGCTCGCGATGACGGATGGCGGGGAGATCCAATTCTCCGCGGCCGGTGGCACGCGGATCTCCTTTCTGCCGGGCGAACGGGCGGCCATCGACGGCCGGCGGCTCGACGCGCGGAGCTATCCGCTGCTGTCCGGGCCGTTCTTCAAAAGTACGGGAGTTGGAGCCTGGAGCTTTTCTTTCGGCCGCAGAGAGATGCGATTCCGTCCTTTGGAATGAAAAAAGGGGCGCCGGAGCGCCCCTTTCGTGGTGCGGCTGGCTTGCCGTTTAGAAGTGGAGGCGCAGGCCGAGCTGGGCGAGGCGCTGCTCACCTTGCAGCGGATCGCCGGCGTAGACGGTCGCCTGGCCGAAGCGGTTGAAGCCGGCCGGATTCTTTTCGTTGAAGAGGTTGAACACCTCGGCGATCAGCTCGACGCCGTACTCGCCGCCGAACTTGAACTCCTTGCCGACGCGCAGGTCGACCTGCGAGAAGGAGGCGCCGCGCTTCGAGTTGACATGGGTGCCCGGCGGCAGGTCGTAGGCGAAGCCGTCGCCGTTGACGTCTTTCGGAGGATCGCCATCTTTGGTCGGGTCGGAGACGAACACGGTGTAGGGCGTCGCCGAGCGGTAGCGGAGCATGCCGGAGACGTTGATGCCCCAGTTGGCGCGATACACGGCGGAGAGGGTGATGCGGTGGCGGGCGTCGGTGTCGAGCGGCCCGAAGCACGCGCTGCACTGCGGATTGAGCGGATTGACCGAGACGTCGCGGCGGCTGCCGCCGACGTCAGACTGGTGCGCGGCGTCGGTGATGCGGAACTCGTCGGCGCCGGCGAGCACGTTGCCGTTGGTCTGGGAGTAGGTGTAGAAGCCCTGGATCTCCAGGCGGTCTGAAACGCGGGCGCGGCCGCTCAGGTTGACGCCGCGATAGGTTGCCTCGCCGTTGCCATACCACAGGCGGAAGTTCCCGAAGTCCGGGAACCGCCGCGCGCCGGTGGACGGATCGACCGGGTTGGCCCGGAAGCGGTAGGGGATGTGGCGGTAGTTGATCGCTACGCCTTCGACGTTCAAGCCGAGCCAGCTCGTCGCCTGCCAGGAGTAGCCGAGGGAGCCCTGCGCGCTGTAGGGGGTCTGCAGGGTCGGCGAAGCCACCTCATTCGGCGGCGGGATCTGAGACGAGGGGAGCTGATTGGGGGGCAGCGGCTGGCCGGGCTGGAAGAGCGAGCCGTCCGGGTTGCGGATGATGCCGTCCCCTAAGGGGGGTGGGGGACCCTTGACGTTGTAGACCACGCCGTAGTCGGACTGCACGGCCGCGGAGGGGAAGAGGATGGTGGCGTTGGTGTAGGGGAAGTCGTAGTAAATGCCCCAGCCGCCGTGCAGCAGGCGCTGGCCGTTGCCGCCGAGGTCGTAGGTGAAGCCGAGGCGCGGCGCGAAGTTGTTCTTGTCGTTCTTGAGCACCCCGCCCTTGCCGCCCTGGAAGTCGCGCAGGTAGAACTCGTTGTACTTGGTCTGCTTCGACAGCTCCTGCCAGATCGGGTTGCTCGTCTGGTTGAGGTCGAAGCCCGACCAGTAGTCGTAGCGCAGGCCGACGTTGACGGTGAGGTGGTCGCTGACCAGGATGTCGTTCTGCGCGTAGATGCTGTACTCGTCGACCGGCGTCTTCTCGCCGAAGAAGCCGCCGAAGAAGGTGATGTCGGTGACCGGCGAGCCCAGGGTGTCGGACTTCAGGGTGTACTGGCCGTTGAGGCCGGTCGAGAAGTCGCCGCCCAGCGTCGGCTCGTGGATGTACGCCACGCCCAGCTTGATCTGGTTGGCGCGGCCGAAGAGGGTGCGGGCGAAGCTCAGGTCGTCCTTGTACTGGTACTTGACCTGTTGGGTGGACTGCGGCGTGTTGATGTTCTGGCCGAGGTGCACGCCGGAGGGGTAGTAGATCGTCGGATCGTTCGAGTCGGCCGAGATCAGGTTGTCGAACTTGGTGTACTGGAACACCAGCTCGTTCAAGCTGTCGGCGCCGAGCTGCAGCGTGTGGCCGGCGAGGATCGAGCTGTACTTGTTGGTCACCGTGCCCAGGGAGTCCGGAGCCGCCAACGGGCTCGCGCCATATTTGTCGGTGTTCTTCTGATAACCGTACCGCACCTGGAGGTACTGCTTGGGCGAGACGTCCCAGGTCAGCTTGGCGGTGGCCAGGTCGTCCTTGAACGGGGTGGGGAACGATTTGCCGTTGTCGGCCGGCAACAGCGGAGTGTTGACGATGTAGTTGGTGGCGCGGTCGGTCTTCTCATAGGTGGCGAAGAAGTGCACCTTGTCCTTGACGATCGGACCGCCGAGCGAAGCGCCATACTGCTTGCGCTCGTAGGCCTGCTTGTCGAGGCCGGACAGTTTCTCGGTCTCGGTCTTCGAGTTCAGGCTGTCCTTGCGGTAGAAGCCCCAGGCGCTGCCCTGGAGCTGGTTGGTGCCGCTCTTGGTGACGACGGTGAGGACGCCGCCGGTGGACCGGCCGTACTCGGCCTTGTACTGCTGGGTCTGGATGTTGAACTCCTGGACGCTCTCCAGATTGAAGTTCTGCAGCGCGCCGCCGATCGTGTCGTCGGTGTTGTCGCCGCCGTCGATGATGAAGTTGACGTTGCGGCCCGAGCCGCCGTTCAGGGCGACGGTGAGCTGGCCCGGCTTGGTCGGGTCGGAGTTGTAGGAGAGCGCGGTGCCGGGCGCGAGGATCGCCAGGTTGGCGAACTGCCGTCCGTTCAACGGCAGGTTCTCGAGCTGCTCCTGGCTCACCACCGCGCCGATCGACGGCGTGGTCTGCACCAGGGGCGCCTCGTCGACCACGGTGATGGCCTCCTGCACGTTCGACGAGCTCATGCTGATCTCGAGGTTGCGCGTGACCGCCACGTTGACCTTGACGTCGGACACGGTGACGGTGGCGAAGCCCTCCAGCTCCGCTTTGACCGTGTAGGTGCCCGGCGGCAGCGACGGGAGCTGGAACGCACCGGTGCTCTCGCTGGTGGTGCTGCGGTCCAATCCGGTGTCCTTGTTGCTGGCGGTGACGGTGACGCCGGGCAGGGGGGCGTTGTCCTTGCCCTGCACTTTGCCGGCGATGACACCGCCGGTCTGGGCGCTGGCGCCGGGCACGAGCGCGGCGAGCGCTACCAGGGCCAACAGGATCGCGACGATCCCCCGGGCCCTGGCCGGTTTCCTGGAAGTCTTCATGGCTCAATCTCCTTTGGAGTCCTCTGGATCAGAAACGAACAAAGAAAAAAGCATCGCACGGATTGGCTGGACCGTGGACGCGTTGAGTGCAACGTTGGGTCACCTCCTCTCTTCCGGCGCGGCGGCCGTGCCGCGGCCGGTCAAGCGCCCCTGGCACCGGGCGAGCAACCCCTGCGCCGCCCGGCGCTGCTCGGCAAACTGGGGATCGCCGCCGGTGGCCGCCAGGAAATCCCGGTAGGCCTGCGCGGCGGCGGCCGTCTCTCCCGCCATCTCATGGGCGATCCCCTCGTTGAGACGGACCTCGTGATAGCCCGGCGCGAGCCGGAGAGCCTGCTCAAAATAAGAGAGTGCGGCAGCGGGCCGATCGCGCTCCACTTCGAGTGTTCCGAGCCCGTTGAGCGGCTCGGCGTAGCGCGGCGCGACGGTCAAGGCACGCCGGTAGGCGGCCTCGGACTCGTCCAGGCGGCCGAGGCCGCGCAACACGTTGCCCAGGTTGTTGAGGGCGGTCGCGTTGCGCGGGTCGAGGGAGGACGCGATCGTGAACTCCCGCCGCGCCTCTTCCGGTTTCCCCTCGGCCAGGTGGACGATACCCAGAGTATTGTGCGCTTCCGGCCGCCCGGGGTCGAGATCGACCGCTTTTTCGATCGCCGTCCGCGCCTCGCCGGCCTGGCCGGCCTCCTGGAGCGCCGCGGCAAGGTTGTACCACGCCTCCGGGTCTCCCGGCGCGTCCGCCGCGGCCTGGCGGTAGAGCGGAATGGCCTTGTTCATGGCGCCGCGCTGCCGCCAGGCGCGCGCCAGCTCGCTGCGGAACACCGGATTGCGCGGGTCCGCCGCCACCAGCGCCGACAGCTCGGCCAGGGCGCTTTCGACCGCGCCGGCGGCGCTGCTCTTGAGCGCGTTGTGCGCCTGCTCGAAGCGCTGGAAGAGATCGACGAAGCGCTTCGGGTCGGGAGCGTCGGAACGATCTGAACGAGCTGAACGAGGCGCCGCCGCCTGCGGGGTCTTGACGGCTCCGGCCACGTAACCCAGGCTCGCCAGCCGCGACCGCGTCTCGGCGTCGACGGCGTTGCCGCGCGGCGCCTCGACGGCGCCGGCTGCGAGCTCCGCGAGACGCGCCGCGAATCCCTGCTGGGAATTTGCCTCGCGGGCGGCGAGATCGTCTTTTTCGCCGGGATCGCGCGCCAGGTCGTAGAGCTCGGGGTGCGGCGCGGCGATGTATTTGAGGTCGCGGCGGCGGAGAGCGGCGAGCGGGCTCCAGCCGAAGACCGCCGGATATTGGGTCTCGGCGTAGACGTCTGAGGGCGCCGGCTCGCCGCCGGCACGCAGCGCCGCCGACAGGTCGCGGCCATCGAGCCGGGCGGGCTGGCCTGGCCACATGGCGCTCACCAGCCCGGCGAGCGTCGGCGCGGTGTCCACCAGGCTGACCGGCGTCTTGATCACCCGATTCGCCGGCAGGCCGGGCGCGCGCAGCAGGAACGGCACGCGCAGGGTCGGCTCGTAGAGCAGCAATCCATGCGTCAGCTCGCCGTGCTCGCCGAGGCTTTCGCCATGGTCGGCGACCACCGCGACGACGGTGCTCCCGGCCAAGCCGCGGCGGTCGAGGTCCGCCATCAGGCGGCCCACCTGCGCGTCGACCGCGGCGATCTCGCCGTCATAGGGCCGGCCGGGGTGCCGCTCGCGCCACGGCGACGGCGGCGTGTAGGGGGCGTGGGCATCGTAGAGGTGAACCCATAGAAAGAACGGCCGGGAAGACTCTTTGGTTTCACTGGTGGCGAGCCAGGCGAGCGCGCGGTCCATCACCACGCTGCCCGGCCGTTCGGCCTCCAGCGACTCGCCGGCCTGCGGATCGCGCTCGATCTCGTCGTCGTAGACGTCGAAGCCGCGCGCCAGGCCGAAGCGGTGGTCGAGCACGAAGGCGCCGACGAAAGCGCCGGTGCGCCAGCCCTGGCCGGAGAGCACCGTCGCCAGGGTGGGCGTGCCGTCCGGCAGGACGCCGGCGCCGTTGTTGCGCAAGCCATGATGCAGCGGCAGCAGCCCGGACAGGATGCTCGAATGCGAAGGCAGGGTCAGCGGCACCGCCGACGACGCCTGGGCGAAGCGGATGCCCTGTTGCGCCAGGCGATCGAGCGCCGGCGTCTCGGCGGCGGTGTCGCCATAGGCGCCGAGATGGTCGGCGCGCACCGTGTCGAGGGTGATCAGCACCAGGTTCAGCCGGGGCGCGCTCCGGCCGTCCCCCCGGGAGCAGGCCGCGAGGACGAGAGCGGCGAAACCGGCCGCAAGGAATTCCAGGCTGCTCTTACGCAATCAACATGACCTTGAAGTATTTCGTCACCCGGGAGGATAGCGAAATCGCGCCGCGCCGGGAAGTGTCTTGCCGCTCTGATACGATGGTCTTCCTGATGACGCCTTCATGCCGCGGGAGGACACGATGACAAACGGGGGCTATGAGCAGGCCAAAGCACAACGCAACGCACTCGAGAGGCTGGGAGAGAAGATCCCCGGCTTCCGGGGCTTTCAGGACCGCGAGCTGCGCCGCGACGTGGACAAGCTCCAGCGCGAGCACCTCGCCACCGAGATCGGCCGCCTGAAGGCGGCGGTGCGCGACAAGGCGAAGAGCTACACCGACGCCGGCCAGATCGGCGCGCTCAACGGCTTCGACCGCCTGGACCGGCAGCTCGACGGGCTGGCGCAGTCGGTGCGCTTCACCGACTACGGCGCGAGCGGGATCTTCGACGCGGTGAAGGTCGGCGAGCCGCAGCTCCAGCGGCTCTATGATTTCGACCTGTCGCTGTTGGAGGACCTGGCGGGGATCGAGGCGGAGATCGCTTCCGTTCCGTCACCCGGCGGCGACACTCCGGCGGCGGCGCTCGACCGGGTGCAGCAGCGGGTCCACGCGCTCGACGACAAGTGGCGCCAGCGCAAACAGGTGATGAGCGACGTGGTGCAGGCCGCCCCCGGCGCCTGACCGATCCTCCGGAGATCGCCCCAGAAAACGGGAGACTGAGCCATGCAAGTCATTGAATATCAGGACCCTACCGGCCATACCATGGTGGCCCGCGTGCCCGCCAACGGCACCGCGGCGATCCAGCTCGGCAGCCAGCTCATCGTGGAGGAGAGTCAGCAGGCGGTCTTCTTCCGCGACGGCAAGGCGCTCGACACCTTCGGTCCCGGGCGCCACACCCTGGCGACCCAGAACGTTCCGATCCTGACCACCATCCTGAGCATCCCCTTCGGCGGCACCTCGCCGTTCCAGGCCGCGGTGATCTTCGTCTCCACCAAGACCTTCCTCGACCTCAAGTGGGGCACCAAGGAGCCGGTGGTCTTCCGCGACCGCGAGCTGGCCATGGTCCGCCTGCGCGCCTTCGGCAAATACGCGGTGCGCATCGTCAACGCCCAGCAGTTCGTCAACTCGGTGGTGGGCACCATGGGCGCCTACACCACCGACGGGGTCGAAAACTACTTCCGCGACGTCATCGTGGCGCGGCTCACCGACGTGCTGGGGGAGAACCTGACCACCATCTTCGACCTCCCCAAGCTCTATGACGAGCTGGCGATGGGGCTCAAGGCGCGGGTGGCCGACGACTTCACCAAGTACGGCATCGAGCTGGCCGACCTCTTCCTGGGCGCCATCACACCGCCCGACGAAGTACAGAAGATGATCGACGAGCGCAGCGGCATGGGGGCGATCGGCGACATGAACGCCTACATGAAGTTCAAGACCGCGCGGGCGATCGGCGACGCGGCGGCGCAGCCGGGCGGCGCCAACGGCACGCTGGGCGCCGGGCTCGGCGTCGGCATGGGAGCGGGGCTCGGCGCGATGCTCCCCGGCATGATGCGCGAAGCGATGCAGTCCGGCGGCGGCGGAGCACCCGCACCGCCGCCGGTACCTCAGGCAGCTCCGCAGCAGGCGGCTCCCCAGCCGCCGGCGCCCGCTCCGGCCGCGGCGCCGGATGCGGCAGGAGCGGCGGCGGCCGGTACGCCTGCCTTTTGCTACAACTGTGGCACCAAGCTGCCGCCGGGCTCCCGGTTCTGCCCGTCCTGCGGCACCAAAGTAGGCGGTTGACCTTTTTCCGGAACGGGTACAATACGTTCTGCATCCGTTCCGGAGGTGTCTCTTGAGCGTGCGGGAGCCAGGGTCCGTCCTCGACGGCAAGTACGAGATCATGCAGCGCCTGGGGAGCGGCGGCATGGGGGAGGTCTACCTCGTCCGCCACCTGCATCTCCAGGAGCTGCGGGTGGTGAAGATCCTGCGCCAGGACCTCGCGGCCGATCCGTCGGCGCAGAAGCGCTTCATGCGCGAGGCCCGCCTGGCGACCCAGATCAAGCATCCGAACGTCGCCATCCTGTACGACTTCTCGCGCCTGGAGGACGGCAGCTTCTACAGGGTCTGGGAGCACATCGAGGGCGAGGACGTCGGCGACCGTCTCCGCCGCGCCGGCCCCTTCCCGGTGCCGCTCGCCGTGCAGCTCGGCGTCCAGGCCCTGCACGGCCTCGAAGCCGTCCACGCGAGCGGCGTCATCCACCGCGACCTGTCGCCGGACAACCTGATGCTGATGGAAGGCCGGCGCGGCCAGATGAACATCAAGATCATCGACCTCGGCCTCGCCCGCACCCTGGAGATGGACGCCAACCTGGAGATCACCCAGGTCGGCATGTTCATGGGCAAGCTCCAATACTGCTCGCCCGAGCAGGCGGGTGCCTCCTCCGGCCAGACCCTGGACGCCCGCAGCGACCTCTACTCCTTCGCCCTGGTGCTCTACGAGATGATCACCGGCCGGCCGCCGTTCGACTCCGAGAACCAGGCCGGCTTCATCTTCAAACGGCTGTCCGAAGATCCGCTGCCGCTCATCGGGCGCAATCCGCAGGTGAACGTGCCGGTGGAGCTCGACCGCGTCGTGCGCCGCGCCCTGGAGCGCGACCGCGAGCGCCGCTTCCCCGACGCGGCGGCCTTCATCAGCGCGCTCGACCGGGTCGGCCAGGGGATGAACGCGGCGGAGACGCGGGAGATCCCGGTCTGGCATCCGCCGCCGGCTCCGCAGCAGATCCCGCGTCCGCGCAGCTCCGCCGAGCTGTCGAAAGCGGAAAAGAACGATCTCCTGGCCCAGATCGCGCGCGCCGCGGTGAAGCGCACCCAGGAGAGCTCCGGCGACTTCAGCCGCGTCGAGGAGGCGCTCGCCGCCGGCCAGCTCGACGAGGCGCAGCGGCTGATCGCCCAGATCGAGGCGGCGCAGCCGCGCGCCGCCGGCCTCGACCGGGTGCGCGAGAAGCTCGCCGCGCTCAAAGGCACCGCAGAGCAGGAACGGCGCATCGCCGAGACCGAGCAGGTGCTCGGCCAGTATCTGCAACGCAAGCAGCTCCCTCTCGCCCGCCTGGCTCTGGAGACGTTGGCCGAGCTGAGCCCCGGACATCCGAAACGGGAAGACTACGAGGCCCGGGTCGGCCTGCTCGCCACCGAGGTGGAGCAGGACAAGCGGGTCGAAGCGGCGCTCGCCGCCGGCCGCGCCGCCATCGCGCGCAAAGATTTCCGGGCTGCCCGCCAGGAGCTCGAGAACGCGGCGCGCAACGATCCGGCGGCCAAACGCTCCCACATCTTCGCCCAGGAGCTCGAAACCGCCGCCAGCCAGGCGCGCCAGGAGACCAGCGCCGAAGAGCACATGCGCAGCCTGGAGAAAGCGCTGGCCGAGCACCGGGTGAGCGACGCCGAGCGCGACCTCGACGAGCTGTCGCGCCTCGGCCTCGCCCGGGTGACCTTCGACTTCTACCGCGAGCGGGTGGCGGAAGCCCGCTCCCGCAACCAGCAGCAGGAGACCGTGGCGCGCCTGGAGTGGCTCTACCGCAAGCTGCTCACCGAGCGCGACTGGCAGGGCGCCCGCGAGGCGGCGCACGAGCTGGGGGACGCGGCTCCGGAGAGCCCGCGGGCCGCGGAGATGTTCGCCGAGGTCGACCGGCTCCAGGCGGTGCAACGGCGCGAGCAGGCGATGGAGCAGGGCGTGAAGCAGGTCGAAACCTTCGTCGAGCAGGGCGACGCCGCCCGCGCCGAGCTGGCGCTCAAGATCCTGGTCCAGATGGATCCCGAGAACCGCCACCGCAAGCGGCTGGAGAAACAGGTCAAGGCGCTGCCACGGCGATAGGGTCCTTCCCCGAAGCCGGGAGGCGTTGGGTTAGACTTCGCTCATGACCACCCAGCGGCTGCTCCGCTATGCCTATATGAAGCTGGCGCGGGATTTCGACTCGCGCTTCGAAGCCCTGTTGCTCACCGGCCGCGTCTCCAAGTGGTACAGCGAGGTCGGCAACGAGGCCACCACCATCCCCGCCGGCCTGGCGCTCGGGCCGGGCGACGCGCTGTGCACCCTGCACCGCGATCTCGGCGCCATCCTCGCGGTCTATCTCGATCCCGCCCGCGCCTTTCCGGGCTTCGGCTTCGGCACACCTGACGGCCGCCGCCCCGAGCCCGAGGCGATCCTCCACCGCCTGGCCTGCCAGCTCCTCGGCAAGGCCGACGGCTTCTCGCAGGGGTTCGAGCGCTCGTTCCACTACGGCTACATGGCACCGCAGGAGGGCATCCTGCACATCGGGATGATCAGCCATCTCGGCGCCATGATCCCGGTGGCGGCCGGCTGCGGCTTCGCGTTCAAGCAGTCGGGCAGCGACCGCATCGCCATCAACTTCATCGGCGACGGCTCGACCTCGACCGGCGACTTCCACGAAGGGCTCAACATGGCCGCCGTCTGGAAGCTCCCGCTCATCCTGGTGGTCGAGAACAACCGCTATGCCTTCTCGACGCCGGCCCGGCTGCAATATGCCGCGGAGCGGCTGAGCGACCGCGCGATCGGCTACGGCATCGCCGGCGAGACGGTGGACGGCAACGATCCCGACGCCATGGCCGAGGTCTTCGCCCGCGCCGTCGCCCGCGCCCGGGCCGGCGAGGGGCCGACGCTCATCGAAGCGATGCTCGGCCGCATGCGCGGGCACAGCGAGGGGGACGATTCGCTCAAAGTCGTTCCGCCCGACGAGCTCGCCGGCTACCGCGCGGCCGATCCGGTCCCCGCCTATGCGCGCCGGCTGGAAGCGGACGGCGTGCTCGACGCCGCCACCCGCGAGCGCCTGGAAGCGCGCATCGCGGAGCTGGTGGAAAAGGCCATCAGCGGCGCGCTCGACGCCGCTCCCCCCGATCCGGCCCTCGCCCTGCGCTCTGTCTTCGCCACCGTTGGTAGCGAAAAATCGCCGGCGATTGTCAGATCTGTGGGTGGCAAGAATCAGGGCAAGGAGATCACCTACATCGACGCCATCAACCAGGGTCTCCTGGAGGAGATGGAGCAGGACGAGTCGGTGCTCTACATGGGCCAGGACATCGGCGTCTTCGAAGGCGCCTTCCGCAGCACCAAGGGCCTGCACGCGCGCTGGCCGCACCGGGTGTTCGACACGCCGATCGCCGAGAGCGGCACGCTCGGCATCGCGATCGGCGCCGCCATTCTCGGCTACCGGCCGGTCGTGGAGATGCAGTTCGGCGATTTCATCTCCTGCGGTTTCAACCAGATCGTCAACGTGGCGGCGAAGCTCTACTACCGCTGGGAGGTGCCCTGTCCGCTGGTCGTGCGCCTGCCCACCGGCGGCGGCGTCGGCGCCGGCCCCTTCCATTCGCAGAACCCGGAAGGCTGGTTCGCCCACACCGCCGGCATCAAGGTGGTCTGTCCGGCGACGGCGGCCGACGCCCGCGGCCTGCTCAAGGCGGCGATCCGCGATCCCAATCCGGTGATGCTGTTCGAGCACAAGTTCCTCTACCGGCGGGTCAAGGAGGTCCTGACGGAGGGGGATGGCGCCGCGGTGCTCGGCGAGGCGCGGGTGATGCGGCCGGGCCGGCATCTCACCCTGGTCGGCTACGGCGTCTCGACCTGGACCTGCCTGGAAGCGGCGGAGGAACTGGCGAAAGAGGGCGTCGAGGCCGAGGTGATCGACCTGCGCACCCTGGTGCCCTACGACGAGGAGACGGTGCTCGCCTCGGTGAAGAAGACCGGCCGCGTGCTGGTGGTCCACGAGGCCCAGCTCACCCTCGGTTTCGGCGCCGAGGTGGCCGCCCGCCTCGCCGACGCCGCCTTCCCGTGGCTGGACGCGCCGGTCCGGCGGGTCACCTATCCGGATCGGCCGGTGCCCTACGCCCGCGTCCTCGAGAACGTCCTCTTACCCAATCGGGACAAGGTGCTCGCCGAGGCGCGGGCGGTGTTGCGGTTCTGAGGGGCGTTCCGTAGCGCTACTTCTTCTGCTTGAGCTGCGCCTCCAGCTCGTTGATGCGCTTCTCGAGGGCTGCGAGCTTCTTTTCGAGCTCGATCTCGCGCGGCGTGCGCAGGTGCTGCATCCGGACGTTCGAGCTGCCGTCAGGGGCGGCCGGCAGATGCATGTGGCCGCCCTGCGGGAGGTGCAGCATCAGCTCGTCGCCTTCGCCGCTCTTGAAGAGGAGCGGGCTCATGTCCATCTCCGGCCGTTCCTTCAAGGTCATCGCGGCGGTGAGCGTCATCACCTTGCCGTTGCGCCAGATTTCCAGCGGCGCCTGCTGCCCCTCGTCGAACTCGCGCACCCGGGCGGTCAGGTCCAGGCTCGAGTGGACCGTCTTGCCGTCGATGCCGGAGATGATGTCGCCGACCTTGAGGCCGGCCTTCTCCGCCGGGCTGCCCGCCTCGACCTTGGAGACCATCACGCCGGACTCGTCCGGAACGCCGAAATGGGTGCGCAGCTCGGGGGTCAGCTCGGTCAGGCCCACGCCGAGGTAACCACGGCGGACCATCGCGCCGTCGCCTTCGATCACCTTCTCCTTGCCGTCCTCGTTGACCACCACGATGCGATGCCTCTCGACCTTGGTGCCGTCGTTCCCGGCGAGCTCGGCGCGGGCCGCGCCGGTGGCGGCGAGGGCCAGCAGGGTGGCGAGGGCGAGGGTCCGCAGACCCGGGGTGCTGTTCATGTCGATCTCCTTAGAAAGTTTCCGTCGTGTTGTGGCTGTAAGTGGCCGGCTGGACGCCGTCCGCTGCATGGACCCGTCGCAGATCGACGACCAGGTCCATGTCCTCATTGCCGCCGAGGTAGACCACCGGCGGATCCGGGAGCGCTTCGAGCTCCCGTTTGATCTGTCCATGCTCGGCGCGCAGCTCGCGCAGGAGCTGCTGCGCACGGGCTTGCCGTGCCGCGCGCCGCGCCTCCACCTGCTCGTAGCGGGTCAGGCCGAGGGCGCTGCCGGCCAACAGGACGACCGCAGCCGCCGTGGCGAGGCGGGGCCGCCAGCCCACGCGGGGAGCCGGTGTCCGATCGAGGCGGTCGAGGCCGGCGAGCACGCGCGGGGTGAAGCCCTGGCGGGCCTTCTCCCGGGGGAGCTCCCGCAGCAACCGTTCTAGATGCTGGTCTTCCATGCCGTTTCTCCGTTCCAGTAAGGCTCGAGCTGCTGCCGCAGGTGTTGCCGTCCGCGATGGATGCGCGATTTGACCGTCCCTTCCCGGCAGCTCAGCTCCTGGGCGATGTCCGCATAGGACCAGCCCTCGATCTCGTGCAGGACGAGCGGCACCCGGAAGCGCAGCGGCAGATGGGCCAACGCGGCCGCCACCTGCCGGTGCAGCTCCTGGAGGAGCATCCCCGAGACCGCGGCGGGCTCATCGTGCCGCCGGCCGCCGAGAAAGGGGAGGAGCAGCCGCAGCCGTTTCGCCCGCCGCTCCTCCGAGCGCACCAGATTGGTGGCGATGCGGAAGAGGTAGGCGCGGAGGACGCCCTGCTCCCGGTACTCGCGCGCGGCGCGGAACAGGCGCAGGAAGGTCTCCTGCGCCAGGTCCTCCGCGCGGTCGCGGTCGCCGGTCAGCCGCGTCAGGTAGTTGACCACCGCATCCTTGTGCCGCTCGACCAGCCGCGTGAAAGCGCCGCGGTCGCCGCCGAGGACCTCGGACATCAGAGCGGCGTCGGTCTCCGCGCCGTCTCCGCCGCCGTCGTCAAACATCACCTGGGCCTCGGGCTCGCTCATCTCCATCTCCATCTCCATCCGAGAATAACGCCCGGCGGGAGGAAAGGTTCCCGGGCTTCGCCCGCCGCTTCCGATCGGGATAAGATTGCCGGCAGGTTCCCAACCTCGAGGAGGCGCGCTATGCCCCTGTGCCCGAAGTGCGGTTTTGCCGTGGGAGAGGGTTTCGCCGAGTGTCCATCGTGTGGCGTCATCCTGGCCAAAGTCCGCGCCACGGCACCGCGGCTCCCGCCGGATCATCCGCCAGATCCTCCCGCGGCTCTTCCCGCGGCTCTGCCGCCACCACCTCCGGAGCCGGTGTCGCCCTATGCACCGCCCGCCGCAGACCTGCGCGTGCCGGCGGCCACGATGTATTCCGCCTCGGCCCCGTCGTCGCTGCCGTCCGGAGCCGGCGAGGAGATCTCCCCCAGAACCCTCGAAGCGCTCGTCGCCTTGCAGCCCTGGTTGCGGTTCCTGGTGATCTATGGCTTCGTCATGCTGGCCTTCATGGGCCTCGGAGCGGTGGGCTCCTGCTTTGCGGCGGTGCGCAATCCCCAGTTGATGCCGTTCACCCTGGTCTACGGTTTCTACGCCGCGATCGGCCTGGTGTTCCTGCTGCCTCTCAACCGGTCGGTCGAAGCGATCCGCCGGCTCGCGGAGAACGGATCGCGCAGGACACTCGAATCGTTCATCGTCGAGCAGGGAACCTTCTGGCGGCGCACCGGCTGGCTCACCGCCATCATGCTGTGTCTCGCGGTGGTCGGCGTGGTGCTGGCCATCCTGCTCGGCGGCATGGCAGCCATGACGAGATTCAGATGAGAACGCGGCCGAGACGGTGGCGGCGTTTTCGCGACTGGACGGCGCGGGTCTCGCTCCGCCTGCAGCCGCGCGCGCGGACGCGGCGTGGCGCCGCCTGGGGTGCGGTCGCCGGAGCCGCCCTCGCCGCCGGTATCGTCGGCATCTGGGTCCACCTCGGATTCGGGCCGGTCGGGGACGTTGCGACCGGCGTCCTCGCGGCGTGGCTCTTCGTCGCGCTGTGCGGTCTGGCTCTGATCCTCGGCCTCAAGCTGCTGAACCTGTTGCCCCGTTTTCTCGGTTGGTGGGGCTTTGCGGCGGTGGGCGCCTGCGTGTTGATCGCCGCGATGGGGTTCGGCCTGCCGCCGCTCCTGAGCCTGGCCGCCGGCATCGCCATTGGGTGCCTCGAAGGAGCTCTCGGCGGCGCTCTCGCCCTGCTGCTGGGGAAGGAACGGCTCCGGCCGGCGAAGCGGATCGCGCTCCGCGGCCTGGTGATCGCGGTCCTGGCCGTCAACGTCTGGATCCTCGTCTGGCTGGGCGGCCACGGCAGCCGGGGGCACCTGGTGAAGGTGAAAGCGGGCACTGCCGGGCCGCCGATCCCGCAGATCACGGCCGCCGATCCGGGCCAGCCCGGCCCCTACCGCGTCCTCGCCCTCACCTATGGCAGCGGCAAGGACCGCTGGCGGCCCGAGTACGGGCGGCGCGCGGCGTTGCGCACCAGGCCGGTCGACGCGACGCCTTTCGTCACCGGCAACGAAGGGTGGACCGTCGGCGTGCGCCGGTGGTTCTGGGGCTTCGGCTTCGATAAGTTCCCGTTGAACGGCCGGGTGTGGTATCCCGACGGCCCAGGACCGTTTCCTCTCGTCCTCATGGTCCACGGCAACCACGACATGGCCGAGTTCTCCGACCCCGGCTACGCCTACCTGGGCGAGCTGTTCGCCAGCCGCGGCTTCATCGCCGTCTCGGTGGACGAGAACTTCTTCAACGGCTTCTGGACCGGCGGCATCGACAAGGAGAACGACGGCCGCGGCTGGCTGCTGCTGAAACACCTCGAAACCTGGCGGACCTGGAACAGCACGCCGGGCAATCCGTTCCACGGCAAGGTGGACCTGGAGCGCATCGCCTTGATCGGCCACTCCCGTGGCGGCGAGGCGGCGGCCATCGCCGCTCTGTTCAACCGCCTGCCCCTCTACCCCGACGACGCGGACGTCCCGCTCGGCTTCAACTTCGGCATCCGCGCCGTGGTGGCCATCGCGCCGAGCGACCAGCAGTACAAGCCGGCGGGCAAGCCGACGCCGCTCAAAGGCGTGAGCTACCTCACCCTGCAGGGTGCGCACGACGGCGACGTCTCCACGTTCGCCGGAGAGCGACAGTACCAACGGCTGAAGCTCGATCCCGACGGACCCTTCACCTTCAAGGCCACCCTCTACGACTACCGGTCGAACCACGGCCAGTTCAACACCGTGTGGGGAGACGGCGACCAGGACTGGCCGCGCTCGTTCCTCCTCAACCGCGCCGTCCTCCTCCCGGCCAAGGCGCAACGCCGGCTCGCGAAGGTCGCCATCACGGCTTTCCTCGAAGCGACCCTGCATGATCAAAAGTCCTACATCCAGCTCTTCCGTGACGCCCGCAGCGCCCGCGCCTGGCTGCCGGAGGACCTCTACATCACCCGCTTCCAGGACAACTCCTTTCATCCCGTCGCCACCTATGAAGAGGACGTGGACGTAACCACGGCCACCCTCCCCGGCGCCACCCTCGCAGGCAGCCACCTCGCGCTGTGGAACGAGCAGGACCTCGCCTTCCGCCAGGGGTCGAGCACGAAGCAGAACCAGGCCGTCTTCCTGGGCTGGCTGCCCGGCCCGACCGCCTCGTATACGGTGCGGCTGCCACAACCCCTCCCTGCGGATTTCAAAATCGGCTCCGGAAGTACCCTCGTCCTCTCACTCGCGGACGCCAACAAAGAGCCGCCCGATCCGCAGGAAAAAAAGGGAGGAACCCCGACCGCGGCGCAGAAGAAAGCCGCCGAGGAGAGAAAGAAAAAGCGGGAGGCTCGCGAGAAGCGCGAGAAGAAGGAAGGCAAGGAGCCGCTCGACCTCTCCATCGAGCTGGTCACCGCCGACGGCACTGCCGTTCGTCTCCCCCTCTCGCGGTTCCACCCCGTGCCGGTGCCCCTGAAATCGCGCTTCACCAAGCTGGCCGACGAAAGCGACCTCTACGGCAAGTCCTGGGAGCCCGTCCTCCAGACCTTCGAGATCCCCCTCGCCGCCTTCGCCGCCGCGAACCCGCACTTCACACCGGCCACTCTGCGCGAGATCCGCCTGGTGTTCGACCGCAGCCCGGAAGGCATGGTGATCCTCGACGATGTCGGATTTGCGGGTGGTACACTCATCCCATGAAGAGCGCAGCCCAGCTAGAAAAGGAAGTACTCAGCCTCCCGGCAGAGGAGCGGGCGCACCGCACGCTCGATCCCGAAGGTGTCGCTCTCGCGTTGGAGCGCGACGCCGAGATCGAAGCCGGCTCCGTCAAGCTCCTGAGCTCTGTAGAGTTTCGACAGCGCACTGCTGGCCCGAAGAGATGAGTGCTCGGGCCGGCACTGTTTCATTCGCCGGTTCCCTACTTCATCCTCTTCCGTCTCGTCGATGAGGACGTCGCGCGGCGGGAGGCTGGTCCCGACCTGACCTCACAAGAGAATCAGTCAGATCGAGTGGACACACTCCAATCTTGACCTCGTAAGCTCTCTCGCTCTCTATAGACTGTGCCAAGGATCTCAGGTGTTCGATGACCTCAGCGAAACGAAGCCGCTGTCTTGTGGCGGGCTGAACCCAAAGCTCCTTTCTTCCATGATAAGTCAAGAGCAAGCAGCCCGCTCTGCAGGTGTCGTGGCGTAGGTATTGTGCCACCAATTGGTTACGCAGAGCGTCTTCAAGTTCGGTCACGGTCCAATTGTCAGCAATCTTCACCTCGATCGCAGCCTTCTGCTCGCCACGCGTCGTCG
Source organism: Thermoanaerobaculia bacterium (assembly GCA_036264355.1). Classification (GTDB taxonomy): domain Bacteria; phylum Acidobacteriota; class Thermoanaerobaculia; order Multivoradales; family UBA5704; genus UBA5704. Next base: position 46,508 of record DATARD010000016.1, read on the forward strand.
CCAACCGAATGTCGGGTTTCTTGAGGTCCGAGACCTCTTCTTCGCGCGATATTTTGTATGCACCCCTTGCTGAGTCTAGAAGACTACGCGCCAGATTGCGCTGCATCTCTGTCTCATCTTCGATTTTTTGGAGCGTGCGCCGGATCGTAAAATCGTGGTGAGCTACGTCGTGAGCCAGGTCGTCGAGTCGGTCGATCATGCATGCGAACAGGCTGTCGCGGTCGTTCGGCGGCGCCTCGAACCTTTTCTCAAGATCCACTACCTCCTCCGCCGTCCGCGCAGGACCTTCAGCATCGCGAGCAGCACGCTTCCGCTCCAAGAGGAGAAGGCGATCCGGGTAATAAGAGAAGCTCGGAGCCTGCGCCAAGCCGAGAACAACCTCGTGAGCCTCTGCACCAGGTGTATCGAGCAAGGTCATCAAAAGAGTCTCGCGGGCTCTCTCAGCGTAGTCACGAACATCGGGAGTGTAGGCTCCGTCGTGTTCCTGATCCTCGGCGGGGCGCACGTAAGTGAAGGCGCAACGGACGAGGCGACCAAGACATTCAGCCCTGCTCTTGTCGTCGGTAAAGCCGAGCGCAAGGTCGTGGTGCCCAAACAGATCCACGAACGTCGCGATAGCCCAACCTGAACGTTCCTGCTCTGGAAAATATGCCAGACCATCTTCAAGCACCTGAGTCGCTTGCACCGGTTCGAACCAGAAAAGACCTCGAAGCCATGTCAGCGCAAGGGGGCCGTTCGGGTTGTCCCAAAATCGGCGAGCGCACAATTCCGAGACGGCTGCTCGTTCCTGGTTTCCGATTACGTCGCGAAGAACGCCGAGAGCCTCCCTCAGGTGATGAGCAGACTGCCTGCTGCACTGATCGGTCTGGAAAGCCAAAGGCCAATTGGGAAGCCAGTCGCGGAGGCGAGGCGCAAGTAACCGCTTGACGTCTCGGAAACTCCACAACTATCAGAAAAGAGAGGGCTTGGGACGCGAGATAAAATAAATCAGTACAACTCGTGGACGTAAGAGTTTTTTGGTGGATTTGAGGGAGCAACGACAACCAGATTACCCGTGTGGGAGCGAT
>DATARD010000043.1:0-6009 GCA_036264355.1 Thermoanaerobaculia bacterium
TCCAGGCGCAGTGGTTCGCTGGCCAACCCGGGGCTTCCAGCGGATGCCTGCCGGCAGCGCTAAGGCCCAAAGACGTTGAACGGACGGAGGGGGCCAAGTGAGACGAGGCACGGTGGCTATCCTGATCACGATCGTGGCCTCAGCCGTATCTGTGACGCTTTCGCAAAACGGCTCCCACCGAAGCCCGTAGCTCCACTGGTAGCAGACGGCGTTCGGTACGAGGTTCCCCACTTCGGTGCGTTCCACGGCAAAGAGCAGAACGGTGGATTCGTCCAGGCGTGGGACGCCAGGAAGAATCAGTTGCTCTGGGATCGCATGATCTATCGCATCCGATACGACCGGAACCTCGAAAGAGACGTGCAGGATGTCTTCATCACCGAGATCCATCTCGATGGGAAGACTCTCTTCGTGACGAACGAAAGCTCGGAGCGGTTCGAGATGGACTTGGCCTCGCGGACGGTCGCGACCGCCTCGCGGACGGTTCCCCACGAGCTTCGGACTCTTCCGCTCCCGATGTGGACGGCCGCGGCCGACTTCCGGACGGTTCCCCTGAAGAAGTGGGCGGTTGCGAGCCGCTTCCGGACGGTTCGCCTGGAGGTTCGGACGCTTCCGCTCTCGGTCCGGACGGTTGCGACCGACATCCGGACGGTTCCGGCGGAGATCCGGACGGTTGCGGAGCGGGAGCGGACGGTTGCGAAATCGAGGTGAGACGTTCAGTCGGAGAGATGAACCGTTCAGACCTCGGCCGGAACCGTCCGGATCTCGGTCGCAGCCGTCCGGATGTGGGCCGCAATCGTCCGGATCTTGATCGGGGCCGTCCGTTTGCGTTCTGTTGTGTCTCAGGTCTCGATCGCAACCGTCCATTTCCTCTGGCCGGACGGCGGGAGACAGAGTACGCTGCCGGGGTTTCGAGGACGGACGGTGCGATGCGACATCAGGAGTATGAGCGGCGGAGGCGTGTGCTCGAAGCGCAGTTCCGCGAGGATTTGGAGCTTCTCCGCGCGGGATATCAGGCGAAGCTGAGGGCTCTGGAGATGCTCTGGCTGGCTCCCCCCGGCGAGGCTTTGCCTCCGGCCGTTGCGGTGAATGAGACGCTACGATTGAGTGAGACACTGGCTTCGAGTGAGACACTACCGGAGACGACTCCGCCGCAGTTGATCGGCGCCGCCGGCTTGGCGATCCGTTCGCACGATCAGAATTGCCATGAGCGGAATGACGGCGGCGTAGATGTACTGCGACCGCGATACGCCGATGCCGAACGGAAACCAGATCCCCGGTATGCCCATTGGATCGAGCAACTCGCCGCCGAATGTGACCGCGAGGATCGAAGCCAGGGTGACGAGTGCCAGGATGCGTACAGGTCCGCCGCGGACGATGCGCGCGCCGATCACGACAAACAAAGCGATGGTTGCGAGCCGGCTTGCCTTCATCACAGTCGTTGATGGGGTGAACGCGCCGAAAAGCTCGGCCACTGCCACTCCTGCGGCCAACACATCAACGCTGCGCCACGGACGCGCGCTCCAACGATTCCAGGCCATCGTCCAGGCGGCGACCGTTGGGATCCACATCACATTCGCCAGCCACGAATAGGTCGGCACATCCATCAAGTCGGTCCACGCAACGATCGCATTGTTGAGGCGCCGGGCTGCCGTCAGCACAAGCGCGGCGCCAGCGAAGATCAGGAAACTTTTGTGGCTGCTGCGAGACCAACCCCAGACCATCAGCCAGACCATCAGGAAGATGAGCGCGAACATTGCCAAGGGCTCGACGGCATCGACAACGTAACCGGCGATGGTTCGTTGCCACTGCGCGCGGTGAAGCGCCTCGCCGATCGGCTGCGGAGCCAGCATCGGCGCGCTGTGCAGGCCGCCGCCGTCTGCGCTGGGAGCGGACCTCGGAAGCATGAAGGCCCGGACGGCGAGCACCCCGCGGGTGCCTGCCGCAGCGGAGGGAAGGGCGAATCGCTGCGGTCGCGTGCCGACGACACGCGGAGGTGTGCTCAGCCTGCCCGATCCGCCTAATCGCTGTCCGTTCCAGTACAGCTCGTAGCCGTCGTCGACAAGCGTCGGTCCAAGGATGTCCCACGCGCCGCCGGACGGCACGTTGACGGCGAGCCGGTACCATGCGTACCCGGTGTAACCGGGATGACCGTGCGCCATCCACCCGCCGACGTAGTCGGGCAGACCGACATCGCCATCGTGGCTACCCGGCGCGGCGGTCAAATCGATCGTCTCCCAACCGTGATCGTCGGTGCCGGGGTCCGCCCAATGCGGGTCGTCGCCGATGTGGAATCGCCAGGAGCCATTCAACAGCGTCGCCTTGGCGCGCAGCTCCGGTGGATCCTGACGGCCGCCCGTTGCCAGGTCGGCGATCACGAGGACCAGGGTGACAAGCGTCGCCGTGACGATGACGGCGATCCGCCGTCGTTGCGATGGTTTCGGTTCGGACATATGTTCGGACATATCGGCATCCTCTCGCATGTCGATCCTTTTGCGTAGATGTTGCCTTGCTGCCGAGGGCCAGAGTAGACTCCGTGCGCCCCCGGCGGGAGAAAGGTCAACAGGCATGAGCTCCAGCGGACGAGCGCCCATCTTCATCCTGTCGTGTTACCGCACCGGCTCGACCCTGATGCGGTACATCTTCGACACCCATCCGGACGTCTATTCTCCGCCGGAGGTCAGCCTCGGCGATGCGGCCGCACAACTGGCCCACCTCGAAGCGGGCCTGATCGGGTTCAAGCTCGACCCGGCACGCCTGGACCAGCTCCCGGCGGAGAGCGTGGCCGGGATCCGCGCGGACCTCGGCAGACGCATGGACGCCGCCACGGCCCGCCACGGCAAACGCCTCTGGTGCGAAAAGAGCCCGTCCAACCTGGCCTCCCTCGGCTTGCTGCAGCTCGTCTTCCCCGAGGCGCGTTTCGTCTGCCTCTACCGGCATGCGTTTGATGTGGTGCAGTCGCTTCTCCGCGGGATGATTCATCGTCTCCCCGAGCTCCATCCGTATCTGATCACGCACAAGGTGCATCAGGTGTCCGCGGCGCTCGACTACTGGAACGGGCGCACTCTCGCCCAAATGGCCCTGGAGGCCAAGGCGCCCGACCGCTGTGTCCGCGTGCGCTACGAGGACCTGGTCGCCAACCCGGAGGAGTCCGTGCGCCGGGTCTTCTCCTCCCTCGGCCTTTCCTGGAACGAGGCTCTGCTCAAGGCGGTCTTCACCGCGCCCCACGACCAGGGGAGGCAAGACCACCTGATCGTCATGACCCGGTCCATCCACGGCGAGAGCGTGGGCGGCGGCCACGACCTGCCTCTCGACGGGATCCCCCCCGAGGTCCTGAGCGCGACGCGCAAGATCCTCGAGGCCCTCGGGTATCCGGAGCGGCCCCAGCCAGCCTGCCGGCCCACCCCTGTCGCCCCCCCGGGGACCCCCTCGCGGACCCCTCATTGGCTCTTCGAAACCCACCTGACGGAGAGGATGCGGACGGACGCGTCTGTCAAAGCGATCCGGTCCAGCTACCGTTTCGAGATTCTTGGCGACGGCGGCGGCACCTGGGTGGTCGATCCGCAGCAGAGAAAAGTGCTGACCGGACAGGCTCCCGCCTCCTGCAAGATCGAGATCTCCGCGGCCGACCTGTTCGCGGTTGCCTCCGGCAGGCTCCACCCCTTCAAGGCCAACGAGCAGGGGCGGCTCCAGTTCCATGGCAACAACATCAACGTCTACGAAATCGATGCCTTGATGCAGCTCCTGCGGCTGAGCTCTCCCTAGGCCGGCCCTCCGTCGCACTTCTGTATACTGACTTTACGCGGGTGGGCCGTGGAGGCTTATCTTTTTCGCGTAAGGTTTTAAACCGGGTGCCGCCCATCGGCTCGCTCTCGCCGCCGTGCACGTCTACCGGCTTCGATCTCTCCCAGACTCCTCTTCTGCGCCTGACCCTGGTGCACACCGGGGTGCGCGGGGTGCGCATCGAGCTGGGGGAGATCGAGGCCGTCTTGCGTTCTTCTCCTACGGTGGCGCAGGTAGTTGCCGTCGTGCGCGAGGACGCGCGCCCCGCCGCGTTTGTCCCGCTTGCCGCCTTGCCGCTCACTCAGTGGCAGCGAGCACAGTCGAAGCAGGAGATGCAGGATGAGCAGTCAAGAAGATCTGGAGAGCAGCCCCCTCGAAGGGATCGCCGTCGTCGGCATGGCCGGCCGCTTCCCGGGAGCGGATGACCTGGCTGCGCTCTGGCGCAATCTGTGCGGCGGAGTGGAGGGGATCACTTTCTACACCCGCGAGGAGCTCGCCGCCGCCGGGGTCGACCCGGAGCTGCTCGACGACCCGCGCTACGTGAAGGCGGGAGCCGCCCTGCGCGATGTGCAGGGCTTCGACGCCGCCTTCTTCGGCTTCAGCCCGCGCGAGGCGGAGCTCATGGACCCGCAGCACCGGCTGTTCCTCGAATGCTCCTGGGAAGCGCTGGAGAACGCGGGCTACGACACCGCGGCCTATCCCGGCTCGATCGGCGTCTTCGGCGGCATGGGGGTGAGCGGCTACCTGATCCGCAACCTGCTCTCGCACGACGACCTGCTGCGGAGCGCCGGACCGCTCCAGGTGCGGATCTTCAACGACAACAACTTTCTGACCTCCCTGGCGGCCTGGAAGCTCGACCTGCGGGGTCCTTCGGTGACCGTGCAGAGCGCCTGCTCGACCTCGCTGGTGGCAGCGTGTATGGCGAGCCAGAGCCTGCTCCAGTACCAGTGCGACATGGCGCTGGCCGGCGGCGTGAGCGTGGTGGTGCCGCATGCCCGGGGGTATCTCGCGCTGGAGAGCGTGCTGTCGCCGGACGGCCACTGCCGCGCCTTCGACGCCGCCGCGGCCGGCGCGGTCGAGGGGAGCGGCGCGGGGGTGGTGGTGTTGAAGCGCCTGTCGGACGCCCTGGCCGACGGGGATGCGATCCACGCGGTGATCCGCGGCTTCGCGACCAACAACGACGGCGGCTTCAAGCTGAGCTTCACCGCGCCGTCGGTCGACGGCCAGCGCGAGGTGGTGGCGATGGCGCAGGCCATGGCAGGGGTGCCGGCCGAGTCGGTCACCTACATCGAGACGCATGGCACGGGGACCCCGCTGGGAGACCCGGTGGAGGTGGCCGCCCTGACGGAGGTCTTCGCGGCGTCGACGGAGCGGCGGGGTTTCTGTGGATTGGGCTCGATCAAGACCAACATCGGCCATCTCGACGCGGCGGCGGGGGTCGCGGGCCTGATCAAGGCGGTCCTCGCCGTCGAGCACGGGGTCCTGCCGCCGAGCCTCCACTTCGAGACGCCCAATCCGCGGATCGATTTCGCGGCGAGCCCGTTCTACGTCAACACCGAGTGCCGCCCGTGGCATCCGGAAGGGTGGCCGCGGCGCGCCGGGGTCAGCGCCTTCGCGATCGGCGGGGTGAACGCGCACCTGGTGCTGGAGGAGCCGCCGGCACCGGAGCCCGCGGCCGCGGCGCCGCCGTGGAGCCTGCTGGTGCTCTCGGCGCGCACGGAGACGGCGCTCGACGCGGCGACCGGACGGCTGCTGGAGCACCTGCAAGCGCCGGACTTCCAGGCGGATCTGGCAGACATCGCCTACACCCTCCAGGTGGGGCGCCGCGCCTTCCGCCACCGCCGCGTGCTGGTCGGCCGCGATCTCGCGGACGCGGTGGGCGTGCTGGAGCGGCGCGATCCGCGGCGGCTGCTCTCGGGCGTTGCCGCCGCGGGCGAGCCGCAGGTGGCCTTCCTGTTCCCCGGCCTGGGCACCGAGTACGCGGGCATGGCCCGCGGGCTCTACCGGGACGACGCCGGATTCCGCGCGCGGCTCGACGACTGTGCGGAGCGTCTGGCGCCCCTCCTCGGTCTCGATCTGCGGGAGGTCCTGTTTCCTGAGGAAGGTGAGGAGACGGAAGGCGCGGAACCGGGGGTCGATCTCCGCGCTCTTCTCGGCCGGGGCCCGCGGCCGACATCCTCCACGGAGGGACTGCTGCTGCGGACCGCGGTGTCACAGCCGGCCGTCTTC
>DATARD010000067.1:0-3881 GCA_036264355.1 Thermoanaerobaculia bacterium
CCGATGGCCGAGGTACACCCCGGCGAGGGCAGCGCCGCCGCCTAAATGACAGGGAATGCGTTCCTGGCAGGAGCGGACGAAGTCGAGGACGAAGTCCGGCACGACCCGGCGGTCGAACGCCTTACGCATGGCTGGCGCGGATCTGGCTCACCGGCGGCCACTCCGGTGGCGGGAAGTCCAGCAGCCAAGCCCACATCTGGCGGGAGCGCCCCAGGTAGCGGATCAGGCGGGGCCAGAGCGCACGGATCTCGGCGGTGGTGACGAAGAGCCAGACGTCCCGAGAGTTGGCCTCGCGCAGGAGGGCTCCCATCCAATAGGCGCGCTCTTCCGGATCGGACGAGCGCAGGTGCTCTTTGAGCTGGCCGACCGTGGCGTCGGTCCACCAGAGGAAATAGGGCTTGGTGGTCTCGTCGAGGAGAGCCGGTGAGGTCGGCGGCAGGCGAAAGTCGGGGCCGGTCATCGTGATGGTCCTTCCGGGACCAACCCTACCATGGCCCACCATGGCCCGGAGCGTTCTAACCGGCCGAGGCCGGAGGAGGTTGGGCAGGCCGCCCGTGCGGCGGCCTGCCTCAGACGGCGACTTCGTCAGCCGGCTTCGGGCCTCACGCGGCGCCGCAGGGCGTAGAACGCCGCGCCGGCCAACACGAACGCCAGGAGGAGCAGGCCACGGAAGTCCAGCGTCGGGATGACCTGCACCGGCGCGGCCGAGACGTTCGCCGTGCTTCGGGTCGCCGCCGTCGCGGTGCCGGGTGGGTCGTCGGCGAGGGTGACGGTCACCGTGAAGCTGCCGGAGGTGGCGTAGGTGTGGGTGCCGGAGACGGTGAAGGTGCCGCCGCCGCCCGAGACGGTGCCCGCGGTGGTGTTGCCGTCTCCCCAGTTGATGGTCGCGATGAAGTCGCTCGGCACGTTCGCCGTGTCGGTGTCGGTGAAGGTCGCCACCGTGCCGGTGAACGGAATCGCCTGCACTGGCGTGAAGACGGCCGGCGTTCCCGACAGCACGTCGGACTCGGTCACCGTCGCGGTGCCGTTGGCGCTGGCGGTCGCTCTGGCGTCGATGGTCTCGGTGACCGTCACGGTGGTGGTGAAGGATCCCTCGTCCGCGTAGGTGTGCTGGCCGCTGACGGAGAACACGCCCGAGCCGCCGGTGACCGTGCCGGCGGTCGTCGTGCCGTCACCCCAGTTGATGGTGGCCGTGAAGGTGGCGGCGGTCTGGTTGGTGTCCGAATCGGAGAAGTTGGCCACCGTCCCGTTGAAGGCGGCGTGCTCCGGGGTGGTGAAATTGACCGCCGTCACCTGCAGTCCGGCAGCGACGTGGGCGGTGCTGGTCACCGTCGCCGTCGCCGTGCCCGGCTTGTCGTCGCTCAAGGTCACCATCACCGAGAAGTTTCCCGCGCTGGCGTAGGTGTGCGTCCCGCTGACCTGGAACGTGCCGCCGCCGCCGGAGACCGTGCCCGGCGAGGTCGTCGCGTCGCCCCAGTCGATGGTGGCGGTGAAGTCGCTGGCGACCGCCGTCGTGAGGGTGTCCGAGAACGTCGCCACCGTGGTCGTGAAGCTGACGCCGGGGGGAGCCGCGAAGGTTCTCGGCGTGCCCGACAGGACGTCGGCCTCGTTGACCGTCGCGGTGTCCGTCGCCGTGGCGGTGCCGGTGCCCGGCGAGACGTCGGAGATCGTCACGGTCACGGTGAAGGACCCCTCGTCCGCGTAGGTGTGCTGGCCGATGACGGTGAAGGCCGCCGAGCTGAAGCCGATCGTCCCCGGCGTCGTTCCCGTGCCGTCGCCCCAGTCGATCGTGGCCGTGAAGTCCCCCGGACCCGCGTTGGGGTTGTCGTCGGTGAAGGTCGCCACCGCGTCGTTGAAGACCGATTGCTCGTTGACACTGAAGTCGACGGGAGTGGCGGTGATGACGGTCGCGCCAGCCCGGCCGGCCACCAGGACAAAGAAGAGCCCGGCGACGAGCACCGGAACGACAGTTTTACACCACTCGACCACCTTGACCGCCAAAGAACGACCGCCCATGGAGCCCTCCTGAAGAGACGTCTGCCGTTGTTCGACTCTGCATTCCGGCCTGCGTACCGGAAAATAGCATATCGGGCATCCTCTGCCGGAGCTCTGCCGCCAAGACCTCGACGTGCGGGGGATCGAGCATGCCGAGGTGGTCGCCGGGCACGCGGACGATGCGGAGATCGCAGCCGGTCCGGCGGACGAATTCCTGATAGAGGACGGGGTCGCGTTGGGTCGCCGCGAAGTAGGTCACCGTCCCGTCGTACGGTCCGGGCTGATAGCGCGCGAGAGCCCGCTCGTTGGCGCGGACGACGCGGGTGAAGTGCCGGTATTCGTTGGCCTTGTGGATCTGGTCCCGGCCCGCGAGCAGGCGGCGCGTCAAGCGCCGGACGCGGCCCAACCGGTCGCCGGCCGCGCGGCGGAGGGCTCCGCGCAGCCGCGTGCTCCAGCTCGGCGGAGGCGGCTTGAAGCCGGGCAGCGCTTCGGCGAAATCGCTGTCGAAGAGAGCGAGGAGCGCGGGCCCCTCTCCCTCCGCGGCCATCTGCCGCGCCATTTCGAAAGCCACGAGACCGCCGAACGACATGCCGCCGAGGAGATACGGACCGGGTCCGAGCCGGCGGCGCAGCTCGGCGAGAAAGAGCCGAGCAAGGTCTTCGAGAGTGGCCGGGATCGGCGCGCCGTCGTCGAGGCCGGGGCTCTGCAATCCGAGCATGGGTCGTTCGCCGGCCAGCTCTCGTGCCAGAGGGATCAGCCGGAGGAGATGGCCGCCGAGTCCGTGAACGCAGACGAACGGCGCCACCGCGTCCGGCGGACCGGGTGCCAGGGTGACCAGGCAGGAAGCGGGCTCGGCAGCTCCCGATCCGCCGATCTCGCCGGCCAGGGCGGCGATCGTCGATCGTCTCACCAGGACTGCCACAGGCAAGCGCTTGCCGAACGCCTGCTCGATCTCGGCCAGCAGCGCGACCGCCGCGAGCGAGTCGCCGCCCAGAGCGAAGAAATCGTCGTGCCTGGAGACCGCGCCGGTTCCGAGGAGGCGCTCCCAGATCGCGGCGAGCCTGGTTTCCACGGCGCCGCGGGGCGGATCCGCCGGCTCCCTCCGCGGCTCCTCGCCCCAGCTCTGAGAGGGTGTCTCGAAAGTCACCGTTGGGACCTCCCCCCCCTGGCCACCCTCTCCCATCGCCCTCCCATCCGCCGGGAGAGGGGGGAATCGCACCGAGGGCCGTGCTGCGGGGATGGGCGCGGGCGCCCCTCTCCCGGCGGGCGGGAGGGCGATGGGAGAGGGGACGGGGGTGAGGGTCCAATGGTGCGGCTTTCCAAGAGCCGCGAGATCGATCTTGCCAGCGCGGGTGCGGGGGAAGGAGACGACCGGGAGGATCGAGGCTGGGAGCAGGAAGCCCGGGAGGCGCCGCGCGGCTTCCTGGCGGATGTCCTCGATCGCAGCCCCCTCCTCCAATCTCACCCAGGCCGCCAGCCCGGCCCGCCCTGCGGCGAGCCGCGGCGCCACGGCCGCGGCGGTCACTCCGGGGATCTCCGCGAGCACGCTCTCCACCTCCTCCGGCTCCACCCGCCGGCCGCCGAGCTTGATCTGGCGGTCCAGCCGGCCGAGGATGTCGAGCGCGCCGGCCGGCCTCTCGCGCACCCGGTCGCCGGTCCGGTAGAGGCGGCGCTCTCCGGCCGCGGCGACGCGCTGGAAGCGCTCCGCGGTCAGATCCGGCCGGCGGTGATAGCCGCGGGCCAATCCGGCGCCGCCGACCCACAGCTCCCCCGCCTCTCCCGACACGACCGGCCGGCGCTCCGGATCGAGAATCCAGACCTCCACGCCGTCGACGGGAGATCCGATCGGCAGCCCGCCCTCCTCCCCCACCGCGCCGCCGGCCTCC
>DATARD010000358.1:0-6896 GCA_036264355.1 Thermoanaerobaculia bacterium
CTTTTGTTTTCACTTTGGGCGGTGGCGCCCCTCTCCCGGTTGGCGGGAGGGGATGGGAGAGGGGACGGGGGTGAGGCATCGACGGCTCGGCCCCACACGAACCCACCCCCCATCGCATAGGATTACCCGCCATGTTCGTCCTCGACATCCTCGGAGCGGTGCTCACCCTGATCACCCTCCTGTTCCTGTTTCTCGGCGGCTATCTGCTGGCCCGGCTCCTGTTGCGCGAGCGGGCCGAGACCGATCCGCTCGCTCTCGCGGTGGCGACGCTCCTGGCCGCGACCGCCGAGGCCGGGGTGATCGGTCTCGCGATCGGCTTTCTCGGCCTGCTCCGGATCGTCCTCGGGCTGATTCTTCTCGCCGCGATCGCGCTCCTTCTGCTGCGCCGGGCGAAGGCCGGCGGCGGCGATCCATGGCTGCCGTTGCGTCTCCTCGGCGGCCGGGTGCGCGACCGGGTGCGCGAGCATCCGGTGCTCACCTTGATCGCCGTCCACGCCGCCGGCAGCGAAGGGCTGCGCGGGCTGATCCGCCCGCCGCTGTCGTGGGACAGCATCATGTATCACCTGTTCATCACCGCCACCTGGCTGCAGAACGGGCGGATCGCGCCGGTGTTCGGCGCGCGGCCGATGAACTTCTACGGCTATCAGCCGTCCGGCGCTTCGGTGTGGATGTGGTGGTGGATGGCGCCGTCGCACAGCGAGCTGTACATCAATCTCACCTTCTTTCCGCAGGCCGTGCTGCTCGCCCTCGCGGTCGGCGGCGTCGCCCGCCAACTCGGCGCGCGGCGGCACTGGCCGCTCGCGGCGTTCCTGAGCTTCCTCGCGCCGGTGGTCATCCGCTTCGCCGCCACCCAGTACGTCGACATCTACGTCGGCTCGGCGATCGCCGCCGCGGCCTTCTTCATGCTTCTCTGGATCGAGGAGCCGCGCTGGGGCACCGCGATCCTCGCCGGCGCCGGTCTCGGCGCGGCGGCCGGCGCGAAGGTGCTCGGCCTCGCCTACACCCTCACCCTCGCGCCGGCTGCGCTGGTGCTGGCCCGCGGCGAGTGGAAGAAGCGGATTCCGCAGATCGCCGCCTCGCTCGTCATGTGCGCGCTGCTCGGCGCTCCGTTCTACATCCAGAACGTGATCGCCGGAGCGAGCGCGATGGGCGCGCGCTGCGACGACTCGGTGCCCGGCTCCGAGCAGATCAAGACGATGCCGACCATTCCGCGGATCAACACCGTGGCCTATCTGTTCCCGGAGATGATCAGGAACGGCCAGCTCGTCGACGCCTTCCTCGGCGTCACCTACCCAGGCTCCCAGGAATTGGGTCTCGGTCCGCAGGTCTTGCTGCTGTTGCCGGTGTTCCTGCTTCCGCTGGCGTTTCCGCGCGGCCAGCGGCGTGGCGCGCTCCTCGTCTGGAGCCAGATCGTCCTCCAGATCATCATCTGGGTGACCGTCCCCTTCGCCAGCGAGGCGCACGTCTTCGCCAACGTCCGCTACCTGATCGGTGCCCTCGGCCTCTGTTTCGCCGGCGTCGTCGCCATGGCGGAACGATTCCGTGGGGGGGGAATGAGCGACGCCTGGATCCGCGGCATCGCTGTGGTGCTGCTGATCCAGGACCTGCTGCAGCTCCACGCCGAGATGCCGCACGCGGTGCGCCTGGTGATCGGCGCGCTCGACGTCCTCGCCGTCGCTCTCGCCCTCTCGCCCGGCTTCCGTGCCTTCATGAAGCGCCGCGGCCTGGTGGTCGCGTCCGCGGTCCTCGCCGTGGCGATCCTCTGCGTGCCCTACATGGCGATCTACCACAACGGCGACCGCGCCCGCGCCTACGCCATGGAGTACACCGCGCACAAAACCGCAGCGACCAACTACGCCAAGGCCTGGCACTTCCTCGACCTCTACGGCGGCGACGGTACCGTGGCGGTGCACGGCACGCCGATGGACTTCTTCGTCTACCCGGCGATGGGCACCCATCTCGAACGAAGAGCGCTCTACGTCAACGTCAACCGCAAAGACTCCCGCAACGCCGCCGACTACCCGCGCTGCGTGCCGCGCGTCGATCTCGATCCGCAAGCCTGGGTGGAGAATCTCTACAAGCAGGATGTGCACTGGCTCCTGGTCAGCCGCTTCCCGCAGATCGACTTCCCCGAGGAATACGGCTGGGCGATGGCGCGGCCGGATCTCTTCGCCGTCCGCTTCCAGGATCCGTCGAACGTGATCTTCGAATTTCTTCCCTGGCAGAAACGGCGGCAGGGCGAAACGAGGTAGGACCAGCTACTCGTAATGCGTCCACATTCGCAAAACGCGAACCGTGCGCTGTTCGAGGAAGATCTCGTAGACCAGGCGATGCGACGAGAGCCCATGTCACCCATCCAGTTCCTTGGCAGCTTCGCTCAGGGGCTCGGACATTCCTTCCTTGATCGACTCCCGCATGCCGGGAATGGCCAACAGGAACAACGTCTCCTGGATCGCCTTCCAGTCTTCTTCGGACACCAGGACTGCGCTCGATCGTTTTCCGGAAATGAGGAGCGGCTCATGAGACTGCGCGGCTTGGTCGATCAGTCGATAAAGATTGGCTCTCGCTTCTCTCACTGTCAGCGTCGTCATGGCGGTCACCCTCGCAACGGAAGCGTACGTTTCACGTACCGTCTGTCAATCTTACAGCCGCAAGTAGGGTGCGCTCCCCGCACCGGTCTGGCTGCTATGCTCGCCCCATCATGCCGCTCACCCGCCGGGAGCTCCTCGCCGCCGCCGCGACCGCCACTGCCGCCGCTGCGCTGCCCGGCTGGACGCGGACGCGCTCCGCGGATGCCGCGAATGCTGTGGAATTCCGTCCGGCCGTACGCCCGTTCGACCTGGCGCGCGTGCGTCTGCGGTCCGGACCGTTCCTCGACGCCGCGCTGGTCAACCGTCGTTTCCTGATGGACCTCGATCCGGACCGTCTCCTCCACACATTCCGCCTCACCGCCGACCTTCCGTCTACAGCCGCGCCGCTCGGCGGCTGGGAAAGTCCGGACAATGAGCTACGGGGGCACTTCACCGGCCACTACCTCTCGGCCTGCGCGCTCCTCTCCGCCAGCCTCGGAGATGACGAGATCAAGAAGCGGGGTGATCTCCTGGTCGCCGAGCTGGCGAAATGCCAGGCGGCCCGCGGCAGCGGCTACCTCAGCGCCTTCCCCGAGGAATTCTTCGACCGCCTCCGCGACGGCAAGCAGGTCTGGGCCCCCTGGTACACCCTGCACAAGATCATGGCCGGCCTGCTCGACATGCACACCCTCGCCGGCAACCGGCAGGCCCTCGACGTCGTGCAAGGCATGGCCGCCTGGACCGGCCGCTGGGTGCGCCCGCTCGGCGACGCCGCCATGGCCCGCGTGCTCGAACGCGAATACGGCGGCATGAACGAGGTGCTCTACAACCTCGCCGCCGTCACCGGAGACGAGAGTCTCCGCGACCTCGCCCACCAGTTCGATCACGAAAGGATCTTCGCCCCGCTCGCCGCCGGCCGCGACGAGCTCAAGGGTCTGCACGCCAACACCACCATCCCCAAGATCCTCGGTGCCGCCCGCCGCTACGAGCTCACCGGCGAGCCGCGGTCCCGGCAGATCGCCGAGTACTTCTGGCGCCAGGTGACCACCCGGCGCGCCTACGCCACCGGCGGCACCAGCAACGGCGAAAGCTGGAACGCCGATCCCGGAGTCCTGGCGACCGAGCTGAGCGGCTACACCGAGGAGAGCTGCGTCACCTACAACCTCCTCAAGCTCTCCAAGCACCTCTTCACCTGGACCGCCGACCCCGCCTGCGCCGACTACGTCGAACGGGCGCTGTTCAACGGCATCCTCGGCACCCAGCATCCGCAGGACGGCTCGAAGCTCTACTACCTCCCGCTCGCCGCCGGCTACTGGAAGCTCTTCGGCACCCCGCTCCACGACTTCTGGTGCTGCACCGGCTCCGGCAGTGAATCCTTCGCCAAGCTCGGGGAGCACATCTACTTTCAAGATGACGGCCTCTACGTCAACCAGCTCATCGCCTCGGAGCTGGACTGGAAGGAGAAAGGCGTCCATCTGATCCAGGAGACCTGTTTTCCGGAAGAAGACACCACGAGGCTGACCCTCACCGCCGACCATCCCGTGCGCTTCCCGCTCCGCCTCCGCGTTCCGTCCTGGGCGACGCGGGGAGGCTCCGTCAAGCTCAACGGCCGTCCCCTCGAAGGCTTCGCCGCGCCGGGAGGCTACTTCGTCCTCGACCGCACCTGGCAGACCGGCGACACCGTCGAAATGACCCTCCCCCTGAGCCTGCACACCCAACCGATGCCCGACGACGACACGCTCATCGCCGTCCTCTACGGCCCCCTCGTCCTCGCCGGCCGTCTGGGAACCGTCGGCCTCACCCCGGCCAACCTCCGAGCCGAGCCCACCAAGCCGCGCACCGTGCCGGAGTACAAGTCCGACCCCGTCCCGGCGCCCACTTTCCACGTCCGCTCCGGCAATCCGGAAGACTGGATCAAGCCCATTCCAGGCGCTCTGGGATTCCGCATCGTCGGGCAAGCTCAGGACATCACCCTTGTGCCGCTCGCCACCGTCTTCGACGAGCGCTACGCCGTCTACTGGCGAGTCCAGCCGTAGGGTGCGCTGCGCGCACCGCGCTATGAGACACAAAAAAGCCCCGATCGGCCTTGTGGGACGAGAAGTGGACGGTTGCCGCCGAGGAGTGAGACGCTCCACCGGAGGTGTGGACGGTTCCTCCCGCGGGGCGGACGGTTGCCGCCGGGAAGTGAGACATTCAGCCCGAGATCTGAACGGTTGCGCAGTCCACCTGGACGGTTCCCCCCGCGGCCTGGACGGTTCGAGCGCCGGAGTGAACGGTTCAACCGCCGAGTGGAACCGTCCGAATCTCGGGCGCAACCGTCCGGATCTCGGCCGCAACCGTCCGGATCTCGGGCGCGACCGTCCGGATCTCGGCCGCGACCGTCCAGCCCTGAGGCGGAACCGTCACCATCGTCCCCTTGCAGCCTCCGGAACGCGCTGAGTATGCTCGGTCCGTCATGTCTCTCCCGAAAAGCGCAAGGAGCAAAGCCGACAAGCGCAGCGCGCCGCCTGCGAGCCCGGAGGCGCCGCATCCGGAAGGCCACCACCTCGAGCCCGGCAAGCCGGACACCGCTCTGGGCCTCGAGCGCCTCCTCTTCTTCAGCGACGCCGTGCTCGCCATCGCGATCACCCTCCTGGCCATCGACCTGAAGCTGCCGGAGGCGGTCACCGCCAAAGACTCGGCCGAGCTGGGCCATCATCTCCTGGAGCTGGGAGGCAAGTTTCTCAGCTTCTTCATCAGCTTCGCCGTCATCGGCCTCTCCTGGCTCAGTCACCACCGCCTCTTCGCCTACATCCGCCGCTACAACGCGACCCTCCTCGGGCTCAACCTCCTCTTCCTCCTCGGAGTCACCTTCCTCCCCTTCGCGACCGATCTCCTGGGAAGCCACTTCGGCTTCCTCCTCGCCCGCACCCTCTACGCCGCCACCGTCGCCTTCATCGGCCTCGCCGAGACCCTCATCTGGCTCTACGCCACCCGAAACCGCCGCCTGGTCGACCGCGAGCTCGACGCCGGCGTCATCCGGACGTTGACCCTCCGCTCGCTGGTCGCGCCGGTCTTCTTTCTGCTCTCCATCCCCTTGGCTTATGTGTCCCCGGGTTGGGCGTTGGTTCTTTGGGTGGTGCCGGCTTTCGCTAATGTGTTGGTTCCGGGGGGGCGGGGATGCGGATTCATAGAAGCTGCACTAACCTCCGCCAAGCTATTCTGAGCTAATAGAGTCGCGAAAAATTCGACAATGGCTATGGGTCTCTTAAGAAACTTCGTGCTTGACCCTATCGGTTGAAATGGTCTAGTCTCAATGGCATCAAGGGACGCGAAACTACTTTTGATTTAGTCAAATCGGGGCTGGCGTCGAATCTTAGTGTTGGGCGCGGAATCGATTCAGGCGGAAATTTCAATCCTAGGGGCAGGCAAAGCATGAGGTGTCTATGACAGAGAACGAGGTTCCCAGGTTCCGTCGGAGAACGGATTACCACCGAAGGACCGGGATCCGCTCCATCCCATGGAATCAATTTTGGTCGCAGGCTCAGACAATCCTGATCGCCGATCTAATGGCAAGAGGCTACCATCCAGACCTGTACGTTCCGGCAATGGCTCCATCAGGCAAAGAGGTTGCGCTTGATGTACTTGACTTTCTTGACGGCGACGGAGGTCCTCCCTGTCTACTGCTTGTTGGGGCTCCCGGCGTTGGCAAAACTACAGCTCTACACCGCCTAGAGGCACATTTGACTTCCGACCCCAACAATAAAAAAGTATGGATATATTTTAGTGGCAACGCATTCAGCACGGAAATTGGAGCTAGTCGGCAATTTCTTCTAGATGCGTTGGAGGCTACTGTAGCTACAGCGCTAAAAACTATTATTGGATTGACCGACGAAGCTAGAAATTCCTTCTTCAGAGACATCTATGACAACGATCCTGAGTTAGTCAAGGAGACTCTATTTCAGCCAAAACCTGACGCACGCCAAGCGCGTGAGGCCGTTGAGGCTGTCTTGCGCAAATCACCAAGTCACTATTTATCGGTCGTGCTGCGATACTTTGTTAGATCTTATGGCTCAAATCGGGTGGTCTTGATCGTGTGATTTTCTTCTTGCAGCAATGGTGATCGCCTTGAGCTGGTTGTGCTACAGAGAATTTAGAAGAACGGAAGATCGAATTCTTCCATAAGTTAGTATGAGGTACTTGTGGCGCTAGAGTCCTTGAGAGGGAACTTTTCGTGTTCCCGAGTCAAGTTCACGCGACGAGTTTCTCTTTCTCACAGAATCTAAGGATTTCTCCTTCAACTTTCTCAAAGGCATGACGCAGCCGAGGGTTTCCGTTTGGAGTGTC
>DATARD010000113.1:0-18941 GCA_036264355.1 Thermoanaerobaculia bacterium
GGGCCGGGGTGGCAATGCTCTACCTCCACGGCGGCGTCTTCGCCTATGGCTCTGCCCACGCATACCGAAACTTCGTCGGGCAGATCGCCGCGCGCTCCGGCGTGCCCGCTTTCGTTGCGGACTATCGGCTCGCTCCGGAGCATGTGTTCCCTGCCGCGCTCGACGACGCCCGCGCGGCCTATCGCGGCCTCATCGCTCAGTTTGGCGCGCGACACGTAGCGCTCGTCGGCGATTCTGCCGGAGGAGGCCTTGCGCTGTCGCTGCTGAGGGAGGAGCTGGATGCCCGCTGCGGTGTTCTGCTGTCCCCGTGGACGGATCTCGCGCTCACCGGAGGGAGCCTCGGGAGCAAGGCCGCGGAAGATCCGTTGTTGACGAGAGCGGCCCTCGAAGCCAGCGCCCGTCAGTACCTCGGTGATCACGATCCTCGGGACCCGCGCGCATCCCCGCTCTACGGTCCGGCGGGCGGAACACCTCCCATCCAGGTCCACGTGGGGACTGCGGAGATCCTCCTCGACGACTCGCTTCGACTCGGTTCGCACGACCGTATCGAAGTGCACATATGGGAGGACATGCCTCACGTCTTCCCGAGCAACATCGGCCTCTTCGAGGCCGCGCAAGCGGCCCACGACCTCATCGCCGCATTCCTGCGCGCGGAGCTCGCGAACTGAGCCACCGAAGTTTCGACAGATCGAACAGAAAGGGCTATCCCATGAACAACGAGCAGATCATTCGCAGGGCGTACGAGCTGGCTGAGAAAGTGGACGTCAAGGGTTGGGTTGACTGCTTCACGCCCGACGGAACATTTACCGACATGTCGATCGGCGTCACCTACCGCGGGCCCGACGGCCCCACCGGCGTAGGCAAGACGGTCGAGGTCTATGCGAAGGCGTTCCCGGACATGCATCGCGAGCTGTACCGGTTCTTCAGCGTCGGGGATGTCGTCGTCGTGGAGCTCGCCCTTCAAGGCACGCACAAGGGGCCCCTTCCGACGCCGATGGGCATCCTTCCACCAACGGGCAAGCGGATGGACGCGCCGTGCTGTGATGTCTTCCGTCTCGTGAACGGCAAGATCCAGTCGTTCAACTGTTACCCCTCGGGAACGGTGATCTTCGCGCAGCTCGGCGTGCTCTCGAACATCGAGGCAGCGATCGCGCGCTCGTAGGCAAGCGCGTTCCGGAGACAGCTTTTCTGAGGGATGAAGTGACGCGACGACGGCTCGGATGTCACGATACTCGAAAGCCGGTCCGGGTCGCCCCCCGCAGACGGTGCCGAAGTAGATGTCGAGGATCGAATCGGCGCCGAGAAAGGTGCCGAACCCCGCTTACCCCGCCGACCAAGCACACCTCTCCCTCTCCAACCTGACCGGACGGTGATCTCCAACAGCGGAGCTCGGGCGGAGGTGGCAGCCGGCGGTCGTCAGCCGCCGACGAACGGCAAGGCAGGCGGAAAGCACCCCGCCGGGAAGATCACCGCGCGATCCCCGGACCGTAGCTTCTCCGCCGCCTCCCGATAGGCCGCGACGAAAGCGCGGTAGCCTTCATAGAGCTCGCGCCGAACTTTCCGCGAGGCGGCGTGGACGAGGGGGGCGTAAGACTTCTTCGGGCGGTTGGGCCGCTCGTGCGGATTCTGCTTGAGGATGGCCGCGCGACCGAGGACGGGTTTTCCCGTCGCCGCCCTCTGCGCAGCGGCTTCCTCTTCGATCTCGCGGACGAGCTCGGCAATCCTCTTCTTCTGGTCCTCGGGCGAGAGGTGCTCCCAGCACGGCAGCGGCGAGAGGGTGACCGTCTCCAGCGTCGTGAAGCGGTTCCGCTCGTGCTCCTCTCCTCTCCGGCGGGCACCGTACTCCTGGGTGCGGTCGAACCAGAGACCCTCCAGTGGCTCATCGTCGAGAAGAGCCCGGACGGCGTGCACGCCGGGCCATTCCCGCGCCTTCTCGACCAAGAATTCTTTGACTCCGTGGCTGAGAATGTACTTCATCCGCTCCCGCTGCGTCTCGGGCTCGTCGCTGACCTCGATCGCCCGGTAGCGCCGCCGGCGATCGTCAGCCGCCAACGAACGGCAAGGCGGGAGCACCCGGCCGGGAACACGGCGGCCAGGTTGCCCGCCCGCAAGAGCTCCGGCGCCTCCCGATAGGCGGCGACGAAGACGCGGTATCTTTCATAGAGCCCCAGTCCGTCAAGCGGCAGACCTCGCGCGCCTGTCGAGCCGGAGAGCCTTCCGGCTGAACCGGAAGGCCTTCCGGTCGAAGAGGAAAGCCTTCCACTTGACGAAGAAAGTCTTCTGGTCGAGCCGGAAAGCCTTCCGGCTGAACCGGAGAGCCTTCCGGTCGAAGAGGAAAGCCTTCCGCTTGACGAAGAAAGCCTTCCGGCTGAACCGGAATGCCTTCCGGCCGAGCAGGAAGGCCTTCCGCTTGAGGTGGCTTGCCGACCGCCCCTTCGCGCGCGCGTCACTCCTCGACCGGGTCGCCGGGAGATGCTCCCAACAAGGGTTGCAGCGCGGGGTGATAGAGTGCAAGCGTGACTCTTGAAGAGGCCAAAGCGATTCTCGCCGCGCTCGTACGCGAGCACGTTGAGTTCGTGGTCATCGGCTCGATGGCAATGGCAGCCCAAGGTCTCCCCCGCGCGACCCACGACCTCGACTTGTTCGTCTCCCCGAAGATCGAGAATCTGGAGGCCCTCAAGCGGGCGCTCCGCGGTCTGTTCAACGACCCGAACGTCGATCAGATCGATCCGGCGGAACTGGCTGGGGACTACCCGGCCGTGGAATATACCCCTCCGCACGGCCACTACTCGATGGACATCCTCACCCGGCTCGGAGAGGCCTTCGTGTGGCAGGATCTCGCCGCCAATTGCGACGAGATCGAGTTGGGAGACCTGCTCGTCCAGGTCGCCAATCCAAAGATGCTTTATCGCATGAAGAAAGACACGGTGCGGCCACAAGACCGTGCCGATGCCGCCCGGATTCGTGAAGCGTTCGATCTGGGAGACGAATGATGCCGGTCCGCAAGTATCGCTCGGTGACCGACATGCCCGGAGTCCGGCCGCTCCGGCCGCTCGATCCGGACAACCTCCGCATCGCGTGTGAGCTGACCGAGCTGAGCTTCGCGCTCCACCCCTGGCGGTTCGAGCCTGGCGTCCGCAAGTTCCGCTCGCTGGCGGAGGCCAACCGGTATCGCCAGGAATGGGAGAAGAAACAGGTGCGCAGGCCGCATTGACCTCTCCCGTCGGTCCGAGCCCATCCCGAAGCACCACGAAGCTGTCTATGAGATGACTTGTCTTCCGGAAACAGGTAGACTCCTTTTTCGAGGACGGCCATGAGCAAAGAACCGAGAATCGAATATCTGGCCGGGGCCGGCGGCGACGGTTATGGATTCCTGCCCGTCATCTCCTGCTTCGTCGTGACATCCCAGGGCAAGAAGCGGACGCGGTGGGTGCTCCATCACCCGAAGGAGCAGTTCAAGCTCAAGGACGAGGCCCTGGCCGCCGCCGATGCGCGAATCGCGGTGATCTTCGACGAGCACCCGGAGATCACCGGCAAGCCGGACCTGTTCGCGAGCCATCTGCGGGCCAAGGGCTTCACCGACCTCAAGTCGTTCGTGACGGCGGCGAGCTACGACCAGGATCGCCGCTCCGCCCTCGGCAACGACTATCAGCCCGCCATCGGCGATGCGGCGGCCCGCGCCGATCCCGAGTTGCATGCGAAGGTGATGGAGATCGTGGAGACCCAGCTCCGCGAAGGCATTCCGGAAGAGACCCGCCTCACCTTCGAGCGCCTGCAAGCCGCCGGCTACAACCCGGAGCTCGCCCGGCGCCTGATCGGGTACATTGTCGTGCACGAGCTCAACCAGGAGATGGTGGCCCACAAGCCCTTCAAGGAAGAGCACTACGTGGAGCTCCTCCGCCGTCTCCCGGATGTGCCCCCACCGCACGGGTGGCCGAAGCCCAAGCTGTGAGCGCGGCGCCACTCTACGCCAGCTCCACCCACGGAATTTCATCGTCGCAGGTCAAGCGCGCAGGTCAAGCGCGCTTGACAAACCGGAAAGCGCCCTGTACTCTCTCCATGTCAAGCGAGCTTTGCTCCATGACAAGGAGACAAGACCTATGAAATCGGCAGACGACTCTCTCAGCGATTCCTGTTCCAGCGCGCCGCGCGATGGGCGCAACCAGCTCCGGGTCATCCTTTGGTCCATGGTATGGGCCGTATCTTTCGTCGTCGTCACGTTGAGCGCCAAACGAGCGTGGTGGCCCTTCGGCCCCACCCTCGCGGCAGCGCTCGGCACGTCTCTCTTCGGCATCGCGACGTTGCTGGCGCATCGCCGGTTCCTGCGCGAAACCGACGAGCTCCGGCGCAAGATCGAGATCGAGGCGCTCTCCCTCGCGTTCGGGGTCGGCGTCGTCGGCGGCATGACCTACTGGCTCCTGACGGTGATGGGCGCCGTGCCCGCGATGGACTTCTTCTATGTTCTGCTCGTGATGCTCCTCGCCCATCCCGTGGGCGTCTGGATCGGCCGCCGGAGGTACTCATGAAAAACCGGCTGAAGGTCCTGCGGGCCGAGCGCGACTGGACGCAGGCCGATCTGGCGCAACGGCTCGATGTCTCGCGCCAGACGGTCAACGCCATCGAGACCGGGAAGTACGACCCCAGCCTGCCTCTCGCATTCCGTATCTCGCGCGTCTTCGGGACCCCGATCGAGACGATCTTCGATTCCGAAGACGGAGCAGACGTCAAAAACGTTTCCGAACCCTGACCGTTCACTCAAAACCGAGGAGATGATCATGAATCGACGTCCGTCGAAGCTCCTGCTGTGTCTATCGATCATTGTGCTGCTCACGCTGACCACCCTGAGCACCCTGGCCGCTCAGGCTCCGTCCCTGCCCGCCAAGCCGGTTCCCGGCGAGGGAGCGGCAGGAGAATGGCTCGGGATTCTCGACGTGGGCGCCGCCAGGCTGCGCCTCGGCCTGCACGTCGAGAAAAAGGAAGACGGCAGCCTCGGCGCGGTTCTCGACAGTATCGATCAGGGAGCGAAGATCCCGGTCGATGCGGCCGTCTTCGAACGCCGCGCGCTGCGGCTGGACTTGAAGGCGCTCGGCGCGTCCTACGACGGCACGCTGAATGCCGACGGGAGCGTCCTCGAAGGCACGTGGTCGCAGAGCGGGCAGAAGCTGCCGCTCCAATTTCATCGGCTGGAGCAGACTTTCGCGCTGCGCCGGCCGCAGCTTCCGCAAGGTCCTGTCCCTTATGAGAGCCGCGAGGTGATGTTCCGCAGCGAGGCGGGGAATATCCGCCTCGCCGGAACGCTGATCCTGCCGGAAGGAAAGGGGCCTTTCCCGGCGGTCGCCCTGGTCTCCGGCTCCGGGCCGCAGGACCGGGACGAGGCGATGATGGGCCACAAGCCGTTCCTTGTGCTCGCGGACGCCCTGGCCCGCCGCGGCATCGCGTCCCTCCGCTGGGACGACCGGGGTGCCGCCGCCTCGGAAGGCGATCACTTCGGCTCGACCCTCGACGACTTCGCGGCCGACGCCCGCGCCGCCGTGGCCTTCCTGCGCTCTTGCCCCGAAATCAACCGGAACGCCGTCGGCATCGCCGGACACAGCGAGGGCGGCCTCATCGCCCCCATGGCCGTGGCGGCCGAAACGTCGGACAAGCCCGCGGCGGCTGAAAAGTCGGACAAGTCCGTGGCCTTCCTCGTCCTCCTCGCGCCGCCTGGGGAGCCGCTCCAGCCTCTGCTGCTGCGCCAGGCCCGGGCTCTCCTCCGCCTCCGGGGGGTCGACGCGGCGCTGATCGACCGAGCGCTGGCGGCCCAGTCCGAGGACCTCGCGCTCATCGCGGATCCGGCGGTGACGGCCGGCCGGCTCGAAGAGATCCTTCGCGAGCGAGCCGCCGTCCGGCGGAAGCAGTTCACAGACGAGGAGCGCGCGCGGCTCCGCATCGACGCCGCCGCGATCGAGCAGGGCATCGAAGCGGCAAAGACCCCCTGGTTCCGTTCGCTGGTCCGGCAGGACCCGGCGGTCTATCTGCGACAGGTGAAGATACCCGTCCTCGCCCTGTTTGGAGACAAGGACCTTCAGGTCGACGCCCAGGTGAACGCCGAAGCCGTGCGCGCCGCCTTGGCCGCCGCTGGAAATCCGGCCGCCGACGTGCGGATCCTGCCCGGCCTCAACCACCTCTTCCAGCACGCCAGGACCGGCGGCATCGACGAGTACGCCACGATCGAGGAGACCTTCTCCCCGGAAGCTCTGGCCATGATCGGCGACTGGATCAAGGCCAATCCGGCTCGGGCCGCCCTCTCCACACCCAGGCGATGAAATCGATGAGCGGTGGATTCCCGCCGAGCTCGCGCAGCTTGGTGGCCATCTGTCCCCGGTGGTGGGCGGTGTGCGTGTAGACCTGCGCCGCCGTGTCGCGAACCGTCGTCACCGACGGCTCAAGCCCGAGGCGCTCCGCGACCTGCTGGCTCCACGGCAACACCACCGGGCGGTCCAGCTCCTCCTTCGCGTCCGCGAGAAAGGCTCGCGCCTGCGGATAGCAGTCGCGAGCCCAACTCGCGAGATCCTTCCCCTTCACCTCTTGCCCCGCCTGCGGATCGACCGCCTCCCCGCGCCAGATGGAGAGGAAGATCCGTTGCACCAAGTGGATATGGTACAGCCGCTCGCGCAGGGCTTCGGCAGCGCTCTCCGACTCGAGAACGGCGCGCCACACGGATGCATCGGCCCACTCCATGTGACGGTACTGGTCGATCAGGAATTCGCGAAGGTCCATGGTGTCCTCCCGGGTGTTGACTGGCACCCTTGATCGCTTCACGCCTCACCGCCAACTCCGATCCGCCCGAGCGCCCAGGCGGCGTGCTCGCGGACCAGCGGCGTCCCTTCCGCCAGGGCCGTCGTGAGCGCCGGAACGTAGCGCGGGTCCCGCCGGTTGCCCATGGCGACCGCGGCGTTCCTCTGCAATCCCTCCAGCTTCGGCCGCTTCATCGGGCTGCCGCGGAAGCGCTCGACGTACTCGTCGCGGCTCAACAGCAGGAGCTGGATCAGGTCCAGCCCGGCCCGCTTCTCCGGCAGCTCCAGCTCCGGATGGCTCGCGCCGGCCGGCGCCGCGTTCCAGGGGCAGACCTCCTGGCAGATGTCGCAGCCGAAGACCCAGGTGCCGACCATCTCCCGGGCCTCCGGGGGCAAAGGCCCGCGGTGCTCGATGGTCCAGTAGCTGATGCAGCGGTTGCTGTCGAGGCGGTACGGCTCGGGGAGTGCGCCGGTGGGGCAGGCTTCGAGGCAGCGGGTGCACGTCCCGCAGAGGTCGGCGAGGGGAACGTCGGGCGCGAGATCGAGCGAGAGGAACAGCTCTCCCAGAAGGAACCACGATCCGGCCTCCGGATGCAGCAGGTTGGTGTTCTTCCCCTGCACTCCCAGCCCCGCCCGTGCCGCCAGCTCGCGCTCCAGCACCGGACCGGTGTCCACGTAGCGCCGGCTGGCAGTGCCGGGAAACGCCGCGAGGATGCGAGCTTCGAGGGTTTCGAGCCGCTCGCCCATCACATCGTGGTAGTCCCGCCCGCGGGCATAGCGGGCGACCCGTGGCCACAGGTCTCCCTCCGGCTCTTCCCCGAGGGGGTGGTATTGCAACGCAACGCAGAGCGCCGAGCGCGCTCCCGGACTGCCGGCGATCACCGTCGCGGGCTCCAGGCGTGCCTCCATGCGCCGCGCCAGATAGTCCATCCCGGCCTGGTCGCCGCGCTCGATCCAGCGCAGGAACGACTCCCCCGTCGCCGCCGGCTCCAGCGAGGCGACCCCGGCGCGGTCGAACCCCGCCTCCAAGGCCCACGCCTTCAGCAGCTCGGCGGTGGCGCGGGGATCCATGAAGGAAGGATAGCCGACCTATGGCGCGGTCTTCTTCTCCGCCTTCTCCGCGTCGTCGAGGATGTCCTGGAGATCGTGTAGCGCGTAGTCGATACGGTCGTAGAGGATGCAGTCGAGACGGGAGCGCACGATCGTCCGCTCCGTTTCAGGCTGCCTGGCGGGCCGCTCGGGGAGGCTGTCCGCAAACCGCCGAAGCCGCTGCCTCAGCTCGCGCGCCGCGGCAATCAGCCGGCGTAGCCTCTTGAGCTCCTCGTCGGACATCCTCTCGGCCGTCTCGGACGCTGATTCTGGAAGGAAAGGAGAAGACTCTTGATCCATGACGCGGGTGATTGAACCACGCGCCGGAACCGCGGTCAAGCCCTTCGGGCCTCTTTTGCAGAACAACAGGCTTCAAAGCAGGACCGAGGTTGTGCCAGCGGCGCCAATTGTACCGTTGGGCGGAAGAAGAGGCACACTAGGAGTGCCGGTATGGCATGCTCCGAGGGCTCTTCCGCCAATTTTGGCCGGGAAGGCTGACCTCGGACAAGGGAGAGCTTATGTTCTTGAATCAAAGAAGTCGCCGGACCGCAGCCCTGGTCGTCGCGTTGTTCCTGCTGGCCGCGCTCCCCGCGGCAGCGGGCGGAAGCGCCAAGCCTCAGACGGCGCAAACGGCAGCGCAAAAGGCCGGTGGCATCTGGGAAGGGCTGTTGGCGCGGGTGATCGCCTGGGTCGGCGGCCCCTGGCAGGGCACCTCCGCCGTCGCAGGGACCGACTCCAGCGCAAACATCGACCCGCTCGGCCAGCATTGAAGAAGGACGCTGTGGCGCCCGGGTCGAGCTGTGACCCGGGCGCCTCAACATCTTGTTTCCGGATTGTGAGAGAATATATGTGCTCTAGAGCACCGTTGCCGTCAATCGCGTGGAGGGAAGCATGGATCACCCGATGGATCGAGAGCTGAAGAGCATGCTGGCCGATAAGGCGGGGCCAAAAACCCGGAGCCGCATCGTGCGGCATTTCCTTTCGCGTTGCGAGGAGTGCCCCGAGAAGTTGCGGTCCCTGGTCCCTCCGGGCCTGTTCCGGTCGACGAGCGTCCCGGAAAGCGAGGAGACCTACGACGCCTGTATCGACCGCGCGCTGTCGGCAGTGCGCCTCCAGCAGAGAGAGTGGGACAAGGAAAAGGAGCGGAAGGATCGCGGGATCGCCTTGGTGCACGCCAAGGGGTGGGGAAATCTGACCGCGGCCGAAAGACGGGCCCTGCAGGGGAGCTGGGCGCGGGTGGAAGTGCTCCTCGAGCTCAGCTTCGAGATGCGATATCGGCACCGGAAGGTCATGCTTGAGCTCGCGTTGAGCGCACAGCGAGCGGCTGACCGGCTCCAGCCGACCGCGACCTGCCCGGAACGTCTGCTCTTCGACCTGCGGGCGCGAGCGGCGGCGGAAGTCGCCAACGCCGAGCGGGTGAATGAACGCTTCTTCCAAACCGAGGAGGCTCTCCAGAAGGCCCATGCTCTCCTGGATCAGGGTACCGGCGACATTCTGGTGGAGGCCTATATTTACGAGGTGGAGTCCGCCTTCCTGAAAGACCACCGGCGGTTCGCAGAGGCCGAAGCCCTTCTCCATCAAGCCTATCGGACCTATCTGAAGCTCGGAGAGCAGCATCTGGCAGGGCGGACCCTGATGAGCCGAGGAGTCTGCAAGGTCCTCGCCGGCCAGCCGGTCGAGGGGGCCGGCTTCCACAAGCAGGCGCTCGCTCTCCTCGATCCTGCCCGCGATCCGCAGCTCATCGCGGCGACCCAGCACAACCTCCTGAACGCCCTGGTCGACGCCGGAGACCTGCGCGAGGCGAGCCGGCTCCTGCTCGAAAGCGGTCTGCGCCAGACCTTCGCGGACGATCCGCTCAGTCTGCTGCGCATCCGCTGGGTCGAAGGGAAGATCGCCGCCGGCCGCGACCGTTTCAAGGAAGCCGAGAAGATCTTCGCGGACGTGCGGGACGGCTTCCGCGCGCAGGGGCTCGAATTCGTCGCCGCCGTGGCCGGCCTGGATCTCGCCAAGCTCCTCCTGCGCCAGGGAAAAAAACAACAGGTGCACGACCTGGCGCGCGATCTCGTGGCGCGGGCCAAGGAGAGGAAGATCCATCCGCAGGCGGTCAACGCGCTGCACGGCTTCGAGTATGTCTGCCGCGTCAAGGTCGTCTCGGTGCAGAACGCCGAGCTCACCCAGAAGTTCCTCTACCAGCTTGAAAGCCGGCCGAGCCTCACCTGGGAGCCGGAGCTCATGTTCGTCGGCTGATTCTGCGGTGAAACGGGTCAACTTGCTCCTGGGACAGGAGATCCGGGCCTGCTTGCAGGGGATCGAGCCGGAGAGCGCACGGATCGTTCTAGAGGACTATCTCCAGGGAGAGATTCCGCCCCAGATCGCGTTGTCCCGCCTCATTCTCGGCGTCGGCGAGGTCGCCGAGGTCGAAGCGTTGATCGACGCAGCGGAGCGCGCCTGGGAGCCGCCGGTGCCGCCGACGCTCACCAAGCTGATCAAGCTGCTGCGGGCGAACCGGCGCGGGCTCGAACGGGTGGCGGCGAACCTCGCCGAGCATCCGGATCCGGAGACGCCGTTCGCCTCGGCCGAGGAGGGGATCGCCACCGCCCGCCGGTTCTTCGACCGCGCTGTGCGCCGCAGCGAGGAGGCGAGCGTCGCCGCCCACTCGCTGGGCGATCCCCGTCTCCTCGCCAAGGCCACCCGGGAAATCGTCGACCTCTTCGCGTCGTGGGGGCTGCTCGGCGCGGACCGCCGGGTGCTGGAGATCGGCTGCGGCATCGGACGCATTCCAGCCGCCCTCGCGCCGCACGTCGCCGAAGCGCACGGGATCGACGTCTCGCTGAAGATGATCGAAGCCGCCCAACGGCGCTGCGCCGGCCTCGCCAACGTCTTCCTCGCCGTCACCTCGGGGCACGACCTCGCCGGTTTCGCCGACTCTTCGCTCGACCTCGTCTTCGCGGTGGACGCCTTCCCCTACATCCACCACGCCGGCCTGGAGCTGGTCGCGACGCACTGGCGCGAGATGATCCGCGTCCTCCGCCCGGGCGGCGAGATCACCATCTTCAACTACTCCTACCGCGACGACGTCACCGCCGACCGCCGCGAGTTCACCGCGCTCTGCCGCGCCTGCGGCTGCGAGGTCCTCGCCGCCGGCGACCAGCCCTTTACCGTCTGGGACGGCCTCGCGTTCCGCGCACGCTATCCACCCGCAAAGGAGAAGCACCATGTCTGAAGGTTTCGCTTGGATCGAGGAGGGCGCGACGGCGCCCGATTTCACCCTCAAGGCTGACGACGGCAAAGAGATCCGGCTGTCCACGCTGCGCGGCAAGCCGGTCGTGCTGTACTTCTATCCACAGGATGACACGCCCGGCTGCATCAAAGAGGCCTGCGCTTTCCGCGACCGGAGCGCCGAGGTGAAAGCCAAGGGAGCCGTGATCCTCGGCGTCTCGCCCGACGACGTCGCGAGCCACGGCAAGTTCCGCGACAAGTACGCGCTCAACTTCCCCCTCCTCGCCGACACCGGCCACAAGGTCGCCGAGACCTACGGCGCCTGGCGCGAGAAGAACATGTACGGCAAGAAGTCGATGGGAGTGCAGCGCTCGACCTTCCTGATCGACGCCGCGGGAACGGTGCGCAAGGTGTGGAAGAGGGTCAGCGTCGACGGGCACGACGAGCAGGTGCTCGCGGCGCTGACCACTCTGTAGACCGGCTAGACCTGGAACTGCTTGAAGAAGTTCTCGCGCAGCTTGTTGTTGAAATCGCTGGCCGTGAGCCGATAGAAGATGGTCTGGGCGTCGCGGCGCTGCGCCACAAAGCCATAGGCCTTCAGCTTCGACAGGTGTTGGGACACAGCGGACACCGAGACTCCCAACAGCTCAGCCAGATCAGAGACACACAGCTCCTTCATGTTATCGAGCAGATAGAGCAACTTGAGCCGGGTGGTATTGCCCGCCAGGCTCAGCAGATCCGCCTGCTCTTCAATCGCAACCTTTCCCTCCAGATCCTGCCTGATCTGGGCCATCTCTTTGGACGACATGCTCGGTGTTTCGCCTCTCATTTTAGTACCTCGATCAAAAATGGACGTTAACTCTCTTCCAACCCTTCGGGGATTGTACTCCTGTTCCACAACCTTCGTGGAGAGCCAAATACTCCCAGTGGAGTAAATTGCCTCTATTCGTAGCGGAGAGCTTCGATCGGGTCGAGACGCGCGGCCTTGCCGGCCGGATAGATGCCAAAAAAGATGCCCACCAGGGCCGAGAAGCCGAAGGCGAGCGCCACGGCCCAGAGCGGAACGTGGGCCGGCGGCCAGTTGGGGATCAGGTGCGCCGCGAGCACGCCGATCCCGTAGCCCAGGGCAAGGCCGATCGCGCCGCCCACCAGCGACAAGGTGACCGCCTCGATCAGGAACTGCACCAGGATGTCCTGCCGGCGTGCCCCCACCGCCTTGCGCACGCCGATCTCGCGCGTCCGCTCGGTCACCGAGACCAGCATGATGTTCATGATCCCGATTCCGCCGACCAGGAGAGCGATGCCCACGATGCCGCCGATCACCGCGGTCACTCCGGAGAGGAACTTGGTGACCTGGCTCAGGATCTCGTCCTGGATCAGCACCTGGAAATCGTCCGCCTGCCCCTTCGCGAGGTGATGCCGGGTACGCAGGACGCGGGTGACACCGTCGCGCACGGCGTCCACCTGGTCGGTGCTCTCCGCCTGCAGGCGGAGCTGGACCTGTTCGCCGGCGCTTCTTCCGAACAGGGTCACCGCCGAGTCGAAGGGGATGAAGACGATGTCGTCGAGGTTCTGCCCCAGGGTCTGCCCCTTGTCCTCCATGACGCCGATCACCGTCGCCGGATATTTGCCGATGTAGATCTCCTTGCCCAGGGGATCGCTCCCCAGGTTGAGCTTCTCCACCACGTCCGGCCCCACCACCGCCACCTTGCGGCGGTTTTCGAGGTCGATCCGCGAGAAGAACCGCCCCCGGTCGACGGTGTGGTTGTTCACCCCCTGGTAGTCGTCGTTGACGCCGATCAGCGCCTCGGGGCGGTGCTGGCGGTCGCGGTATTTCACCTGCTCGCGGCCGAGGATCACCGGGGTGATGAGGCGCACGCCGGGCACCTGGCTGCGGATCGCCTTGCCGTCGTCCCAGGTGAGCTTGACCTGGTGCACCACCTCGCCGGGCGAGCGCTGCGGGTCCTGCTTCGGCAGGATCATCATGTAGGTGGCGCCCACCCCTTCGAAGACGTTGGTCGCCATGAACTGCAAGCCCTGGACGATGGAGACCACGGCGATCACGGCGGCGACGCCGATGATGATCCCCAGGGTGGTGAGGATCGCCCGCATCTTGTTGGCCTGCAGGGCCGAGAAGGCGATGCGGAAGTTTTCGGCGAACACCATCAGGCGTGCACCACGGTCACGCGGTCGGTCGGCTGATCGGAGAGCACCTTGCCGTCGCGCAGTTGGATCCGCCGCCAGGCGTGGTTGGCGATGTCCGGCTCATGGGTGACCAGAATGACCGTGTTGCCGCCCTGGTGGAGCTCGTCGAAGAGGCGCATGATCTCCTCCGAGGTGGTGGAGTCGAGGTTGCCGGTCGGCTCGTCGGCGAGCAGGATCGAGGGATCGTTGACCAGGGCACGGGCCACGGCGACACGCTGCCGCTGGCCGCCGGAGAGCTCGTTCGGCTGGTGCCCCATGCGGTCGGCGAGACCGACGCGCTCCAGGGCGTGCCGCGCCCGCTCCTTCCGCGTCGAGCGGGTCACGCCGGCATAGATCAGCGGCAGCTCGACGTTCTGCAGCGCGCTGGTGCGCGGCAACAGGTGAAACGACTGGAAGACGAAACCGATCTCCTTGTTGCGGATCCCCGCGAGCTCCGTGTCGTCGAGCTGCTCGACGGCGATGCCGTTCAGGTGGTAGCTGCCGGAGCTGGGGGTGTCGAGGCAGCCGATGAGGTTCATCAGCGTCGACTTGCCGCTGCCGGACGAGCCCATGATCGCCACGTACTCGCCGCGCTCGATCTCCAGGCTCACCCCGTTCAGGGCGTGCACCTTCTCGGTGCCCATGGTGTAGACCTTGTGGACGTCGCGCAGCTCGATGATCGGCATCAATCGGTCTCCCGCTTGTCGTCGCCCGCCTTCTTCTTCGTGCTCTTGCCGCTGTCTTCCTTTTCGGTGGTAATGCTCACCGCATCGCCGTCCTTGAGGTCGCGCAGGGAGCGGTAGGGGCCGGTGACCACGGTCTCCCCCACTTTCAGGCCCGAGAGGATTTCGACCCGGGTCTCGTCCGACACCCCGGTCGTCACCTCGCGCTGGCGTGCCTTGCCCTGCTCCTGGAGGAAAACGACCTTCACCTCGTTGTCCTTGCCGCTCTTGGGGTCCTTGCCGTCCTTCGACTCCTTGCCCAGGGGAGCGCGGTCCACCACCGCCTGAATCGGCACCACCAGGGCGTTGGCCGGCGGTCTCGTCTCGATCTCGGCGCGCAGCGACATGCTCGGCCGCAGATCCTCGCCGCTCTCCTGGAGCAGGATCTTGACCTCGAAGAACGTGACGTCCGGCTGCGCCGACCGGTTGAAGCCGGAGCTGCCCACCTCGACGACACGGCCATGGTATACGCGGCTCGGCAGCGCATCCACCTTGACGGTCGCCGGCTGCCCGATTTTGACGTTGACGATCTCGGTCTCGTCGACGTCCACCTTGGCCAGGATCTCCGAGAGGTCGGCGATGGTCGCGATGACCGAGGCCGGGTTGTTCATGGTGCCGGGGATCACCACCTCCCCTTCTTCAGCCTTGAGGCTCACGACGATGCCGGAGAGCGGCGAGAAGATGGTGGTCTTGACCAGGTCGTCCAGCGCCCTGTCGAGGCTTGCCTGCGCCGAGCTGACCGCTTCGTGGTCGTTGTCGAGGCGGAGCTTTGCCGAGGTCTCGGCGAGCTGCGCGCTCTCGAGCGCCTCGGTGGTGATCACCCCTTCGGTGTGCAGGCGCTTGGCGCGCGCGAGCTTGATGCTCGCATCGGCCAGGGAGACCTCGGCCTGGTGGACTTCGGTCCGCGTCTGCTGGATCTGGGCGCGCAAGCGGTCGCGCTCGGCGATGTAGGCCTGCTTTTCGAGCTCCAGGAAGGGCTGGCCCTTCGCGACGTGATCACCTTCGCGGGCGTAGAGCTTGATGATCTTGCCCACCACGTATGCCGAGATGTTGACCTTGATGCGCGGATCGATCGCGCCGCTCGCCTTGACGATCTGGCCGATGTCCTGCCGCCGCACCTCTTCGGCGTAGACCTTGATCCCCTTGTCCCCGCCTCCCGCCCTGGCGCTGAGAAACACCAGGGTTCCCAGCGCCAGGACGACGAGAACAGCGATGACGACTTTTTTCACGAGAATCCTTTCACGCTACCCGAAACGCCAAGCCAGGAGCGCCCTGGCCGCCACCCAGAGAAGCCAGAACGCCACGACGGTCCCGGTCGCTGCGGCCGCGGAGACCCGAGCCACGGTCCGGTAGCCGAGGGAAAGGAGAATCAGGACCCAGAGAGAGAAGCAATCGACGCTCCCCAGGAGCGATTTGACGGCCGGGCCGGAGCTCTCGGGAGCGAAGGCGGCGAGGCTGGACAGCAGGAGCCCGCGTTGCGCGTCCTTGGCGTTGATCGTCGCCAGGCGGAGGATCAGCGGCACGGTGAGCAGGGCGGACACCGCGTTGGGCATCAGGGAATGCAGGGTCACCGACAGGCTGGCCGGGTAGGACAGATCGGACCCGAGCAGACGGAAGAAGGTCCAGAAGACCAGGGCGAGCAGCAGATACGCGATCGGCAGCAGCGCGACCCCGCTGACCAGGGCGCCGACCGGACCGAACTTCTTGGCGATCTGCACCCCGCGGTCGAGGTCTTCCGGGCTGAGCTCCTGGTGCTGCTGCGCCGCGCGCTGGCGCACCATGTCCTCGAAATCCATCCGTTGCGCGACCAGGTAGCCCACGCTGGACCCCAGCAGCATGAGCAGGAGCAGCGGCGCCACCCAGGTGGGGCGCTCCGCGATCGAGAGGAAAGTCCTCCCCGGCGCCACGAGGACGCCGAGGAGGCGGCCGACGGCCGAATCGTGCATGGCGGTCTCCTAGCCGAAGAGGCTGAAGTGCCAGCGCTTGACCGGATCCGCCGGATCGTCGATCTGCACGCCCTGGACGTCGAGCAGCTTGCCGATCGCCCGGTAATAGTCGGCCAGCGCCGTGCGATAGGTGATGACGGTGTTCACCTCGTTGCTTTTCGCCGCGGTTACGTTCTGCTGGATGGTCGTGATCTGGAAGCTGGTGGAGAGACCATTCTCGTATTTTTTGCGCTCGGCGTCCAGGTTCTTCTCCTGGAACTGCCGGGCGATCCTGGCGGCGTCGATCGACTTCGCCGCGGTGTCGACTTTGCGCGTCGCCGTCCGCACCTCGGTGATCACCGACTGGCGGAGCTGATCGAGCGCCGTCGTCGTCCGCTCCTGGTCGAGGTCGGAGATCACCGCGGTCGCCCTGGCCGTGCGGTTCTGCAAGGGATAGCTGAAGACGAGCTGCGCGGACCAGCCGGTGAAGTTGAAGCCGGTGACCTGGCTGAAGGCGTCGGAAAAGCCGCCGGGAATGACGCGCAGGATCTCGCCGGTGTTCGGGTCGCGGACGATGACGTCGCCGCCGACGCCGCTCGTGTTGTAGGCCAACTGCAGGTTGAGGCTCGGCTTGAGCTGGTTGTAGGCGTACTTCTGGTTGATCGAGGACTGCGCCACGACCAGCTCCTGCGTCTTGATCTCCGGGCGGGTGGCGAGAGCCGACTGCAGCGCTTCGTCGAGGTTGATCTGGACGCGGTCGATGACCGGATCGGTGGTCGGCCGGATCTCCGCCTGCCACAGCGGTCCCGGCGGGAAGTTGAGCAGGCCGCGGAGCACGTCCTCGGCGTCGGCCACCGCCGCCTTGGCGGTGATGATGGCCTCTTCATTGGTGGCGATGTTGGCTTCGCTCGACACCAGCTCGAGGGGAGCGATGGTACCGACCTCGACCTGGATGCGGTTGCGCTCGTGCAGCTCCTTGGCGAGGCTGAGGCTCTCCTGCGCGACGATGAGCTGCTGCCGCGCGCCGACCAGCGCCCAGTAGGCGTTGATCACGCTCTGCGTGGTGGCGACCACCTGGAACTGGAACTGCTGCCGGCTCTGCTCGCTGTTGTTCTGCGCGACGAGGATGTTGTAGTCCGTGGCGAGGTTGCCGAAGTTGCGCAGCAGGGGCTGGTTGTAGGTCAGGCTCAAGCCGGAGTTGTAGGCCGGGTTGATCGAAACGAACGAGTTGTTGCTCGTCTGCCGGTTGTTGTTGAATCCGAAGGAAAACTGGCCGCCCAAGGGGATGATCTGGGACAGGCCGGCGTTGAGGACCTGCTGGGTGGCCTTGCCGGACTGCAGACTGGAGGCGGTCGCGGACGTCTGGTCGCTGGCCGACGCCGTGCCGTTCACCGTCAGGTCGTAGATGCCCAGGGCTTGCTGAATACCCTGGCCGGAGCGGTCACGGACGTAGCGTTGGACGACCAGGTTGAGATTGCGCCGCAAGGCGATCTCCACCGCGTCGTTGACGCTGAGCAGCACCGCGTTGTCCTTGACCTCGAGCGGCGGAGTATCCGGGATGGGTGTCACCTTCGGGCTCACCGGAAGCGGCGCGGCAGACACTGCCCCGGCGGCGACCAGCAACGCCAACCCCAAGGCTGTCAAGACTTTGGAACGCAAAAATCGCTGATTCATGAATGACCCCTCAACTGAATCGGTTGATGATGATAGAAAGGCGTACCCGCGGCTCATCGTGCCGATCCCTGGACAGACTACGCGCGGGCTCCCCAAATGTTTACAGTCGTCAGCTCTCCAGGATAAAAACAGGCCACCCCTCCCGCCGCCGACGGCGTCTCTTCGGCGCACCGCGCGCGCTGGATCGGGCACCGCGGGTGGAACGGGCAACCGGCCGGCGGCGCCAGCGGGCTGGGCGGCTCGCCGTGCAGCACGAGCCGCTGCCGGCCACGGCCCGGCACCGCCGACAGCAGGCTCACGGTATACGGATGCTGCGGCCGGCGGAAGAGGTCCTCCCGCGACGCCTCCTCGACGATCCGGCCCAGGTAGAGCACGGCGACACGGTCGGCGAGCTGCTCGACGGCGCCGAGATCGTGGCTGATGAAGAGCAGCGCGAGCCCGAGCCGCGCCCGCAGCCCCGCCAGGAGGTCGAGGATCTGCCCGCGCAGCGAGAGGTCGAGGGCCGAGGCCGGCTCGTCGGCGATCAGCAGGTCGGGACCGGCGGCGAGGGCGCGCGCGATGCCGACTCTCTGCCGCTGTCCGCCGGAGAGCTCATGCGGCCAGCGGCCCGCCAGGTCGGCGTCGAGGTCGACGGAGGCAAGAAGCTCTTTCACTCTCTCCGCCCGTGCGGCCGGCCCCAGACCGCTGTGCAGGGTGAGCGGCTCGTCGAGGATTGAGCCGACCTTCTGGCGCGGATCGAGCGAGCTCGACGGGTCCTGGAACACCATCTGAAAGCGGCGCCGCAGGGCGCGCAACGGCCGTGGACGGAGGGCGAGCAGATCTTCGCCGGCAAACACGACGCGGCCGGAGGTCGGCTCGAGGAGGCGGATCAGGCATCGGCCGAGCGTCGTCTTGCCGCTCCCCGACTCGCCCACCAGGGCCAGGCACTCGCCGCGCCGGATGGTGAGATCCACCCGGTCCACCGCCCGCACCACGCCCTGGGTGCGCTGCAACAGACCGCGCCGCACCACGAATTCGCGGGAGAGCCGGACGGCTTCGAGGAGCGGGGCTCCCCCCTCCCTCTCCCCGGGAGAGGGGGGACAAGCAGAGGGCAGCGATGCCAGCAGCCGCCGGGTATACGGATGCGCCGGCGCGCTGAACAGCCTGTCGACCTCCGCGGTCTCCACCACCTCGCCGCGGTGCATCACCGCCACCCGGTCGCAGGTGTCGGCCACGATGCCGAGATCGTGGGTGATCAACAGCACCGCGAGACCGAGCTCGGTGCGCAAACGGGCGAGCAGCTCCAGCACCTGCGCCTGGAGGGTGACGTCGAGCGCCGTGGTCGGCTCGTCGGCGAGCAGGAGGTCCGGACC
>DATARD010000129.1:0-12437 GCA_036264355.1 Thermoanaerobaculia bacterium
TGTTGAAGACCAGCCACAGGGCGGCGATCGACGCCACCACCGCGATTCCCAGAGAGATCGCCACGATGGTCAGGTTGTAATCCAGATGGGCCTGCATCCGCATCGCGGCCATGCCGGTGTAGTGCATGGCGGCCACCCCCAATCCCATGGCCGTGCCGCCGCCGATCAGCCGCCACGGGCTGGTCGGCCCCTTGCCCACCACGTAGATCCCGAGGCCGGTGACGACCACCGCCACCAGCAGCGAGGCCAGGGTGATCGGCACGTCGTAGGCCACCGGCATTCCCATGTCGAAGGCCAGCATGCCAATGAAGTGCATCGACCAGATCGCTCCCGCCCCCATCGCCAGGGCTCCGGCCAGAAGCGAGCGCCACTTCTCGGCGCCGCGCGCCCCGGCGTGCTGACGGCAGAGCTTGAGCGCGGTGAAGGAGCCCAGGACCGAGATCAGGTAGGAGAGGGCGACGAGGAACAGGTTGTATTGATGCGGCATCGTGTCCATGAAATCTCCCGGCTTCAGGGTTGGTGGTCGAGGCAGATGATGAGATAGCTCCGATAGCTGCGCCAGGTGATCGGGATGACGAAGCTCTTCAAGTGGCGGGGAAAGGAGATCCTGTCCGGCTGCCCGAAGAGCACCATCGGAACCGAGATCAGGAACTCGCTGCCGAAGTACTGCCGGGCGTTGCCGGCGATGGTGTTGGCGACCTCGCCCACCAGGTCCTCATGGTCGGCGAAGCCGACCACGGTCTCGCCGAAGCGGTGCAGCAGCTCGGTGAGCTGCTCGGCGCCGGAGGTGAAGTACACCGCGCCGCGGCGGCGCCCGGAGATGCCGATCACGCCGGTGAAGTCCAGGGTGACCGAGTCCTCGCCCTTGAGGTAGGGAGGATCGACCTCCGCTGGCTCGCCGGTGACCCGGGCAAAATAGCGCACCACGCCGTCGATGAAGACCTTGATCTCCTCGTCGTTCATCGCAGGCCTCAGGCCTCGGCGATCAGGTTGGCGAGCGCCAGGTTGAGGTCCTCGGCCGAGAACGGCTTGACCACGTACTCGTTGGCGCCCCGTTCCACCGCCTCGATGGCGGTCTCGGCGTCGCCCAGGGCCGAGATCACCATCAGGCGGGTGTCCGGCTTCAGGGCCATCATCCTGGAGATGCAGGTCAGGCCGTCCATCTCGGGCATCGTCAGGTCCATGGTGACGAACTCCGGGCGGTAGCGCTCGAACAGCGCCATCGCCTCGCGGCCGTTGGCGGCCTGATAGATCTTGGTCACCCGGTTCGAGAAGATGTGCCGCTCGATGCTGCGCCGGACGGTGCTCGAATCGTCAACGATCAACAATCTGCCGCTGGTTTCCAACACGGTTTCTAGCCCCCATTTTAACCTCTATTGGGCAGCACGATGTGGAACTCGCAGAACTGGCCCCGCCTCTGCTGCCGCAGCGAGATCTGCCCCCCCAGCCTGGCCAGCGCGTCGCGGACGGCGCTCAAGCCGACGCCGCGACCGGCGTCTTCGGTCGCCTGGCCGGCGGTGGAGAAGCCGGGATGGAAGATCATCTGGTCGAGCGCGTCCGTTTTCCACCGGTTCTGCTGGCGGTCGATCAGCGGCTCGAGGATCGAGGGCGTGCTCTTGGCGAGCTCCTGCACCCGCTCGATCACCTGCTTGTAGTCAAGGCCCCGGCCGTCGTCCCTGAACAGGAACTCGAGGTTGCCGTTGTTCTGCCGGGCCGCCACCAGGATATGCCCCTCCTCCGGCTTGCCCGCCACCCGCCGCTCGACCGGGGGCTCGATGCCGTGGGCGATCGAGTTGCGAGCCAACTGGGCCATGGCGTTGCGGAGCGCGCTCTTGTATTTGAACGGGATCGCCAGGTCGCCGGGAACGCGGAACGCCACCGCGACCTTCTTTCCCGACTTCTCCGCCAGGTCGCCGGCGAAACGGGTCACCAACGCGGAGAGCTCGTCGGTGTCGCTGGTGCCGGAGGCTGCCTTGAGGTTGCGCTGGGTCTCGGCGAAGCGCGCCAGCACGGCGCGGATCTCGGCCAGGCTGTCGACCATCTCCGACAGCTCGAGCACGATCGGGACGAAGTCGCTGCCGTCCAGCATGGTCCGGTCCCGGAGCGCGGCCAGCTTCTCCTCGAAGCGGTGGGCGGCGGCGACGAAGTAGTCGATGCGCAGCATCGCCGCCGTGCCCTTGATGGTATGGACGCTCTTGAAGATGTCGTCCGCCAGGTGGCGGTAGTAGGTGTTGCGATCGGGGATCGAGAGCAATGCCGACCGGCCCTCGCGTAGCAGCGCGTTGACGGTCTCGAGCTCGGTGTGGGCGTCCTCGATGAACTCGCGCAGCATCTGGGGCTCGACGTGCATCACCGACAGCAGCAGCTCGGCCTGGCGCTCCATGCGCTGCTGCGACTCCCTGAGCTGCTGCGCCAGCAGCGCCCGGGCGGTGACGTCGGCCACCGTCACCATCGCGTGGCGGATCTCGCCGCCCTCGCGG
Organism: Thermoanaerobaculia bacterium; assembly: GCA_036264355.1. Lineage (GTDB taxonomy): Bacteria > Acidobacteriota > Thermoanaerobaculia > Multivoradales > UBA5704 > UBA5704. The sequence continues at coordinate 2,481 of DATARD010000129.1, forward strand.
ATGCGTTCGAAGGCGAAGGTCAGGAACTTCTGCTCGAGCTGCCCGCTCCGGCTCGGGAACGAGGCCTCGACCTCCTTCAACGGGTTGACCTTGGCGATCACGCTGTTGGTCTTGGCCGGGTTGAACAGCAGGCGCAGGAAGCGGGCGGTGAGCTCATGGGTGCGCTCGGGGGTGATCCGGCGGATCAAGTCGAGGAAGTCAGCCCCCGCCAGCTCCTCCTGGCCGAAGATCTGCCGCGCCGCGGCCGAGTACTTGGCCTCGATCGTGAGCTCGGGGGTGAGCAGGAACAGGCCCTCGCGCACCGTCCCCATGATGGTCTCGGTGAGGTCCAGCGAGCGCCCGAGCTCGAGGTTGGCCTCTTTCAGGTCGGCCGTGTTGGCCGCCAGCCGGTCGACCATCTGGTTGAAGGAGTCCGCCAGCACCGCGATCTCGTCCCGCCCCGCCACGCTGACCCGGACGTCGAGCTCGCCGTCGCGCACCAGGGTGGCGGCCTCGGCCAGGGTGGTGACGGGCGTGATCCAGCGGCGGGAGAGAAAGAGATAGGAGGGCAGCAGCACGGCGAGCAGGATGCCGGAGATGAGCAGCAGCAGCGAGCGGGAGATGCGGTCGGCGGCCTGTTCCAGCTCGCGCTTGGGCGAGACCTGGACCAACTTCCAGTCGGTCCCGGGCACCGGGAAGACGAGGGCCAGGGAAGGTTTCCCGTTGAGCAGATCGGCGGGCATTTCGACACGGACCGGGGTGACCGGCACCGCCGCACCGCGGCCCGCCTGCAGACGCCGGAGGGCGTCCGCGATCGGCCGGAAACCCGGATGGCGATCCGCCACCTGGCCGGCGGTGAGGCCCACCAGCTCGGGCCGGGGAAAGGAGAGGAACCGTTGATCGCGATCGAGCAGGAAGGCGTAGCCGCTGGCCTCGCCCTGCCACGCCTGGGAGAGGCGCTGCAGATTGGACCGGTCGAGGGGGCTGCCGCCGGCGAGCCATCGCCGCACCTCCTCCACTCTCCGCTTGCCGGCCTCCTCCAACTTCCCGGCGGATTGCTCCGCGACCTGCTGCCGGCCATAGGTGTTCATCACCAGCGCGATGCCCATGAAGATCAGGGAGAACAGCGCCAGGAGACCGACCACTCCCTGCCACGCCAGGCTCCCCAGCCGCGGCCCACGGCGGCTGGCCGCGTTCGGCGCCGGTGCTTCACCAGCAGAAGGCGTTTCGACCTCGTTCAAGCTTCGGAGCCTCCTTGCGAGGGTACCAGTATCTCATGTTTCTATTCAACCGGGGTGAAGGCAGGGCCAAATGGTTTTCTACAGGATAATCCGCCGGGACGGGCGTCGGGTAGGAGGAATTCCCTCAGCCGGCAAGGGGAAAATCCCTCAGGGCAGCGAGCTCTCATTGCACCGAACATTCTTGCACGCATGCTCAATATAATGATTTATCCGTGATATGTAGGAATGAAACGCCTTGCACGCAGGCGACGTGGCGCGTGGCCTCAGTCGAATATCGCTATTGGCTGGTGAGAAATAGGGTCTGCCCGACCGCCAGTCGACCGGTGCGAGTGACCACGCCGTAGATTCCCGCGCAGTTTTGGTTCGCCCGAACGACCGCCTTCAGCATTTCTGGCGCGAGCTTGCGGTGTCGGGATCAAGGCACAGCATCGAGCAACGAACGTCGCGCATCGTGACGGTGATGGCGGGGGCGTCATCCCCGTCGCCGAAGGAGAGCACACCGCCCAACCACTCATCTTCCTGGAAGGGAACCGGTCGCTGGAGACGAACGACAACATTCGGACGAAATCGCCGCACGTCCGGGCTCCGCCCTGCGAGGCGTGCGATCTCGCGCACCGTCTCGGAGGCGATCATGGAGAGGCTCGCTTCATCGAAGATGCCATGCTTCAACTGCATCATCTGCACGGGCGCCCCGTACCGGCGTCCGACTTCCGTGGCCAGGTCCTCCCCGAAGACAGGCATGTCTTCGCCATCCGGCGTGCGAACATGCGTAGGAAGGTCTCCCCGGGCACCGTCTTCACCGCGGTGCGGAGCAAACCTGAGCAGGTCGGGAAGCTGGCTTGCTGAGAGCCACGGGAATCCGCTGCGGTCATCCATCCGCCGGAATGCCAGGCGCCTGTCACCCTCGAGGCCGTGCCAGCCCAGATTCGCGGCCTCGAGTCGTTCTCCACCCATGGACTTCGCGGGATATCGGAAGATCGCCTCGACGTGTCCGATTTCCACCAGCATGCTCGTTTTCAGCCTGGCTCTTCGACTTCAGCCAGCCTATACCTCCTCAGAACCAGCGTCAACGCAAGAGAGCGGGCCGTCGCTCCCAAGGATCGTCACAGCCGAGTGCTAGGCTAGGCGCTCGAATAGAACAACCTTCAGACCTTGTTTCAGGAGAACCCACAATGCCGATTTCCGATTCGATCCTTCCCGAGTTCGACCATGAGATGGCCACCACCCGCTCTCTGCTGGAGAGGGTCCCCGAGCAGCATGCCGCCTGGGCGCCGCACGTGAAGTCCATGACGCTGGGCCGCCTCGCGGGGCATATCGCCGAGCTGCCCGCCTGGACGGAGTCGACCATCCACCAGACCGAGCTCGACTTCGGCGCGCCCGGCGCCTACAACCCCACCCAGTTCACGACCACGGCCGCGATCCTCGCGCTGTTCGACAAGAACGTGAAGGCGGCCCACGATGCGATCGCCGGCGTCTCGGACGCGGACCTGATGGTCCCCTGGACGCTCCGCAACGGCGAGCACGTCATCTTCACGCTGCCGCGCGTCGGCGTGCTCCGCGGCTTCGTGATCAACCACATCATCCACCACCGTGGCCAGCTCAGCGTCTACCTGCGGCTGCACGACGTGCCGCTCCCCTCGATCTACGGCCCGACGGCCGACACCCAAGGCTAAGCAGAAAGCTCAGGAAGCGCCGGAGGGGACTCCTTCCGGCATGCCGCCTGCCGGGTCTTGCCGGAAGAACGCCTGCAGCACCTCATACAGCTCAGGGTGCTCGCGCTTGAGCTGCCCGCCCATCTCAAAAAACGCCTCGGTGACCACCGCGAAGAACTCGGCGGGGCTGATGGTTCCGTAGGCGTCTATGTCAGTGGGCTGGTGCGTGGCGACCCGCGCGAGCAGCTCTTCGTACTCGGCGCCGAGTGCCTGAGCCCAGGCGGAATACGAGGAACGCGGGCCGAGGTCGGGAGCGCCGTTCATGGCGCCGTCTTCGGCGTCGAGCTGGTGCGCAAACTCGTGGAGCACGACGTTGCGGCCGTCGTGGGGGGTCGCCGCGCCGCGTTGGACAGCGTCCCAGGCAAGCACCACAGCGCCGCGGACCCACGACTCGCCGAGGCGCACCTGGTCGCTCTCGACGACGAGGTCGCCAATTTTCTGGCGGGTGTTCTTGACGATGTACGCACTGGGATAGACGAGGATCGACGAGAGGTCGGGGTAGTAGTCGGTCTCCCGGTGCAAGAGGAGAAGGCAAGCCTGCGCCGCGATGGTGAGCTTGATCTCATCCGTCATGACGAGGCCGCCGCACCCTTCGAAGGACTTCTCGGCGAGGAAGACCTGAATGTGCCCCTCGAGCTCGCGCTGATCGTCGTCGGACAAGGTGGCGACGTAGGGAACGTTGCGCCGGATGATCGCGCGCTGCTCGGCGGGAAGTGGGCTCCGACGCAGCTCTTCGCGGCGCTTCTTCTTGAAAAGGAAGTCGAACATCAAGGAAGGTTACCACCCCTGGTGGGAGCCCAACTGGATCACGACCCAGGTGCGCGTCGAGAAGGAAGGAGCAGCCGGCCCAGCCGACGGACGCCGTCGAGGATCTCCGGGATGCCGGTGCCGCCGTAGCCGAGAACCAGGCCGGAGCGGGAGGGCTCGCCGAGATAGCAGGCCGAGAGCGGCATCGTCCACAGACCCTGGCGCGCTGCCTGCTCGGAGATCTGGCGGTCGCAGGTGCCCTCTTGCAGGATCACCGTCAGGTGCATGCCCGCCCGCTCGCCGAGCACCTGGATCTCCGCGCCCAGCTCGCTCCGCAGCGCCTCGATCAGGGCACCGCGCCGTTCGCGGTAGAGCAGCCGCATCCGCCGCAGATGGCGGGCGAAGTGCCCTTCGGCGAGGAAGTCGGTGAGCACGGCCTGATACAAGGTGGGTGAAAAATCATCGATGGCCGCGCGCATGGCGGCGAATCGATCGACAAGATCCGCGGGGGCGACGAGATACCCCACCCGCAGCGCCGGGAACAAAACCTTGCTGAAGGTGCCGATGTAGATCACCCGGGAATCCCGGTCGAGACCCTGCAGGGCGGCGATCGGTTGGCTCTCGTAGCGGTATTCGCTGTCGTAGTCGTCCTCCAGAATCCAGGCGCCGCTCCGCTGGGCCCAGTCGAGAAGCTGCAGCCGCCGCGACGCCGTGAGGGTTGCTCCCAGCGGGTATTGGTGTGACGGGGTGACGTAGACGGCCCGCGCCCCCGGGCTGTGGGCGACGCCGGCCGTAACATTCAGCCCTTCCTCGTCGACCGGCACCGGGACCAGCCGGGCGCCGGCGATCGCCAGCGCGTCGCGCGCTCCCTGGTAGCCCGGCTCCTCGACCCAGACCTCGTCGCCGGGATCGAGCAGGACGCGGGCCGCGATCGCCAGCCCGTGCTGCGAGCCGCTCGTCACCAGGATCTGCCCAGGCTCGCAGAGGACGCCGCGGGAGGTTCGCAGGTAGGTGGCCAGCGTCTCGCGGAAGCGGCGGTCTCCCATCGGGTCGCCATACAACATCTGGCTGGCGCGCGGATTCCGTCCGTGGCGGGCGACCAGACCCGACCAGATCTGGAGCGGGAAATGGTCGACGGCCACCTGGCTGACGCGAAACGCTCCGGACCTCTGAAGCCACGGCTCCTGCCTCCCGAGCGGCAGCCCCGGATTGGCGGCCACGACCCGATGCCCCCGGGCCCCCCGGCGCGGCTCCCCGGACGCCGGCCGCGGATCGGCCAGAGAACCGGACAACGAGGGGGCCACGAACGTGCCGGCGCCGACCCGGCTTTCGAAATATCCCTCCGCCAACAACTGCTCGAACGCGGTCAGCACCGGGAGGCGGGAGACCTGGAGCTCGTCCGCCAGGCTGCGCGTCGACGGGAGCCGCTGCCCCGCGCTCAGGCGCCCCGCCAGGATCGCCTCGCGAAAGCCGTCATAGAGCTGGCGGTAGAGCGGTTTGGCCGCGGCGCGGTCAAGCGCCAGGAGAGGGACGATCTCGGAAGCCACGCGCTTCATGCGGCAACGATAGTGGTCCTCCCGGTTCCCCGCAAGGAGCGGTGAGGGGAAAGCCTCGATGCCGACGTTCTCCCTTGCGCAGCACTCTATTGACTGAGCTGACATAAAGGGAAACGCGTCATGAATACAGCATTCCGCTTCGCCCGACGACCCGGCCGGAGCTCGTTCGTATGGTTCGCCGCCTTCGTACTGTCCAGCCTGCCCGCTGCGGCTCAGGATTGGCCGCAATGGGGCCGCACACCGCAGCACACGGGGGTGGTGAACGTCGTGGGGCAGCCGACCGGGAAGATCCTCGACGACGTGGTCTACGATCCATTCGTGGAAGCAGAGAAAGCCGACCCCTTCGGAGGTGGCGACCTGCATGTCCACTACCAGGTGCCGCTGACCGACGGCGACGACGTCTACATGGAATTCAAGACCGGGGTGTACACCAGCGCCTTGACCTGGAACACCCAGATCTGGAACGAGAAGAAACTGCACCGGGTGCACGGCCACCTGGCGGAAGCATGGAGCTTCGAAAGCGATTGGAAGCCGGTGCCCATCTTCAGCTTCGCGACCGGCAACGGCCCCTTCTTTGAGCCCGTCCTCCACGCCGTCCTGGTGGGCAACTATGTCTACATTCCGGGTTTCGGAGGATCGATCAATAAAGTCGCCAAGTCTGACGGCCACCTGGTGGCGCGCATCAATCCTTTCGGCGATCTTTCCGGTGGCACGCTCGATCCGGACACCTACGTCGCCGGCCCGCTCACCGCGGATGCGCACGGCAACGTCTACTACAACGCCCTCAAGCTCGACCACGACAACCCCTGGGACGTGAACCCGCCGGCCTCCTACCTGGTGAAGGTCTCGCCCGACAACACGGCCAAGACCGCCACCATCGCCTCCTTGACGCCCGGCGCGCCGGGAGCCGGCGACCTGTGCCGCGGCATCTTCCGCGGCGCCGACCTGCCGTGGCCGCCGAGCCCGGACGCCGTGCCGGCGACCCCGAGAGTCTGCGGCGTCCAGCGCGTGCCCGTGAGCTCCGCTCCCGCCATCGCGCCGGACGGCACCATCTACATCGTCACCACCGCGCACCTCTGGATCTTCGAGGGCTATCTGGTCGCCGTGAACCCCGACCTGACGCCGAAATGGAACGCCTCGCTCGCTGACCGGCTCACCGACGGCTGCAACGTCACGCTGCCGCCCAACGGCACCCTCGGTGGCTGCCGCGCCGGCGCCCATACCGGCGTCGACCCGTGGCAGAATCGGAACGGCAGCGGCATGGTGATCGACGACTCGACCTCCGTGCCGGTGGTGCTGCCGGACGGCGCTGTCCTCTACGGCGCCTACTCCATCTGGCCCTATCTCCAGGGACACATGATGAAGTTCAGCTCCAGTGGGCAGTTCCTGGCCGCCTACCCCTTCGGCTGGGACGACACGCCGGCGGTCTACCCGCACGACGGCACCTACTCCATCCTCACCAAGGACAACCACTACGACGGCGGCTCCTACTGCCGCATCCCCTCCTCGCCGTTCTGCCCCGCGGACCGCAACGCCACCAATCCGGCCTCCCCGGTGGGCTTCTTCATCACCCAGCTCGACAGCAACCTGCAGCCGGAGTGGCACTTCCAAAGCACCAACACCCAGAGCTGCACCCGTGACGCCCAGGGCCAGGTAACCTGCGTCTCCGATCACCCGGCCGGCTTCGAATGGTGCGTCAACGCCCCGGCGGTCGACCGCAAGGGCAACGTTTTCGTCAACAGCGAAGACGGCAACCTCTACTCCATCCGCTCGAACGGCACCCTGCGCGATCACCTCTTCCTCAACTCCGCCCTCGGCGCCGCCTACACACCGCTCTCGATCGCCAACGAAGGCAAGATCCTGACGCAAAGCAACGGCCACCTCTACGTGGTCGGCGGCGACGACGACTGATCCCGATTCGTCCGCTCCATGCTCCGCGGGGCGCAGCCACGCTGCGCCCCGCGGCCGCTTGAGCCGCGGGTTGCGGTAGAGTGCCAGGGGCAGCAGGCAACCACGCCAAGGAGGACGATCATGGCAGGAGCTTTGGAAGGAACGGTGGCACTCGTGACCGGCGCCAGCAGCGGCATCGGCGAAGCGACGGGGCGCGCGCTCGCCGGGCTCGGCGCCGCGGTCGCCCTCGTGGCGCGGCGCAAGGAACGGCTGGACCGGCTCGCCGCGGAGATCACCTCGAAAGGGGGGCGCGCCGTCGTCTTCGAGACCGACGTCACCGAGCGGAAGCAGGCAGAGGCCACCGTCGAGCGCACCGTGGAGGAGCTGGGACGGCTGGACACCGTGATCAACAATGCCGGCGTCATGCTCCTCGGCCCCATCGAAGGCGCGCCGGTCGAGGAATGGGAGCGGATGGTGCATCTCAACGTGCTCGGCCTACTCTACATGGCGCACGCCGCGCTCCCCCACCTGCTCAAGGCGGCGCAGGGGCCGCCGCGGCGCGTGGCGGACCTGGTCAACATCAGCTCCGTGGCCGGACGGGTGGCGCGTGAGGGCTCGGGTGTGTACAACCTCACAAAGCATGGAGTCGGCGCCTTCAGCGAGTCGCTGCGGCAGGAGGTCACCGGCCGGCATGTCCGCGTCTCGCTCGTCGAGCCGGGCGCGGTGAGCACCGAGCTGACCACCCACCTGCGGCCGGAAGTCCTCGAGCAGGTGGACAAGCGGTTCGGAAACATCGAGAAACTCGCGTCCGAAGACATCGCCGACGCCATCTGCTACATCGTGACCCGTCCGCGCCACATGGCGGTCAACGAAATGCTGGTCCGGCCGACGGAACAGCAGGCCTGACGAGGCCCCTGCACCGCGTGAGACACCACCAACCGAGTCAAACCGCGCGCCGTGTCGCCCTGCGGCGCGCGGCGCACCAGATCCTGGATGCCCCCCTGGTTTTGGAAGATCCCATCGCGTTGCGGCTCCTCGATCCCGAGGACGCGGCAGCGCTGCAAGCCGATCCACAGCAAGTCGAGCGCACACCGCTGGACCGCCCCCTGCGCGCCTTTCTGGTCGCAAGGAGCCGATACGCCGAGGATCAGTTGGCGCTTCCAGGGCCGCACGGACAGTTTGCGGGTTGGTACGCTGGCGCATTTGATGAGGGCTCGGGTTTGAATCCTGCGCACCTCGGTAGCTCAGCGGCGGCGCGAGTGGCCCGCTGCAAGCCCAGGATTGAGGGCTCGGCTTGGATCCAGCGCAGCCGCAACAGCCTGCGGATTCACGGACGCCACCTTCAAGAGTGCTCGTGCCGGACCTTCCGGTTGGCGCCGTCCTTGTTCCCAATTCTGAAGAGTCGACACACTCACACCAATCATGAGAGCAAATTCCGATTGTGACTTGTCCAGCTTGGCGCGAATCGCCCGCACATCCTCTGCTCTCACCTCAAACTTGCGAGCAGGTTCTTGCTCGCCGCGCTTGATACGCCCGGCCTCCTTTACGCTGGCAAGGAGCTGCTGAAAATCAGCGTCTTTCACTTCAAATCCTCCTCAATGGTCCGCCTCAGTAGCTTGAGCTGATCGGGCCTAAGATTCGCCAACTCGTTCTTCGAGTAAAGATAGATGAGGTAGATCACATCCTCGGCCGCATCCCAGTAGTAGATAACTCGGAGTCCGCCCCGTTTTCCTTTTCCTCGAAGAGCCCAACGAAGCTTGCGAAGACCACCACTGCCTGGAATCAGGGCTCCCTGCTCAGGCCGCAAGGTGAGAGCAGTCTGCAAAGACCGGTAGTCCTCATCGTGAAGGTGCTCCAAGAGCTGGCCAGAAAACACGGAGGTCTCAATGAACCACACAGCCCGACTATACGCCATTGACGGAGAGACCGCAAATCCCTCGGCATGACGCGGCCACTCGGCCAGAGACTTCCCGCAGGATCGCCGGGAACGGAGATCCCTGCACAGCGTGAGACACCACCAACCGAAGCCCCTGCGCCTTTATGGCCGCGCGGAGTTGGCACTCGCCGTCCACGAAGCACATCCACCCACCCACCCAGGCCTGGAAACGGGAACGCCTCGCCGAAGCCGGCCTCCCCCTCTCCCCCGATCTCGTGCTCGCGCCCGTGAACTTCGAAACGCGGACCCTCGAAGACGGCCTCCGCACCGCGGGCTGGGACCCTCGCCAGCCCACCTTCTTCTCCTGGCTGGGAGTCACCGTCTACCTGACCGAGGAAGCGGTCCTGCGAACCCTGCGCTTCATCGCCTCGGCGCCCCCCGGAAGCGAAGTCGTCTTCGACTACGGAATCTCCCCCTCGCTGCTCAACTCCAGGGAGCACTGGGTCTTCGAAGCCATGGCCGAACGCGTCGCTGCCGCCGGAGAGCCCTGGAGGGCTTTCTTCGATCCGTCGATTCTCGCCAGCACGCTCAAAACAATGGGATTCGGGGAGGTGCAGGACCTTGCGGGAGACGAGATCAATGCGTTGTACTTTAAGGACCGCACGGACGGTTTGCGGGTCGGGACGCTGGCGCATCTGATGCGGGCGCGGGTGCAAGCCGAATCTGACGGAGGTCGGCTGCGGTAGAGTGCCAGGGGCAGGCACCTCGCAAGGAGAATGATTCATGGCAAGAGCTTTGGAAGGAACAGTGGCACTCGTAACCGGCGCCAGCAGCGGCATCGGCGAAGCGACGGGGCGCGCGCTCGCCGGGCTCGGCGCCGCGGTCGCCCTCGTGGCGCGGCGCAAGGAACGGCTGGACCGGCTCGCCGCGGAGATCACCTCGAAAGGGGGGCGCGC
>DATARD010000133.1:0-10667 GCA_036264355.1 Thermoanaerobaculia bacterium
GTGGTGGTGCCGTACTGGGTCAGCCGCTCTCCGGAGGCGTTGCACAAGCTGCTGTCGGGAGAGGGTGTGACGGTGCTCAACCAGACGCCGTCGGCGTTCCAGGAGCTGGTGCGCAGTGAGGAGGATCTCGGGCGGGTGGACCCGGATGGCAAGCTGCGCCTGGTGATCTTCGGCGGTGAGGCGCTGAGTCCGGCGATGCTGCGTCCCTGGTTCGATCGCCATGGCGCCGGCAGGCCGCTGCTGGTGAACATGTACGGCATCACCGAGACCACGGTGCATGTGACGTACCGGCCGGTGTCACCGACCGACGTGGGGAGCGGGGGGAGCCCCATCGGCGTGCCGATTGCGGATCTTCAGGTGCACTTGGTGGATCGTTGGCAGCAGCTGGTGCCGGTGGGAGTGCCGGGGGAGATGCTGGTCGGGGGTGCGGGCGTCGCCGTGGGCTATCTGAGTCGCCCGGCTTTGACGGCCGAGCGCTTTGTGCCCGACCCCTTCGCGGCGGCTCCCGGTCTGCGTCTGTACCGCTCCGGCGACCTGGCGCGCCGCCGGCCGGATGGCGAGCTGGAGTACCTGGGACGGATCGATCAACAGGTGAAGATCCGCGGCTTCCGCATCGAGCTCGGCGAGGTTGCGGCTCTGCTCTCTGGACACCCTGAGGTGGAGACCGCACTGGTGGATGTTCAGCGCGATCCGGTGGTGGGCGATCAACTCGTCGCTTACGTCGTTCTGAACCGTGATCGTGTCGCGCCGCCGGAGCTCGTTGCAGAGCTGCGGACCCTCGCGCGCCAGCACCTGCCGGACTACATGGTGCCGGCCGCTTTCCTGCCCATCGGCGAGGTACCGCTGACCGTCAACGGGAAGGTGGACCGGCGGGCCCTCGCGGCGCTGCACGAGAGCAATGAGCCGGAGCCCGCCTTCACCGCGGCCCGCACGCCGGTAGAGGCGGTCCTGGCGGGCATCTGGTGCGAGCTTCTCCACTTGGAGAGGGTGGGGATCGAGGCGAGTTTTTTCGACCTGGGCGGCCACTCGCTGCTCGCTACCCGGCTGATCGCCCGCCTGCGCCAACTGTGCGGCGTCGAAATACCTTTGCGCACTCTGTTCGAGGAGCCCACACTGGCGGGCTTCGCGCATCGCGTCGACGAAGCCTTGGCGGCGGGACGGGGGCTGGCGCCGGCGCCGCCGATCGAGGCGCTGCCGCGCACCGGCGACCTGCCGCTCTCCTTCGGCCAGGAGCGCATGTGGTTCATCGACCAGATGGCGCCCGGCGCGCTCTATAACATGGCCCTCGGCCTGCGCCTGCGGGGCCGGCTTGTACCCGAGCTGCTGCGGAGAGCGGTCGGGTTGGTCGTCACTCGTCACGAGGCGCTACGCACCGTCTTCCGGCGAGCCACGGGCGGCGCGGCGCAGGTCGTCCTCCCGCCGGAACCTCTGGCGCTGCCGCAGGTCGACCTTCGCATCCTGCCGGATGATCGTCGCGAGGCGGCGGTGCAGCAAATCGCGGCGGCCGAGGCGCGGCACCCGTTCAACTTGGCTCAGGGGCCCCTCCTGCGCCTGACGCTGTTGCGGCTGAGCGATGAGCAGCACGTGCTGCTGCTCACCATGCATCACATCGTGGGCGATGGTTGGTCGCTCGACATCTTTGTCGGCGAGGTGATGCAGCTCTATCGCGGCTTCGTGACCGGAGAGACACCCGTCCTCCAGCCGCTGCCCATTCAATACGCCGACTTCGCGCGCTGGCAGCGACAGTGGCTAGACAGCGATGCGCTCGCCGCCCTGATGAGCTACTGGCGAGGGGAGTTGGGGGACAACCCGCCGGTACTCGAGCTGCCGAGCGACCGGCCCCGCGCAGCAATGCAAAGCGGCCGCGGCAACACCCTCTACTTCGAGCTGCCGGAGGAGCTCCACGGCGAGCTCAAGGCGCTCGGCACGCGTCATGGAGTGACGCTGTTCATGACCCTGCTGGCCGCTTTCGAGGTTCTCCTGGGCCGCTACTCCGGCCAGAGCGAGTTCGCCGTCGGCACGCCGATCGCCGGCCGCAACCGGGTCGAGATCGAAAACCTGATCGGACTGTTCATCAACACGCTCGCGCTGCCGGCCCGTCTGGACGGCGATCCGACCGGCAAAAAACTGCTGGCGCGAGTGCGCGAGAGCGTGCTGGGGGCCCATGCGCACCAGGACCTGCCTTTTGAGAAGCTCGTCGAAGAGCTGCGTCCACGGCGCAGCCTGAGCTACTCGCCGCTGTTTCAGACCCTGCTCGTTCTGCAGAACACTCCGCGCTCGGCCGTGGAGCTGCCGGAGCTGCTGTTGACGCGCTTCGACTCCGATACCGGCACTGCCAAGTTCGATCTCACCCTGGCGCTGGTCGAGGATGACCGCCGGCTGCACGCCGCCTTGGAGTACGACACCGCCCTCTTCGAGGCGGCGACGATAGAGCGGCTGGCCGGCCACTTCCAGGCGGTGCTCGCCGGTTTGGTGGCCGCGCCGGAGAGCAGGCTGTCGCAACTTTCTCTGCTCACTACCCGCGAGCGGCAGATGCTGCTGGAATGGAACGCCACCGCTGCCGAGAGTTGGCGCCGGCCCGTGCACGAGCTGATCGCAGAACAGGCGGCGCGGCGGCCCCAGGCGACGGCGGTGGTCTGCGGCGGCGCGGCGCTTACTTATGGCGAGCTCGATGACCGGGCGGCCAGCCTGGCACGCCGGTTGCGCAGGCTCGGCGTCGGGCCCGGGGTGCTGGTCGCCCTCGCCGTCGAGCGTTCGGTCGAGATGATGGTCGGCTTGGTGGGCATCTGGAAGGCGGGCGGCGCCTACGTGCCGCTCGATCCCGGCTACCCGTACGAGCGGCTGGCGCGCATGCTTGCCGACTCCGGGGCGCGGGTCCTGGTCGCGCAGGAAGATCTGGGAGAACGTCTGCCGCTGGTCGCCGATTGGGCCGGCGAGGTGGTGGCTCTCGACCCGGGAGCGGCGGCGCTGGCGGCTGCGCCGGAGGCGGGGGATGCTCCCGCCGGCCGCGCCCTGCTCGCCGAGGACCTCGCATACGTGATCTACACCTCGGGCTCGACGGGTGGTCCGAAAGGAGTCGAGATCCCGCACCGTGCTCTCGCCAACTTCCTCTGGTCGATGCGGCGGCAGCCGGGGCTTGGGGCTGACGACGTGCAGGTCGCGGTGGGCTCGGTCTCCTTCGACATTTCCTGTATCGAGCTCTGGCTGCCGCTGGTGAGCGGCGCGCGGCTGGTACTGGCGACGCGCGAGGAGTGCAGCGAGGGCAGCCTGTTGCGCGGTCTGCTGGAACGCTCCCGGGCGACCGTGCTGCAAGCCACTCCCACCACCTGGCGACTGCTGCTCGACGCCGGTTGGCAGGGCCGCGACGGCTTCCGCATTCAGTGTGGCGGCGAGGCCCTGCCGCCATCCCTGGCCGCCGACCTGTGCCGCCAGCCGGGCGTGCTATGGCACCTCTACGGCCCGACCGAGACGACCGTCTGGTCGGCCGCGGGGGCGCTCGCCGCCGGCGATCCGCTGAACGTTGGCGGGCCGATCGCCAACACCGAGATCTACGTCGTTGACGGCTGGGGCAACCCGCAGCCATCCGGTGTACCGGGCGAGCTGTTGGTCGGCGGCCGGGGCTTGGCGCGCGGCTACCACGGGCGGCCGGAGCTGACCGCGGAACGGTTCGTGCCCGACCCGTTCGGCAGCCGGCCGGGGGCCCGCCTCTATTGCACCGGCGACCTCGCCCGCCGCCGCGCCGACGGCCGGTTGGAAGTCCTCGGCCGCATCGACCACCAGCTCAAGGTGCGCGGCTTCCGGGTCGAGCCGGGAGAGATCGAGGCGGCGCTGGTGCTTCATCCGGCGCTAAGCGAGGCGGTGGTGGTGGCGCGCGAGGGAGGTGCCGGGCCGGTGCTCGTCGCCTACCTCGTGGCATCCCAGATGCCGCCGCCGGCCGTCGACGAGCTGCGCGCATTCCTGCGCCGGGGACTGCCGGACTACATGGTGCCGTCGGTCTTCATAATGCTCGAGGCCTTACCGCGCAATCTCAATGGCAAGCTCGACCGCCGGGCGCTGCCGGCGTGGGAAGGTCGCCGTCCCGAGCTCGCGACCGCCTTCGCCCCTCCCGATACCGAGATGGAGAAGGCCATCGCGTCGATCTGGACAGCGGCGCTCGGAGTCGACGAGGTGGGCCTGCACGACAACTTCTTCGACCTCGGGCGGCACTCGTTGCTGGTGGTGCAGGTGCAGGGACGATTGACCGAGGCGCTGGGCGTGACCGTGCCCATCGTCGACATGTTCCGGCACGCCACGGTCAGCTCTCTCGCCGCCTTCCTCGACCGCGGCCGGCAGCCGCAGGAGGAGGAGGGCTTGCAGGAGAGCCTGGACCGCGCGGCGGCGCGCCAAGCCGCGCAAGCGGCGCAGGCGGCGCGGCGCGGCCGGTCGAAGCTGGCGCCAACCGAGGAGGTTCCGCAATGAGCCCGTCGTCGTCTTCCTCTCTTGCCGGTGCCGTGGCCGTCATCGGCATGGCTGGGAGGTTCCCGGGAGCATCCAGCGTCGCAGAGCTGTGGCGTAACCTGTGCGGCGGCGTGGAGTCGATCTCGTTCTTCACGGCCGAGGAGCTGGAGGCCGCCGGCGTGCCCCGCAAGCTGCTGCGCCAACCCGGGTACGTGGGCGCCAAGGGGATCGTCGATGACGTCGAACGCTTCGACCACGAGTTCTTCGGCCTCAGCGCACGCCTCGCCCAGGTGATGGACCCGCAGCAACGCCTTTTCCTGGAATGCTCCTGGGAGGCGCTGGAGGATGCCGGCTACGATCCGGAGGTCTATCCCGGAGCGATCGGCGTCTATGCCGGTAGCGCTCCCAGCAGTTATCTGATGCTCCATGTCATGCCCAACCTGGCGCAGGTGGCGGCCCTCGGCGAGTTGCAGATCACTACCGGGAACGACAAGGATTACCTGCCGACCCAGGTCTCCTACAAACTTAATTTGCGCGGGCCGAGCCTGGCGGTTCAGACCGCCTGCTCCAGCAGCCTGGTAGCCGTCCACCTCGCCTGCCAGAGCCTGCTCGGCAGCGAGTGCGATATGGCCCTCGCCGGCGGCGTCTCGATCAAGTTCCCGAATCGGGCCGGCTACGTTTACCAGGAAGGCGGCATCCTCTCACCCGACGGCCACTGCCGCCCCTTCGACGCCCTCGCCCAAGGAACGGTGAGCTCCGCCGGTCTCGGGCTGGTTGTGCTCAAGCGCTATGAGGACGCGGTAGCCGACGGCGATTCCATTCGCGCCGTGATTCTGGGCTCGGCGATCAACAACGACGGCTCGCGCAAGATCGGCTACACGGCGCCCAGCCTGGACGGCCAAGCCAAGGTCATCGCCGAGGCGCTGGCGGTCGCCGGGGTGGACCCGGCCACCATCGGTTATATAGAGGCGCATGGCACGGCGACCGCGGTCGGCGACCCCATTGAGGTCGCAGCCCTGCAACGGGCGTTTGCGGCGGCGGGGCGGGGGGAACTGTGCGCCCTGGGCTCGATCAAGGGTAACCTCGGACACCTGGACACCGCGGCGGGAGTCGCCGGACTGATCAAGGCGGTTCTCGCGCTGCAGTACGGCCAACTACCGCCGAGCCTGCATTACCAGCGGCCGAATCCAGCCCTCGACTTGGGCGACGGCCCATTTTTCGTCAACACCCAGCTGCGCGAATGGCGACCGGCCGCCGGGCTGCGGCGCGCAGGCGTCAGCTCCTTCGGAGTGGGGGGCACCAACGCCCACGTCGTCCTCGAAGAGCCGCCGCCGCGACCCGTCCAGCCATCGCTGTGCCCATGGCATCTGCTCGTGGTTTCGGCGCGCAGCGCCGCGGCCCTGGACAGCGCCTGCCTTCGCCTTGCCGAGCATCTTCGTCACCGGCCGGACCTCGACCTGGCCGATGTAGCCTTCACGCTTCAGGCGGGGCGCAAGGCCTTCGATTATCGCCGTTTCGTCGTGTGCCGCGACCTGGCCGAGGCCTTGTCCGCACTGTCTGCTCTGGCGGCTCCAGGGGGAACCCGCACCCGCCACGAGCGCCGCCGCGGCCGGCCGGTGGTCTTCTTATTTCCTGGCCAGGGGGCGCAGTACCCAGGGATGGCCAGCGAGCTCTATGCCGAAGAGCCGGTCTTCCGTGCCGAGATCGACCGCGCCTGCGATCTCCTCGTCGGGCTGATGGGGATCGATTTGCGACGTCTCCTCTTCCCGCCGCCGGGCGAAGAGGCGCAGGCGGCCGGGCGTCTGGCGGAGACCCTCATCGCCCAGCCTGCGTTATTCGTCGTCGAGCATGCACTGGCCCGATTGTGGATGGCGCTGGGAGTGACGCCGCAGGCGATGATCGGGCATAGCCTTGGCGAGATCGTCGCCGCCTGCCTTTCCGGGGTCTTCCGCCTGCAGGATGCCCTGACGCTGGTGGCGGCACGCGGCAGACTGATGCAGTCCTTACCGCGCGGTGCGATGCTCGGCGTGGCGCTGCCGGCCGGCGAGATCGAGCCGTTGCTCGATGCCCGTTGCGCCCTGGCGGCGGTGAATGCCGCCGACCGCTGTGTAGTGGCGGGGGATGAGGCTGCGGTGGCCGAGCTCGAACGCGAGCTGGCGGTGCGCGGTACGTCCTGCCGCCGGCTCGACACCTCGCACGCCTTCCACTCGCCGATGATGGAGCCGGTGCAGCCGGCGATCGCCGAACTGGTGAGCGGGTTGACTCTCGGCGCGCCCAAGATTCCCTGGATCTCCAACGTGACCGGCACCTGGATCACGCCGCAGGAGGCCTGCGACCCTGGCTACTGGGCGGCGCACGTGCGTGAGAGGGTGCGCTTCGCCGACGGTCTCGGCGTCCTGCTGCAGGAGGAACGGGCGCTGATCGAGGTGGGACCGGGGAAGACTCTGACCTCTCTCGCGTGCCGTATCGCGGGGGGCAGGGACGTACCGATGGTGACCTCGCTGCCGGAGGCGGGCTCGTCGCGTCCGCAACTTGCCGGCCTGCTCGACGGCCTGGCGGCTCTCTGGCTGTCCGGCGTCGATATCGACTGGCGGACCTTCCACCGCGCCGCGCCGCGCCGGCGCGTGCCACTTCCCACCTACCCCTTCGAGAGGCAGAGGGTCTGGCTGGAGCCGGCCCGGGCGCCGCAGGCACCCGTAGCCATGGAGGAGATTCGAGTGTCCGAAGTCGAAGCGTTGCCTGCCACCGTCGCCATTCCTGTCACCGCGCGCCGGGGCAGGATCCTGTCAATCCTCGGCGAGATCGTCAGCGATCTGCTCGGCATCCCGGTGGCGAGGATCGATGCCGACCTGCCGTTCCTGGACGTAGGTGTGGATTCCCTGATGCTCATCCAGGCCAGCCAGGCGATCCACAAGCGCTTCGGAGTCAAGCTCACGTTGGCCGAGTTGCTCGAGCAGCACACCACGCTCGCCGCGGTCGCCACCGCCCTCGACCGCGAGCTGCCCGCCGCCGCCTTCGCCGAGGAGCCCCTCGCCCCACGGCCGGCCGCGAGCCCGCAGCCTGCCGTCGCCAACCCTGATCCTGCCGTGGCCGCCGGAGCGTCGCCGGCAACGGCGCTCCAGCAGATCGTCAGCGAGCAGCTACAGTTGATGGCGCGCCAGATCGAGCTGCTGCGCGGCGCCGGGGTCGTTTCTTCGGCGATACCCGCGCCCGCCGGCCCGCCCGTTCCGGAGTCCTCCCCCCCCCCGGCCTCCCCTCCCGTCGCGCCGTTCGTGCACCCGTTCGCAGCCGGGCCGGTGCTCGCCGAGTCGGAGGAGCTGAGCTCCCGCCAGCGCCAGCACCTGGCGGCGCTCGTCGCGCGATACTGCTCCCGCACCGCCGAGTCCAAGCGCCGCACCCAGGCGAACCGCGCTCATCTGGCGGAGAACCGTGCGTCGGTGGGCTTCCGCATGCGGTGGAAGGAGATGGTCTACCCGCTGATCGTCGAGCGTTCGGCCGGCTCGCGGATCTGGGACGTGGACGGCAACGAATACGTGGACCTCGCCATGGGCTTCTCGGTGCACCTCTTCGGACATTCTCCGGAGTTCGTCGCCACGGCGATCGAAGAGCAGATGCGCAAGGGCATCCACCTCGGTCCTCAGTCGGATCTGGCCGGCGAGGTGGCGAGGCTGATCGGCGAAATGACCGGTATGGATCGGGTGACCTTCACCAACTCCGGCACGGAGGCGGTGATGACCGCTCTGCGCCTGGCCAGGGCGGTCACCGGCCGCGACCGCATCGCGCTCTTTTCCGGCTCCTACCATGGCTCCTTCGACGGCGTTCTGGCGCGCCAGTGGGCGAACGCCGGCAGACAGCGTGCCGCCGCCAGCTCGCCGGGGGTGCCGCGGGGGATGGTGGATGACGTGCTGGTGCTGGACTATGGCGCTCCAGCGGCGCTCGAAGCGCTACGGGCCGCCGGCAGCGACCTGGCCGCAGTGCTGGTCGAGCCGGTGCAGAGCCGCCGTCCGAGCCTGCAGCCCCGGGACTTCCTGCACCAGCTCCGGCGCTTGACCGAGGAAAACGGCGCGGCGCTGATCTTCGACGAGGTGGTCACCGGTTTTCGCGTCCACCCTGGAGGCGCCCAGGCATGGTTCGACGTGCGTGCCGACCTCTCGACCTATGGCAAGGTGGTGGGAGGTGGCATGCCAATCGGCATCCTGGCGGGACGGCCTCGCTTCATGGACGCCATCGACGGAGGCCCCTGGAGCTTCGGGGATGATTCCTATCCGCGCACCGATAAGATCTTTTTCGCCGGCACGTTCTGCAAGCACCCGCTGGCGATGGCCGCTGCCCAGGCGGTGCTCAAGCACCTCAAGGCCAGCGGCCCCGCGTTGCAGCAGCGCCTCAACGAGCGGACGGCTGCGCTGGCCGCCGAGCTCAATCGCTACTTCGCCGCCGAGCACGTCGCCGGACGGGTAATTCACTTCGGCTCGCTGTTCCGTTTCGATTTCTGGAAAGACGTCGACACCAGCGATCTGCTCTTCTACCACTTGGCGGAGAAGGGGATCTATACCTGGGAAGGGCGCAACTGCGCCCTGTCGACGGCGCACACCGATGCCGATCTCGAGCACATCGTGCGCGCCGTCAAGGAGAGCATCGCGGAGCTGCGGGCTGGCGGGTACTTCCCGATCGAGGCGTCGCTGAGCGCCGTGCCATACCTGGCGCCCTCCGCGCCGGCGCCCGTGCCGCTCACCCCGGCCCAGTACGGCATCTGGACGCTGGCACAGCTCGATCCGCGCGTCTCCGCCTCGTTCAACGAGTCGATCGTCTGCCGCTTCCGCGGCCCCCTTGCCGTCGCGCCGCTACGGGCCGCGCTGCAGCACGTCGTCGACCGCCATGAAGTACTCCGTACCACTTTCAGCGCCGACGGCACGTCGCAGATCGTCCACCTCATGGTCTCGGTCGGTATCCCGCTCGTCGACCTCACCGCGTTGCCACCGGAGCGGCGGGAGACGATCGCAGCCAGTTGGCTGAACGGCGAGCTCTCCGAGGATCTCTTTGATCTGGTGCGCGGCCCCTTGCTGCGTGCCTGCCTGCTGCGGCTGAGTGAGCACGACCACCTGCTCGGCCTCACCCTCCACCACCTGATCATCGACGGCTGGTCGGCGGGCGTCCTGCTTGACGAGATGAAGCGGCTCTACATCGCCAGCCTGACGGGCATCCCTTGCCGGCTGTCGCGGCCGGTGCCCTTCCGCGAGTACGTGGCCTGGCAGATCGGAGAGCCGCAACGCGCCGCGGCCGAGGTCGCTCAAGGCTATTGGGTGGCGCAGTTCGCCGACCAGATACCGCTGCTCGAGCTGCCGGCCGACCGCCCGCGGCCGCGAGCGAAGAGCTACCGCGGTGCGCGCCTGTCGCAACCGCTGGCCGGGGACCTGACGGCCGCCTTGGTCAACCTCAGCCGCGAACAGCACTGCACTCCTTTCATGACGCTGCTCGCCGGCTTCGAGCTGCTGCTTCATCACCTTACGGGGCAGGACGATCTGGTGGTGGGCATCACTCTCGCTGAGCAGGCGGCGCTCGGCGAAAGGACACTGATGGGCTACTGCCTCAAGGTGCTGCCGCTGCGCTGCCGGCTAATCGGCGACCCCAGCTTCCATGACGTCCTGGCGGCGATGCGCCAGCGGATTGCCGACGCCCAGACACACCAGGCTTTCGATCTGGGCCGCCTGGTCAAGAGCCTGGGCCGCCGCCGCGATCCGGGGCGAAACCCGATGTACGACGTGGTCTTCCACCACGAGCGCGCCGGCGTCTGGGAGGGGCCGGACGGCCTGCGGGTCGAGGAGAAGAGCAACCCGAGCGCCGCCGCCGCAAAGGACGATCTGTTCTGGCTGGTCGTCGAGGAAAGTGGGCAACTGGTGGTGCACTGCGTCTACAGCACCGACCTGTTCACCGCCCCCACCATCGCGCGCTGGGTGGGGACCTACGAACGACTGCTGCGTGCCGCCAGTGCCAGCCCGGAGGCGAGCTGGAGCACGCTGTGCCGCGGGCTGGCCGCTGCCGAAGAGACGGAGTGTTTACTTGGCGACGCCGAGCATCGGCGCGTTGTGTTCGAGCTCAATCGGACGGGTGTGGACTTCGGCGCCAGCGGCTGTCTGCACAAGCTGTGCGAGGAGCAGGCGGCGCGCACGCCCGACGCCGTGGCGGTGCTCGCCGGCGGCGAGTGGCTGAGCTTCCGCCAGCTCGACCGGCGG
>DATARD010000152.1:0-4103 GCA_036264355.1 Thermoanaerobaculia bacterium
CCGATGGAGCGCCGGGGCACGTTCTTCTTGACAGGGCGCCGCGGTGAGCTAGAGTTGGTGGTTCATCCCGTCTGCTATCGCCCATCCCATGCGCAGATTTGGTTGCCGTCTGGCAATCCAGGTTCCGTTCGCTGATTCGGGTCCCGTCCGCTGATTCCCTGGCCGGTCGCGTGGCCCCCTGGCCATTTCGCCCAGCTGCCGCACATTGGCCGCGGCTTGTTCGGTGCTTTGTCGCCCCCTTGGGAGCTTCCAACCATGGTCCGAAATGTCTTGATCGCTTGCCTTTTCTTGCTGCTCGCCGGTTCGGCAGCCCGAGGCCAGGACAAATACTATACGGTCATCTTCGGCTACCAGGATCAAAACAATCGCGCCTGCGAGGCCCATTCCTTCGCGACCTTTGTGCGGATTCGGCAGGAGCTCACGGGCCCCGAGGTCGTCGATCAGGCCACCATCAGCTGGCTTCCCGCGCAGGGAACCGTGAAGCTCTTCAAACGCGCCGAGAGAGGGATCAACCACTCGCTCAAGGAATCCCTGGAGAACGTCAAGCCGGGGCATGCCATCGCGCAATGGGGCCCGTTTGAGATCAAGGAGGAGCTGTTTCATCGCGCCAAGAAGCAAGAACAATTCCTGTCGAGCGGCGGCATCCGCTACAAGGCGATTGAGCGGTTCGCGCGCCCGGCAGGAATCGCCGTCAACTGTGAGCACTCCATCTGCGATATCGGCCTGAACCCTGGGGAGGCTCACGTGCGCACCGGAACGGCGCGAGGCCACCACGGCAGCTACCTGGTGGCCGTCCATCTGCGGAACTGGATGATCGCGCCCGGGGTGGCGCATGACTGGCTCAACCGTCCGCTCGGTCTGAATCAATATGCGATTGCCAAGGGAGGTTGGGATTATCAGGGCCCCGGCATGCTCGAGGCGCCGAACACCCTCGTGGCTGGAGTCGTGGCACCGAGCACCGCCGTGGCTGGAGTCGTGGCGGAGCCGAAGGCCGAGCCTGCAAAGATGGTTGGCGACGCTCGATAAATCAGCCGGGAGCGCGTCGAGATGCGCGCCGGCGGCCGCCGGGACGACGCGCTCGGCGCCGAGCTGGCAATGAGGCAGTGACGCGTCCACAGAAGCCAGCCGTACACCTCCTCCGCTATCCGGTGGAGTTACGGGGACGGGGAGTAGAGCCTCAGTGGACTCCACCTGTTGCCTCCCTCCGGGTCCGTCCGCGCGCAGCGCCCTTTCCTCGACTGGGTACTCAGAGGCGAGTTCCCACGTGTCCGCGGTACTATGACGCTGTCCGACTCCCTGTGCCCCTCTCGCCGCGCTGCGTTGCCTTCGCTTGGCTTCTCGCCGGCTGCGGCTCGCATCGCAAGCAAAATCTGACCTGTGTTTCAACCCGTCTCACTGAGCCCGTAGCCTCGGCAGGTGCCCGCCGCCGTTCCCAGCTGGTGGAAAAAAAACAGAATAGTGTCATCTGGCACGAAGCAATGTGTCAACTGGCATCTAGGGTAGAGAATTAACCGTAGGCGATTGTATCTAGTGATATTTCACTATGACTCCTTTTCGTTGCTGGTGAGGGTCAGGTTGAATTCTCGAATCACCTCCAAATACTCGCGCACCAGAGAGAGCGACTGCCGAGTGGCGGCGACGATGTCCTCCTCGCTCATGCCTGCTTGCTGGCAGAGTTGCACGCGGCGCAGGTTCTGGACATAGTACTCGACCTCGCCAGCACTGTGAAACGTTTCCGCGGCGACCTGGCTGGTGGTTTTCTTCTCCACCAACCGTTTGTAGCAAATGATGCGCTTGTGCGTGAGCGAGCGCCCCATGTCGTGGATCGTACCGCGCCGCGGAATGAGTTGCCCGGTCTCGCGTTCGTGCGTGAGCACGATCTTGGAAAGCGTGTTGAAGGGTATGTGGAGCAGGAGAGAGACGTCGGCCTCGGTGAGCAAGCCCCCCTGGTCATAGGCCTGGCGAAACAGACGCGCGACTTTCTTGGAGCGCGTCTTGGCGGGCACGGTGCCGGCAGTCACAGCCTCCTCGAGATCATCGGCCGTGACCAGGTCGAGAACGACGGGGACGAGGCGTGTGTTCTCGATGAGTTTGCCGCGTCGGGGCGGGTCGTCTATGGCGACGGCAGTCCACAGGCATTGGCCGCTGACGAAGCGCGAACCGGGCGGGTGAAAGCGCTCGTAGAGTTGCTCGATGCTTTCACTGAACAGTCGTGTCACAGACGGACCGAAGACGCCTGGAAACTCGGTTTGCAGCAGATGGCAAAGCGCGCTGCGGAAGGTTTTGCGTTCGGTGGCATCGTAGGAATGGCGGCGTGTGGCGGGACGCTTGTTCATACCTTGCGCCCCCCTTTTTTGCCGGCATTTGCAGCGTTTTCCGCGGGGTTAACGCGGTCGCAGATCTGCCGGAGCCGAGCCTGAGCGCTGCGTTTGCCTTCGAAGTCAGCGAGCAGTTGGCGGTAAGCCGCCACGAGGGTGCTGGAGCGTTGGATGATGAAGGCGATCTCGTCGTCGCCGTAATCCTTGCGCGCGAGGAAGACGACGCGGGCGAACGTAGTTAGGTAGTTCTCGATAGACCCCAGCGTGTGGTAAAGAGCGAGCGCGATCTCATTGGGCTCCGATCCCTGCAGGAACAAACGCACTGCTTGGGCGCGATGGGTTTGGCCTGGCCCGATGTCTTGCTGCTGTCCGCGCGTCGGCACCTCGACACCAGCGCGGCGCAGAACCTGGATGTCGCGGACGATCGTGCGCAGGCCACAGTTGAGCAAGCGGTAGCCGAGATCTTCGTGGGAGAGGAGGCCGTTTTGCTCGCGGGCCTCGGAGGCAAGGCGGAGCAGGCGCGAGCGGCGCAGGCCGATGACGCCGCGGTCGACGCGGACCTCGAAGTCCTCCTGGCCGGCGTCGAGAGTCAGTCGCACCGTGACCTTCTGGCAAGCCTCGAGGGCCTTGCCGGCGGGTTCGTGGGCGGCAACCACGAGGAGTTTCACTTGACCGAGTCCGAGCTGGCTCTCGACCTGCTGGGGATCGAGAGGGAAGACCTCTTTGGCGGTTTGCAAGATCGCATTTGAGACGAAGGGAGGACACTTGGCGCCGGCTTCAATGCGGCGGCGGAACAGGTTGTCGAGCGTTTTGGCATCGGCGCGTTGCCGACGCATTTTGTCTTCGAGACCGCGGGAACGGATCATGGTGGGCACCTCTGAAATAAACCCGATGGGTAGGTCCGTGACGTACGGAATACCGGTTTACCCAGTAGATGCCAGGTGGCACAAAACAGAATGTCCCGGTTTCCGGCCCTTGCCCGGTTTCCGGCCCTTGCGTCTCGGCGTCGGGAACCGCCTGCCGCAGCGCCCGCCGTGCCAGGCGGGTGACGTAGACGGTGACGACGACCGTCGCCGCCAGGCCGACGAAGAAGAGCACCAACCGCGCCGGCCCGCCCTCGACGTTGCCGGCGGCGACGTCGGCCAGCTCCTTCACGGTCGAGCCGAGATAGACGTACATCACCGTGCCCGGCAGCATGCCGATCCAGGAGGCGAGGACATAGTCGCGGAAGCGGACCTTGGTCAGGCCGAAGGCGTAGTTGAGGAGGGTGAACGGGAAGACCGGGGAGAGCCGCGTCAAGAGGACGATCTTGAAGCCGCCGGCGGCCACGGCCTGATCGAGCGCGCGGAACCGGGGGTTGCCGGCCAGCCGCTTCTCGACCAGGCTGCGGGCCAGGGTGCGCCCCAGCCAGAAGGCGAGGGAGGCGCCCGTGACGCTGGCCAGGGAGACGACGGCCGTGCCGACGACGACCCCGAAGAGGGAGCCGGCGGCGAGCGTGATCAGTGAGCCCGGCAGGACCAGGCAGGCGAGGGCGTAGACGGCAGCGAAGACGACCGGGCCCCAGGCCCAGCCGCGAAACTGGCCGAGGGACTCGCCCAGGGCCTCTCGGAGAGGCGCGTTGACGGAGAGGACGATCAAGGCGGCCACGGCGGCGGCGATCAGGGTCAGCAGCGCCACG
This sequence comes from Thermoanaerobaculia bacterium, assembly GCA_036264355.1. GTDB lineage: Bacteria > Acidobacteriota > Thermoanaerobaculia > Multivoradales > UBA5704 > UBA5704. The sequence continues at coordinate 3,997 of DATARD010000152.1, forward strand.
GCGCGGAGAGTCTCCGACTTCTTCATGACGTCTCCCGATGCTCAGAGCATCTCACGGGAAGGCGAGCGGCGCGGCGTCAGCCCGCCGTGCATACGGCTCCACGGCGG
>DATARD010000247.1:0-23614 GCA_036264355.1 Thermoanaerobaculia bacterium
GCGGCCCGGCCGGACCGCGCCCTGGCTCTCGACGATCCGGCCGTCGCCGGTCTCCTCGACCGTCTCCGCTGGCTCGCCGGGTGGATGCCCGAGCTGAATCTCCCTACGTTCGAAGCGGCTGATCTGTCGCGCCTTCTGCCGTCTCTCGCCGCCGGCAAGCGATCGTTCGCCGAGATGCGCCGGGCACCGCTCCTGCCCGTTCTCGAAGGAGCGCTCTCGTGGCAACAACGCCAGGCCCTGGAGACTGAAGCGCCCGAGCGGCTGCCGGTGCCGAGCGGCAGCCAGATCCGCATCGTCTACGAGCCCGGCCGGCCGCCGGTGCTCGCCGCGCGCATCCAGGAGATGTTCGGACTCGCCGAGACGCCGCGCCTGGCGGGTGGGCGCGCGCCGGTGCTCCTCCATCTGCTCGCTCCCAACGGCCGGCCGCAGCAGGTCACCCACGACCTGCACAGCTTCTGGGAGACGACTTATCCACAAGTCCGCAAGGAGCTTCAGGGCCGTTACCCCCGGCACGCCTGGCCGCTCGATCCGTGGAACGCACGTCCGGAGCGGCGGCCAGGGCGTCGAAGCTAGGTCCTAATGCGGCTGCGCCACGATCCGCCGGGCCGACACCCCAAGGTCGTCGCCGTCGCTTCCCTGGCTCTGCCAGACCGCTAAACCGTGGCCGTTCGGCACCAATGCCACGGCGGGCAGATCCTGGTAGCCGGCCGTCCGGGTCGCGAGCGCGGTTTCCGCGCCGATCTTCGTGCCGTCCAAGGCGAACTGCTGGGCGAGAACCCCACCCCGCCCGCCGTAGCTGGTCCAGGCGACGAGGAATCCGTTGGGAGCCAGAGCGAGGGAAGGCTCCGACTGGACATTTGTAATCGTCGTATTGACGTGGATGAGGCTCCCGGCCTTGATACCGGCCGCATCGAAGCGCTGTGCGAGGATTCCAGGCGCGCTGGCCTCGTCGTCGGAGTTGTCGGCCTGGCTGTCCTCCCAGGCCAGGATCGTCGAGCCGTCGTCGGCGAGCGCCACCGCCGGGAGGCTCTGGCTCCGGCTGAAGATGCCGGATAGGATGAAGTGCAGGAGCTTGCGGTCCGGCCCGTAGGTCATGGCATAGACGTAGGTGCTGCCGTCGTCGTGAGCATCGCTTTCGTCGTACCCCTCGACGGCGATGACAAAGGCTCCGGAGGCGTTCATCGCGAGCGCGGGCGAGTACTGGTTGTACCATCCGCCCGCGGCAACCCAGTCGGTTTCGAGAGCATGGCCGTCGGCACCGAACCGCCGGGCGAGGACGTCCGTCATCGGTTCCCCGTCGGGCTGGAACTTTCCGTCGTTCTCCGTCCAGGCCACCACGAACCGGCCGCTGGGCGCGCAGGCCACGTCCGGCTCGATCTGCTCCAGGTGGTACCCGATGCCGAGGCGGAACCGCGAGCCCAAGGACTGACCGCCGGCGCCGAACCTCCGGCCGTAGACCCGGGACTGCCCTTCCTGGGAGGCGCGGGCCTGCCAGACCACGACGAAGCTTCCGTTCGCCGCCATGGCCACGCGGGGGTGGTCCTGGAAGTCCGGTTCAGTGGTCGAGACCCGGATGTCGCCGGTCCGCGGCGTGCCGTCCGCCGCGAGCACGCGGGCCATCACATTCGCCGGAAACACGCCGTTCACCCACACCACGACGGAGTGCCCGTCGGGCGCCACCGCCACGTCCGGCTGCCCCTGTCGCCCCGTCTTGACAGAGTTGACCACGATCTCCGGGCCGCGCACGAGCTGCCCCTGGACCGAGGACGCAAAAGCGGCGGTGCAACCGAGGAGCAAGAAGAAAAGACGATGACTCATCTGCCGGTTCATGGGAGGCTCTCCTTCTCGACTACGGTTGCAGGGAGACGCGGCGGCCCGCGATCCCGAAATCGTCACCATCGTTGCGGATGCTCTGCCAGATCACGACAACGCGGCCGCCCGGCGCCGCCGCGACAGCGGGCAGGCTCTGGTTGCCGGTCGTCCAGGTGTTCATCTCGGTTTCCGGCCCGATTTTCGCTCCATCGGAGCTGAACCGCTGGGCGAACACGCCGCGGCCGTCACCGTCCTGGCCGCTGGCGCTGGTCCAGACCACCAGGAATCCGCCGTCCGGAGCCGCGGCGACCGCCGGCTCCGACTGCACGTCGTGGACCGTCGTATTGACGTTCAAAGGAGCCGCGCGCCATTCGCCGCGGCTATCGACGCCCAGGGCGACGACTCCGGGCTTGTCCTGATCGAGAACCCCTGCCGGACGGTCACCGCGGCTGTCCGCCCACGCCAAGGTGAAGCCGCCATCCGCCTGCATCGCCACGGCCGGCGTTCGCTGGCCGAAGGAGGCCCAGAAGAACGGCACATGGATGAAATGCTGGATCGTGCCGTCCGCTGCATACATCGGGGCATAGATGACGGCCCCGTCCGCATTGTCTTCCTCGGCCGCGATCACGAAAGCCCCGGAGGCGTTCATCGAAACGGCCGGAGCGAGCTGGTACTGGTCACCGCCGATCGCGGTCCACTCCAGGGCCAACGGATGCCCGTTGGTGTTGAACCGCCGCGCGAGGACGTCGCTGGTGTGCATGCCCTGCGGATCGAGCCGGCCGTCGTCCTCGGTCCACGCCACCACGAACCGGCCGCCCGGAGCGCGGGCCACGTCCGGCGCAGACTGCGCGAGACCGTACCCTGTCCCCAGCCGGAAGCGTTCCCCGAGGGGCGCACCGTTCTCTGCGAAGAGCCTGCCGTAGACGTGCGGAATGTCCTGCGGCGCGCCCGACGTGCGAGCGCTCCATACCACGACGAAGGCGCCGCTCGACGTCATCGCCACCCGGGGATGATCCTGGAAGCCGGGCTCCTGGGTGGAGATCCGGATGTCGCCGGTCCGTGGCGTGCCGTCCGCGGCGAAGACGCGGGCCATGACGTTCGCCGGCGTACCGCGCACGCCGCCGTCCACCCACACCGCCACGAAGCGGCCGTCGGCCGCCACGGCGACGCCGGGCGCTCCTTGCCGGCCGGCAGACTTGGCATTGACCTGGAATTCGGGACCGTCGAGGAGACCGGCGATGCTGGGAGCGGGGAGGCACAGGACCAGACCGAAGACCAGGAGGAGAGAAGAGACCCTGCGACGCATACCGGAACCTCCAAGAAGCGAACCATCAAACGACTAGTATTACGCAGCTTCCCCCCCAGATCCGCCCAATCTGGTGCTCCACCTCGAGCGAAAACCCCACCGCCGCCACGATCCGAGGGAAATTCTCGATCTCCCGCAGTGTCAGCGCCCGGCCGGCGCGCGTGGCGAGCCAGCGCTCCAGCACCTGGTAGCCGCCGACACGGTGTTCCCAGACCTCGGGCTCAATCCCTTCAAAACCGAGGCCAGCCTCATTCAACACCACCCGCCTCTGCGCCGGCTCCCAGCGCCGCCGCCCCACGGGGACAGAGCCGTCTCCTGCACAGAGCACCCGCGGCGCGCGCAACCGCTCCGACCGCAACAGATGGAGATCGACCAGCTCCGTCTACGAGCCCGGCCGGCCTCCCGTGCTCGCCGCGCGCATCCAGGAGATGTTCGGCCTCGCCGAGACGCCGCGCCTGGCCGGCGGACGCGCGCCGGTCCTCCTCCATCTGCTCGCTCCCAACGGCCGGCCGCAGCAGGTCACCCACGACCTGCGCAGCTTCTGGGAGACCACCTACCCGCAGGTCCGCAAAGAGCTTCAGGGGCGCTACCCCCGGCACGCCTGGCCGCTCGATCCGTGGAACGCGCGTCCGGAGCGGCGGCCGGGGCGGCGCAGCTAGGCGTCAGCTCAACTAGGGCTGTGCGACGATCCGCCGGGCGGCAATCCCGAGATCATCGCCGTCGCGGCCCATGCTCTGCCAGACCGCGAAGCCATGGCCGTTCGGCGCCAGCGCTACCGCGGGCAGGCTCTGATCGCCGGCTGTGAAAGTGGCGAGCGCGGTTTCCGAGCCGACCTTCGTGCCGTCCATGGCAAACTGCTGGGCGAAAACCCCCTGACCATCACCGTCCTGCCCGCCTGCGCTGGTCCAGGCGACGAGGTAGCCGCCGGGAGTCAGGGCGATCGCGGGCTGGGACTGGTGGTCCTTGATCGTCGTATTGACGTGGACGAGAGACCCCATCGTTGCACCGGATGTGTCGTAGCGCTGGGCGAGGAGACCGAGCCCGTCGACGTGGTCGTTCGGGTCGAAAGGCTCGTCGACCTGGTCGTCCACAAAGGCAAGAATGGCGGTGCCGTCGCCGGCGAGCGCCACGGCCGGAGCGCTCTGGTTCATTCCCAATCCCACGCCATATTGCGACAGGACATGCAGGAGCTTGCCGTTCGGCCCGTAGGTCTTGGCGTACACGATCGTGCTCCCGTCGTCGTGCGCGTCACTTTCCGCGTAGTCCTCGACGCCGATGACGAAAGCGCCGGAGGCGTTCATCGCCACCGTGGGCGCGTACTGGTTGTACCAACCCCCCGCGGCCACCCAGTCCGCCTCCAGGGGATGGCCATCGGCGCCGAACCGCCGGGCGAGGACGTCGGTCATGGGATCGCCGCTGGGCTGGAACTTGCCATCATTCTCCGTCCAGGCCACCACGAACCGGCCGCTGGGCGCAGAGGCCACGTCCGGCTCGAACTGCTCAAGGTGATACCCGGTGCCGAGCCGGAACCGCTGGCCGAGCGGCTGGCCACTGGCGTTGAAGCGCCGGCCGTACACCCGGGACGGCTCCAGTTGCGAGGCGCGGGCCTGCCAGACCACCACGAAGCTCCCGTTCGCGGCCATGGCCACGCGGGGATGGTCCTGGAAGTCCGGCTCGGACGTCGACACCCGGAGGTCGCCGGTCCGCGGCGTGCCGTCCGCCGCGAGCACACGCGCCATCACGTTGGCTGGAAACAGGCCGTTCACCCACACCACGACCGAATGCCCGTCGGGCGCCACCGCCACGTCCGGCGCCCCTTGTCTCCCCGCCTTGCCGGCGTTGACCACGATCTCCGGGCCGCGCACGAGCTGCCCCTGGACAGGCGACGCGAGACCAGCGCTGAAGCCGAGGAGAAGGAAAAAACCAGGAATCATCTGTCGGTTCATTGAGGCTCTCCTTCGTCGTCTCGATGGCTAGGGTTGCAGGGAGACGCGGCGCGCCGCGATCCCGAAATCGTCGCCATCGCGGAGCATGCTCTGCCAGACCACCACACCCCGGCCGTCCGGCGTCGCGGCGACCGCGGGCAGGCTCTGGTTGCCGGTCGTCCAGGTGGCGAGCGCGGTTTCCGGTCCGATCTTCGATCCATCGGGGCCGAACCGCTGGGCGAAGACGCCGCGGCCGTCGCCGTCCTGGCCGCCGGCGCTGGTCCAGACCACCAGGAATCCGCCGTCCGGCGCCGCGGCGACCGCCGGCTCGGATTGCACGTCGCGGATCGTCGTGTTGGCGTTCAAAAGATTCGTACGCCATTCGCCCCGGTTGTCGATCCGCTGGACGATCACCCCGGGCTTGTCCGGGTCGAGAACGCCTGTCTCACGGTCTCCCTGGTTGTCCGCCCACGCCAGGACGAACCCACCGTCCGGTTGCATCGCCACGGCCGGCGTTCTCGGGTTCGAGCCATTGGACCTCCAGAAGTACGGCACATAGACGAAATGCTGGATCGTGCCGTCCGGCCCGTACAGCGCGGCATAGACCTGGGTCGTGGTGTAGGCGTCTTCCTCGGCCGCGATGACGAATGCTCCGTCGGCGTTCATCGAGACGGCCGGAGCGAGCTGATACTGGTCACCGCCGATGGCGGTCCACTCCACGGCCAGGGGATGCCCGTTGGCGCCGAACCGCCGGGCGAGAACGTCGCTGGTATGAGCTCCCTGCGGATCGAGCCGGCCGTCGTCTTCGGTCCATGCCACCACGAACCGGCCGTCCGGACCGCGGGCCACGGTCGGCTCGGTCTGCGCGAGACCATATCCCGTTCCCAGCCGGAAGCGCTCTCCAAGGGCCGCGCCGTTCTTGGCGAAGAGCCGGCCGTAGACGTGCGGAATGTCCTGCGGCGCGCCCGACGTACGGGCGCTCCACACCACCACGAAGCCGCCGTTCGGAGTCGCCGCCACCCGGGGGTGGTCCTGAAAGCCGGGCTCCTGGGTGGAGATCCGGATGTCGCCGGTCTGCGGCGTGCCGTCCGCGGCAAAGATCCGAGCCATGACGTTCGCCGGCTTGCCGCGCACGCCGCCGTCCACCCACACCGCCACGAAGTGGCCGTCGGCCGCCACGGCGACGCCGGGCGCTCCTTGCCGGCCGGCAGACTTGGCATTGACCTGGAATTCGGGACCGTCGAGCAGTCCGGCGATGCCAGGTGCCGGCAGGCACAGGGCCACACCGAAGACGAGGAGGAGAGAAGAGACCCTGCGACGCATACCGGAACCTCCAAGAGGCGAACCATCAGACCTTAGTATTACGCAGATCCTCCCCACATCCGCCCAAGTTGGAGCTCCACATCGAGCGTGAACCCCACCGCCGCCACGGCCCGGCGGAAGTGTTCGATCTCCCGGAGCGTCAGCACCCGGCCGGCGCGCGCGGCCAGCCAGCGCTCCAGCACCTGGTAGCCGCCGATGCGATGCTCCCAGACCTCGGGCTCGATCGCCTCGAAACAGAGACCCGCTTGATTGAGGACCACCCGCCGCTCCGCCGGCTCCCAGCACAGCCGCCGGCTCACGGGGGCCGATCCGTCGCCGGTGCACCGCACCCGCGGCGCGCGCAGACGCTCCGACCGCAACAGATGGAGATCGACCAGCTCCGATCCCAAAGTGCCGAGGCGGGCGAACAGCTCCGCATCCGGCGGAAAAGGGATGCGCGGAAAGTCGGCGCGCAGGAAGGATGCATAGTTTTTGCGGTACTGCGGGCTGTGCAGCATGGCGTAGACATAGAAGAAGATCGCCTCGGCCGACGGCTCCACGCCGTAGGATTCGCCGAGAGATCGCAGGAGGCCTTGCGACACATTGGCCTCCGCGAACAGAGAGCCCGCCCGGCGCAGGGGAAAGACCGAGTTGATGTCGTAGGCGCTGACCGCCTTGTGAGCGATCATGCAGTCGGTCACGAACGCCGCCGGCCGTTCCCGCGCCTGCCGCGGCACGACCAGCCCAAGATTGAGGATCTCGCCGAAAAAGGGTTCCATCCCCTTCCGCCGTGGCCGGTCCACGAGAGCATCCGCGTAGAGGATCACCCGGCGGTCGAACGGCCGATAGAGGATCTCTTTCACCTCGCTCCGCCAAGCGCCGTCCGCAAGCAGGCGCCGCACCCGCTCCACCCGCGCCGGGTCCAGACGCCATGGCATGTTTTTGCCCTTCAGGCCGGCGCGCAACCGTTCGATCCGCTCCTCCAGATCCGCGAGATCGAAACCGATCGTCACCTCGTCGCGTGCGGTGAGCACGCCCACGGAGCGCATCGGAAAGATCTCCGGCAACGGCACGCCGCGGGCGTACTCCTCCGCCAGGCGGTCGTCGCCGGATTTGAACAGATAGTTGGGTCCCCGAGGTTTCGTTTCCGTCCAGCCTGCGAAGTCGATGCCGCCGCCGCCGCGCAGCCACTGCTCTTTTCGTTTGTCGTTGCCGAGCAGATCATGGGACAGCACCCGTTTTGCCAGCCCCGGCTTCTTGACCAGAATGGCGATCGCGACTCCCTGCGCCACGCCGCCGAACACGTTGTCGTCCGAACCGCCGTTCGCGCACTGCTCGCGTTTCCTCTTGTTGCCGTGGAGATCGAGAAAATACAGCTCGTCGAACGTCTCCAGCAACGACTGGCGCATGCCGCGAAAGGTCGGGCTGTCGAGATAACCATGCGGGGTGACGAGGCAGAGAATGCCTTCGCCGTTCTCCTCGATCTTGCTCTGTCCGAAGCGGAAGAATTTCACATAGTCGTCTTTCAGCCACTTCGCGTTGCGCTCGCCCAGACGCTCGCCGTCCACTCTGGCATAAGACTTTTCCAGGAGATCGTCGATGTCCGGCGAGGCGTTCTCCGAGTGCCCGGACCACGGAGGATTCCCGATCACGACCGAGATCCGGGTCTCCTTTTTGATCCGCAACGCCTCATGCGACTCCTCGGCGAGAGCCGCCATGAATGGAAACGAAGATTGCGCCAGGTCGTCCATCTCCAGCGCGTTCGTCAGGTAAAGGCGCACCCGCTGCTCGTCGCCGAGCGGCAGGCCGCAGGCTTCGAAAAAGAGGCGCGCCTTCCAGTGGCCGATCGCGTACGGGGCCATCAACACCTCGAAGGCGTGGAAGTGGGGCAGCAGATGATCGCGCACCAGCGCGGCGCGCCCTCCGGAGCCGTGCGCTTCCTTGTAGGCGTCCAGCGCTACGTTGAACGCCTCGGTGAGAAAGGTCAGCGTACCGGCCGCCGGATCGAGCAGCACGACACCCGGATCGGCCAAGCCATCCGGCAGCCCGAAGCGCGAACGCAGCAGCGCGTGAACCTGGCGGACCATGAACGAGACCACCGCCCGCGGCGTGTAATAGACGCCGCGCCGCTGCCGGAGCTCCTGGTCGTAAGCCGCGAGGAAGGTCTCGTAGAAGTGCTGGATCGGATCCTTGCGGTGGATGTCGAAATGCAGCTCGAAGACCTTGCGGATCGGCGTCGCGGCGAGCAGGTCCACCAGGTCCGCGACGATCCAGGCGATCGCCGGCGGCGGCGAGCCGATCGAGAGGATCTCGAAGACCTCGCGCAAAATCCCGCTGCCGCGCGGGATGTTGGCGGCCACCGACGCGAGGCCAAACTCTTCCGGCTCGCGGAGCCGCGCGGCGAGGAGCCCATAGGTGATCGTCTGCGCGTAGAGGTCGGCGAACTCCTTCTCCGGGAGCTCGGCGAGGAGATAGGCACGGAACGCCAGCAGCAGCCGGCCGAGGCGCGACAGCTCGCCGCGCTCCTGCTCGTCCTGGAGGAGACCCTGGACACACGCCGAAAGGATGCGCGCGCGCGCCGCCAGCGCCTGGGCGATCCGTCCGGCCCGGGGCGGCGCGGCGCCGCCGCCGAAGGAGAAAAACCGGTCCAGAGCCACCTGGACCGTCGGCCACGCGGCCGGAGCGATCTCCGTCCGTGTCTCCGGCACGCCGTCGCGGAAAAGCAGAATTTCCCGAAAATCCGTCAAGAGAAGATTCGGGAACGTCTGCCGGTAGCGCACGAGCTGCTCGGAGTCCGCCGCCCTGGCGAGGTCTGTCCCGGGAGCCTTGGCCTCCACATAGCCAACCACCCGGCCGCCGGTCCACACCTGGAAGTCGAGCAGGCAGTCCTCCGTCTTGCGTGGGATCTGCGTCACGTCCACCCGGTGGCCCAGCGCCGTGCCGCAGCGCCGCAGGAGATCCGCGAAGCACGGATAGAAGCTCTCCTCGCGGGCATCCCCCTTCGCCGTCCGTTCCGCGATGCACGCCAGGTAGGCGCGCAGAGCTTCGTCTCCGTTCGTCATATCCACAGGGAACAAAGAATACCCTGGAACGGATACGTCTGGAGCGGAAGATGGCTCTTTTACCGGGAATATTTTCTCTGGGTCTGTCTACTTCCTCGAGTCACAGGTTGCGCAGCACGGCCGACGGGTCGAGCCCCGCGGCCCGCCGGGCCGGCAGGTCGCAGGCGGCGAACGCCACGATGGCCAGGACCACGGGCACGGCCACGAAGGTCAGGGGATCGGCGGCTCCGACTCCGAACAGCAGGCTGGCGAGGAGGCTTCTGGCGCAGAAAGCGGCGGCGATGCCGAGCACGATGCCGAGGGCGACCAGCGTCATGCCCTGGCGCACCACCAGCCGCCAGACGTCCCAGGGCCGCGCTCCCACCGCCATGCGGATGCTCATCTCGCGTCCGCGCAAGCTCACCGAGTAGCTGAGCAGGCCGAAGAGGCCGACGACCGCGACCGCCAGGCCGAGCAGCCCGAAGAGGCCCGCCACCTCGGCGTACAGGCGCGGCAGGATGAGCACCTTGTCGAGCTGATCGCGGCAGGCCGCCATCTCGACCACCGCGATGTCCGGATGCGCCTTGCGCAGCGCCCCGCGCAGCGCCGCAGCCTCCGCCAGAGGCGGCCCGGCCGTGCGCGCCAGCACGGTCATCCGCGACACGGAGCGCTGCTCCTGGGAGAGGTAGATCATCGAGCCCGGCGGTTCGACCGGCGAGATGCTGCGCACGTCCGCCGTGACGCCTACCACCTCGAACACCGGCCCGGGCTCGCCGGGGTGCGGCGGCTGGGTGACGTCGAGCAGTCGTCCCACGGCGGAGCCGTCCCCCCACAGCTTGCGCGCCAGCACCTGGCTCACCACCACGGCGGGCGCCGCATCGCGGCGGTCGCGGCGGTCCAGTGGCCGGCCCTGGAGGATGGGAATGCCCACCGTGGCGAAATAGTCCGGCGCCACCAGGTTGTAGTTGGCCGGAATCCGCGCTTCCGGGTTTTCGTGCGGCGCCACCTGCGTCCCCTGCGACCAGCCGCCGAGCGGCGGCACCTGCGACACGCTGGCCGAGGTGAGCCCGGGAACGTCGCGCACCTCCTCCAGCACCCGGTTATAGAGAGCGGATGCGCTGCCGCCTCCCAAAGCCCGCGGAATGTAGACCGTGGCCAGCAGCATCCGGTCCGGCGAAAAACCGGGATCGATCTTCTGTGCGCCGTCCAGGCTGCGCACCAGGAGGCCACCGGCCAGCAGCAGGACGACCGACAACGCCACCTGCGCCACCACCAGCACCCGGCGCGCATTGAGCGCGCCGGCGGCCGTACCGCTCCCCGCGGCATCGCTCTTGAGCGGATCGAGGAGATCCCGCCGCGCCACCCGCAGCAGCGGACCGAGGCTACCGAGGAACGCGCAGAGCAGAGAGACGCCCAGCGCGAAGGCGACGGCGCGGGTGTCCACGTGCACCAGCGTCGTTCCCTCCCCCCAGTTGCCCAGGCCCGGCGGCGGCGTCGCCACATAGGTATCGATCCGCCGCGCCAGCACCGCGGCGAACGGCAGACCGGCGGCGCCGCCGGCCAGGCACAGCAGGGTGCTCTCCAGAAACACACTGCCCGCCAACCGCCAGCGTCCGGCGCCGAGAGAGGCACGGATGGCCCACTCCCGCTGCCGCGCCGTCGCCCGCGCCAGCAGCAGGTTGGCGATGCTGGCACAGCCGAGCAGCAGGAACAGTCCGGCCGCCGCAGTCAGGATCTTGGCCGCATCGAGATACGGATCGCCGGCGCTGGCCGAGTACTCGACGTCGTATTTCTCTGCCAGGACCACGGAGAAGCGCCGCTTCCCCTCGCCGAGAGGAGCGGTCTCGTCGAGTGAGCGGGCGAGCTGATCGAGCGCGGCCTGCGCCTGCTCGCGGAAGGTGCCGGGCGCCAGCCGGCCGGTGAGGCTCAGCCAGCGGGTTTTGCTGTCGGTCCGCCCCTTCATCCCGGTGATCCGGTCCACCTGCGCCAGTGGAACGTAGAGCGCCGCCGGCAAACCGGGGCCGCTGAAGCCCTCGGTGCCGACGCCCACCATGGTGACCGTCAAGCCGTTCATCCGCAGCGTGCGCCCGACGGCGCGCGGATCGCCGCCCAGAGCGCCTTTCCAGAAAGCATGGCTGAGCACCATCACCAGCGGCGCCTCCGGCCGGTCGTCCTGTGGTCCAAGCAACCGCCCTACCGCCGGCCGCGCGTCGTAGAAAGAGAAATAGCCGCCGCTCACCGCCTGTCCCCAGGCAAACGTCGTCTGTTCCGGCAGCCCCACGGAAGAGCCGAACGACGAGTAGGCCGTGAGCTCGCTGACCGCCGTCTGCTCCCGCGCCATTGCTGCATAGTCGGGAAACTGCGTCTGCTGGCGCGCCTCCTTGGCGGTGCCCGAGTAGACGAACACCACGCGCTGCGCGTCGCGGGTCTCCAGCCGCGGCCACGCCAGAGCCGACAGGTATGCGAAAAGCGCCGTGTTCGCCCCGATCCCCAAGGCGAGCGTCAGCACCGCCGGCACCGTCACCGCCGGCTGCCGGGCGAGCGAGCGCACGGTCATCATCAAATGTCGCATCAGCTCACGCATTGTCTTACCACCTCCGCAGCACCGCCGACGGATCGAGCCCCGCGGCCCGCCGTGCCGGCAGGTCGCACGCCGCGAGCGCCACGGCGGCCAGAACCGCGGGCACGGTCACGAAGGTGAGAGGATCGGTGACTCCGACTCCGAACAGCAGGCTGGCGAGGAGACGGTTCGCGAAGAGGGCGGCGGCGATGCCGAGCACGATGCCGAGGGCGACCAGTGTCATGCCCTGGCGCACCACCAGCCGCCAGACGTCCCACGGCCGTGCTCCCACCGCCATGCGGATGCTCATCTCGCGTCCGCGCAAGCTCACCGAATAGCTGAGCAGGCCGAAGAGGCCGACGACCGCCACCGCCAAGCCGAGCAGACCGAAGAGGCCCGCCACCTCGGCGTACATGCGCGGCAGGATGAGCACCCGGTCGAGCTGATCGCGGCAGGCCGCCATCTCGATCACCGCGAGATCCGGATGCACCGTGCGCAGCGCCCGGCGCAGCCCGGCGGCCTCCGCCAGGGGCGGCCCGGCGGTGCGGGCGACCACGGTCATCCGCGAATGCGAGCGCTGCTCCTGGGAGAAATAGACCATCGCGCCCGGCGCCTCCACCGGCGAGATGGTGCGCACGTCCGCCGTGACGCCCACCACCTCGAACACCGGGCCCGGCTCGCCGGGATGCGCCGGCTCGGTGACGTCGAGCAGCCGGCCCACCACATTGCCGTCACCCCACAGCTTGCGCGCCAGCGCGCGGCTCACCACCACGGCGGGCGCCGCGCCGAGACGGTCGCGGCGGTCCAGCGGCCGGCCCTGGATGATCGGAATGCCCACGGTGGAGAAGAAGTCCGGAGCCACCAGGTTGTAGTTGACCGGAATCCGCGCCTCCGGCTTTTCGTGCGGCGCCACCTGCGTCGAGCGCGACCAGCCGGCGAGCGGCGGCACCTGCGACAGGGTCGACGACGCGAGCCCGGGAAGGCTGCGCACTTCCTCCAGCATCCGGCTGTAGAGAGCGGACGCGCTGCCGCCGCCACTCACCGCTCGCGGCAGGTAGACCGTAGCCAGCAACAGCCGGTCCGGCGAAAATCCGGGATCGATCTTCTGCGCGCCCTCCAGGCTGCGCACCAGGAGACCGCCGGCGAGGAGCAGGACGACCGACAGCGTCACCTGCGCCACCACCAGGGCCCGGCGCGCATTGAGAGCGCCAGCCGCCGTGCCGCTCCCCGCGGCATCTCTCTTCAGCGGATCGAGAAGGTCCCGCCGCGCCACCCGCAGCAGCGGACCGAGGCCGCCGAGGAGCGCGCAGAGCAGGGAGACGCCGAGCGCGAAGGCAACTGCGCGGCCGTCGAGCCGCACCAGCGTCGACGCCTGCCCCGAGCTCCCATATCCCGGAAGCGGCGTGATCACATAGGTGTCGATCCGCCGCGCCAGCACCGCGGCGAACGGCAGACCGGCCGCGCCGCCGGCCAGGCAGAGGAGCGTGCTCTCCAAGAGCACGCTGCCGGCCAGCCGCCAGCGCCCGGCGCCCAGCGAAGCGCGGATCGCCCACTCGCGCTGCCGCGCCGTCGCCCGCGCCAGCAGCAGGTTGGCGATACTGGCGCAGCCGAGCAGCAGGAACAGGCCGGCTCCCGCGGTCAGGATCTCGGCCGCTGCCAGGAACGGATCGCTGCCGTCGCTGCCGGCCGAAGACGCCGCGTCATACTGCTCCCCCGGCACCACGGAGAAGCGCCGCTTCCCCTCGCCGAGAGGATCGGCCTCGTCGAGCGACCGGGCGAGCTGATCGAACGCGGCCTGCGCCTGCGCGCGGGAGACGCCGGGAGCGAGCCGGCCGGCGAGGCTGAGCCAGCGGACGTCGTGCGCGGCGATCCGCGGCAGCCCGGTGATCCGGTCCACCTGGGCCAGCGGAACATAGAGAGAGGCCGGCAGGTTGGAGTTGTCGAAATGGTCGGCGGTCACCCCCACCACGGTGACCGTCTGGCCGTTCATCCGCAAGGTCCGCCCGACAGCGCGCGGGTCGCCGCCCAGAACACGCTTCCAGAACGCCTGGTCGAGCACCGCCACCAGCGGCGCCTCCGGCCGGTCGTCTTGCGGCCCGAGCAACCGTCCGGCCACCGGCTGGGAGCCACAGAAAGCAAAATAACCGCCGCTCACCGCCCATCCCCAGGCAAACGTCGTCTGCTCCGGCAGGCCCAAGGACGTGCCGAACGGCGTGTAGGCGACCAGCTTGGGGACCGCCGTCTGCCGCCGCGCCATCTCGCTGTAGTCCGGGAACTGGGTCTGCTGGCGGCTGTCCTCGGCCGTGCCCGAATAGACGCGCACCACCCTCTGCGCCTCGCGGATCCCCAGCCGCGGCCACACCAGGGACGACAGATAGGCGAAGAGCGCCGTGTTCGCGCCGATGCCCAGGGCGAGAGTCAGCACCGCCGGCACCGCCACCGCCGGCTGCCGGACGAGTGACCGCACGGTCATCATCAGATGTCGCGCCAGCTCGCGCATGAGATCTCTTCTGTACGCCTCCTGAGCCGAAAGGTTTCTCGCACGATCATACCTCGTCAGGCTCCGGGGAAGCCCCTCTCGCCTCCAAGTGGTATCATGGAGTGGTGGCACAAGGAGGACCATAGACATGGATCATGCACTGACCGTCCGCCTCCCCGACCAGGTCTACCAGGCGGCCAGGAACATGGCGGACCGTCTTGGGATCAGCATCAACCGATTGGTCCAGGAGGCCATCGCAGAGAAGGCGGAAAAATCGGTGGAGGAACGCTTGAGCCGAGCCTACGACATGCTTGCCGTGGATGCGGCAGAGACCGATGTAGAAAGATTTTTCGCAGTCCAGGTGGAAGCTCTTCTCGGTGAGTGACTTTCCGCTTCCCCGGCGCGGTGAAATCTGGTTCGTGGATTTCAGTCCTGGCAGAGGTTCGGAGCAACTCGGTCAACGGCCTGCTCTGATTCTCCAGAACGACGCGGGGAACCAGAACGCAAGGTACCCAAACACCGTGGTGCTCGCGATGAGCACTCACGGGAAGCCAATTCCGTTCCACATCCGGATCGCTCCCAGTCCGGAGAACGGCCTGCGGGAAGTGACGTTTGTGAAATGCGAGCAGATTCTTACTCTCTCCAAGGAGCGGCTGCTTGGCCGAGGGCCTTTGGGATGCCTCTCGACGACCGAAATGCGTAAGGTTGAGATTGCCGTGAAGTTGTCTTTGGCTCTTCCGTGATACTCGAAGGAGGCATCTGATGGCAACAAGCCAAGCAGCACCCCAGAGCATCGACGACTACATCGCAGCGTTTCCGCCCGAGATCCAGGCCATCCTCGAAAAGATACGCTCGACAATCCGCGGCGCCGCGCCGGACGCGCAGGAGACGATCAGCTACAAGATGCCGGCGTTCACCCAGAACGGCATCCTGGTGTACTTCGCGGCCTTCAAGAAGCACATCGGGCTCTATCCGCCGGTGGCCGGGGATGCGAGCCTGGAGCGGGCGATCGCGCCTTACGCGGGCGAGAAGGGCAATCTGCGGTTTCCGCTCGACCAGCCGATTCCCTACGACTTGATCGAGAGGATTGTGAAGCTCAGGGTGAAGCAGAGCTCGGAGAAGGCGGCCGCCAAGAGGAAGAAGGGACGCTCCGCGGCCGCGATCTGAGACACAACGGAACGCAAACGGCGCTTGTGGCCCGGGAAGTGGACGGTTCATGCCAAGAAGTGGGCGGTCCAATCCGCCGGTGGAACGTCTCACTCCGACTCCGCAACCGTCCACATCCTGGAGAGAACCGTCCGGAGGCCGGCTGCAACCGTCCACATCTCCAGGGAGCTGCAACAACCGGCCCACGGCAGAGAGTCGGCCGAAGTGGACAGGCGACTCGGCGGCCGATGCTATAGTAGCTGGATGGCCGATCGGCACGACGAAGAGGTTCGCCGGCTCACCGAGGTGCTCGCGACGGTGGTGCGAGTCGCGGGCCGCACGCGGCAGTCGCTGGAAGGGCAGATCGGCTTGAGCAGCGGCTACTTGAGCAAGATCCTGGGCGGCACCGTCGATCTCCGGACTCGGCATATCCTGTCGATCGTCGAGGCCGTGGGCATGGACCCGGGCGATTTCTTTCGCCTGGCGTTCCCGCGGCGCCGGCAGGCGAGCGACAGCGGCAAGGGCGCCCGAAGGCTGATCGAGGACGTCCAGGATGCCCTGGGGCAAAGCTCGATCGCCGAGCCCGAAGCGGCTCCTGTCTTCGATGAGCAGGTGAAACGCTCACTCGGCCGTCTGCTCGGCTTCATCGCGGAAGAGGATCCCGAGGCGGACTGAAGGTCTGCACGAAATAACCTGGTCAGGATCGACGATCCCTCAGGGGAAGTTGAGCTTCCCCCAAGGGAAGTTGACAATCCCCCAGGGGAAGTTGAGCTTCCCCCAAGGGAAGTTGACGATCCCTCAGGGGAAGTTGAGCTTCCCCCAAAGGAAGTTGACGATCCCCCAGGGGAAGTTGAGCTTCCCTCAAGGGAAGTTGACGATCCCCCGGGGGAAGTTGAGCTTCCCTCCAGGGAAGTTGACGATCCCCCAGGGGAAGTTGAGCTTCCCCCAAGGGAAGTTGACGATCCCTCAGGGGAAGTTAAGCTTCCCTCCAGGGAAGTTGACGATCCCCCAGGGGAAGTTGAGCTTCCCCGAAGGGAAGTTGACGATCCCTCAGGGGAAGAAGCAAGAGGTTCTGGCCAGGTTATTTCGTGGCAGGCCCTGAGCCGTCAGAGCGCCTGGAAGCGGAGCTGGGGCTCACGCTCGAGCTGCTTCAAGAATCGGCTCACGTGCCGGACGATGCGCGGCGTGGCCCGCTGCTTATGGCAGGCGCGATTCAGATAATCGAGCGCCCGTACGGCCTCTCGCTGGATGCCAAGCCTTTGGAAGGTCGCGAGCATATCCGCGGCCAGCTCCTTGACCTCGGCATTCTTCCCTCGTTCCAGCAAGACCGCCGCGAGATCGAGGCCGACCAGGGCCGCGTCGTAGCCCTGGTTGTGTTCGAGAAAACCGGCCCGGGCTTCCGAGAGCGCTGCTTCGGCGCGGGCAGGCTTCTTGAGGCCCGTGAAGATCTGTCCTTCCACCCAACGGAGCTTCGCGAGGCTCAAGGGCTCTCCGGCCAATGCATGCCGGAGCCCGCTTTTCATGAGCATTTCCGCCGCCTCCCGGAGCTCACCGCACTGGACCATGACTTCCAGCATGCTTTGGGTAGTTGAGATGGCGAGCCGCGGATCACGTTCAGGATCGAGGAGCTTGAGGCTCTGGCGCAAGATGCGGAGCGCCTCCCGCGGGTTGCCTTCATAGTTGGTGTAGATGCCCTTGCTCACCAGCGCGCGCCCCGCGAGATGGTCGTCGCCGACTTTCCGATAGAGCTCGTAGGCCCCGCTCAGGAGCTCGCAGGCATCGGAGGGCTGGCTCTGATCGTTCAAGAGTGATGCGTGCAAATCCGCCACTTGGGCGAGGAGGAGCAGATTCCCAGTTCCCTGCCGCAAGCGCTCTTCGGCGATGTCGAACGCCGCCTCGGCCTCGGCCAGCTCATCGTTCATGCGATGGGCGTTGCCCAATTCCGCCCAGGCCCGAGCCTGATGGTCGGCGATCAGTGGAGCGTCGTACGTTGTGGGGTCGAGGTTCTCGGCCGCGGTCTTCGCGAGGAGGGCGAGCCGGAGCATCTCCTCCGGGTTGCGGTAGCGCTCTTCGAAGCTGAGCTGCAGGAGGATTTCCACGAAAGGCCAGCCCCGCAAGTCCTTCGCTTCCTCCTCCGTGAGATCGACAAGCCCGCGGGGGCTGGACCGTAAGAGATTCAGCCCCCGTTCGACACGGGCCCACTCCTGGTTCCGCGGCTGCGGCCGGCGGCTGAGCACCGCGGCCAAGGCGCGCGCGATTGGCGCGTCATAGTGGTTTCCTGAGGCCACGGGCGTATCCGTGCACGTCCTCTCGGGCGTGAAGACCAGGGGGAGCAGCGGCTCGAGTCGCCCGTTGCACTCCACGCACCCCTTCAGGAGGTGCCGAAGCACCTCTTTCGCCTGGGTCCGGGGAAGCTCACTCCGGAGGAAACGCTCCGCCTGGTCGGCGGTCAGATGATCGCTCACGGGGCTCCCTTCTTCGCACGAAGAGCTCGCGCAAGAACCTCCGTAGTGTCGCACATACCGGGCAGAAGATGCCACAGGGAGAGAACTCTCCCTGTGGCTCGCGCCTAGCCGGATGAGGAGGAAGCCACACAGCCTCCATTCGGCTCGATGCACGGGCCGTGATCGAGGTTGTTCGAGGCACCGTTTGGCATGCACCTGCCGTCCGGGTCGATGCATGGTCCTGCCTTGGGCTGGATCAGGGCGCCGCTTGGCGCGCACGCGCCGTTCGGGTCGATGCATGGCCCATTCTTCTCCAAGAGCGACCTCATCCAACTCCAGGCCCACGAGAAGAACGCCTCGCCGTTCTCGTGCGCCACGCCGACGGCCTGTTTCGGCAGCGGTCCGCCGCCTCCGGCTGTGGCCGCCGGGACATTCATCATCAGGAAGCCCAGGAGGATGAGCAGCGCCGTGATCTGTTTTCTGCCTTGCGGGAACATGGTCGATATCTCCTCTTTCCGCTGGAGCGCCCACAAGCCAGGAGTGGCCGCGACGTCCGCGGATGCGCAACGCCATCGTCTGCCGATTGTTGCCCGAATGCGTTCCATTGTGTTGCTCAATCGAGAGATCCTGAGGGTTTCGCCATGAAGGAATCTATGCCTGTAAATCCGTAACGCCAAGTATCGCGGCGACCGGCGGCAAGAAGGCTTCCGTTCGGGTGATTCTGCACTCTAATCCGATCATTCTGCTGTCAAAGAAGTCTATCGGCGTAAAAAACTTGACATCGTTCTGAGCACCAGCGAATAATTCCGACCATTCGGAGGGATTTGCAGAATGACAACCCCAAAGAGACAGCTCCCCGCTGACCAGCGACGCGCCATCGGTGTCCGGATCCTGGAACGCCGCCGAACCAAACGCTGGACGCAGCGCGAATTTGCCCGGCGTATCGGCATCCGGTACATGCGGCTCTCCAGATTGGAGAATGGCCACGTCACCCTGAACCTCCCTGAGCTGCTGCTGATCGCCGAAGAGCTGGACGCCGGCCTGGAGGAGCTTGTCTGGGGCGTCGAAAGCCGTCCGGCGGCCGCGCTTCCGGAGCTGGAGAGCTTTGGAACACCCGAAGAGTGCGCGGTTCTCAGGAAATTGCTCTGGGTCCTCGAGGAAGGCCTCAAGGCGATCCGGCCGAACCCAAGCGAGGACCGGGACGATGCAAATCCATGACGCGCCGGCCGGCGAGCCGGAGATCATCGATCTGCTCACGCGGATGAAACCGCGCTTGCGGCGCATCATGGCGAGCTTCCGAATCCCCATGCCGGAATCCGAGGATCTGCTTCAGGATGCCTGCCTTGCGCTCGTCCGGCACTGGCAACGGATCGACTGTCCCGAGGCCTGGCTCGCCCAGACTCTGTCTCGGCTGTGCTGCCACGCTTCCCTGCGCAGGCGTCGCGCCTGGCTTCATTATTTCGATGGCGCGATCCTTGAGGCCATCGCCCCGGCGCAACGGCCCGAGCAAGAGCGAGCCGAGCTGTATTCAGATTTGAAGACTCTCGCGGTCCTTCTGCCAACTCGCCACAGGCTCATCCTGTGGCTCCGTTATGGCTTGGGAATGTCGACGGAGGAGATTGCAATCCAACTCGGCTCGCGCGCCGGGACAGTGCGCAAGCACAGCGCCCGGGCCCTGGCGCGCCTTCGCCGGGCCGTGCAAGGGGCAAGGGGCTGAAGACGCTCCCTCACTCAAGCCGTCGCTGTATCGCCCGCCGGTTCTGGTCTATCCTTGAAGGGCTGTTTCCCGGAAAGGAGAGTCTCCGTGCTCAAAGAGTTCAAGGAGTTCGTCTCGCGGGGCAACGTCATGGATCTCGCCGTGGCCGTCGTCATCGGCGGCGCGTTCGGCAAGATCGTGACCTCGTTCGTCAACGACGTCCTGATGCCGCCGATCGGCCTGCTTCTCGGCGGAGTGGATTTCCAGAACCTATTCCTCAATCTGTCGGGGAAGCATTACGCGACGCTGGCCGAGGCAAAGGCCGCCGGGGCGGCGACGCTCAACTATGGCGTCTTCCTCAACACGGTGATCGACTTCCTGATCGTCGCCTTCGTGATCTTTCTCGTGACGCGACAGCTCGCGCGATTCAAAAAGCCGGAGCCGGCGGCGGCTCCCACCACGCG
Organism: Thermoanaerobaculia bacterium; assembly: GCA_036264355.1. Taxonomy (GTDB): domain Bacteria; phylum Acidobacteriota; class Thermoanaerobaculia; order Multivoradales; family UBA5704; genus UBA5704. The sequence continues at coordinate 20,176 of DATARD010000247.1, forward strand.
GCAGTGCCCGTTCTGCGACACCGCCATCTCCCTCAAGGCGAGCCGCTGCCCGCACTGCACCTCCGAGGTCAAGGCCGTCTGATCCCTACCGGTTCACATACCGCCGCATGTCCACGCCCAGAATGATGCCGGTGGAGATGAAGTTCACCATGGTGAACGAGCCGCCGTAGGAGAGAAACGGCAGCGGAATGCCGGTGATCGGCACGAAGCCCACCACCATGGCGGAGTTGTAGAGGATGTGGAAGCAGGTCACCGAGACCAGGCCCACGACCAGGAAGATGCCGGCGCGGTCCCTCGCCCGCATGGCGATGCGGGCAGCGCTCGTGATGTACAAGGCGTAGAGGCTGAGCACGGTCAGCACTCCCGCGAAGCCCCACTCTTCGGCCAGCACCGAGAGGATGAAGTCGGTGTGGCGGGCGGGGAGGAAGCGGAGCTGGCTCTGGGTGCCCTGCATGTAGCCCTTGCCGGTGAGTTGGCCGGAGCCGACGGCGATCTTGCTCTGGCGCACCTGGTAGCCGGCGCCGAGCGGATCGCGCTCGGGATAGATGAAGGTGAGCACCCGCTGTTTCTGATAGCCGTGCATGCCGAAGGTCCACAGGCCGGCGCCGAGGACGAGCGCGACGACCGCCGCGGTCACCAGCAGGCGGATGCGGACGCCCGCCACCAGCAGCATGCCGACCACCAGTGGCATGAACATCGCCGCGCCGCCCATGTCCGGCTCGACCGCGACCAGGACGATGGGCAGGCCGACGATGCCGATCGTGGTGAGGATCTGCCGCAGCGCGAGCACGCGCATGTTGAGCCCCGCGAGATAGCGGGCGATGAACAGCGCCGTGGCGAGCTTGGCGAACTCCGAGGGCTGGAGCTGCCAGGGGCCGATCTGGATCCAGTTCGCGGCTCCCCCTCGCTGCACGCCGATGAAGAAGACCGCGATGAGCGACACGATGCCGGCGAGGTACATCATCACGGAGAGATCGAGCAGCACGTGGTAGTCGATGCTCATCGCGATCACCAGCAGCACGAAACCGATGCCCACCCAGCCGGCCTGGCGCGGGAAATAGTCCACCACCATCTCGGAGCTCGCGCTGTGCACGGTGGCGAGGCCGATTGCGGCCAGCAGGAACGCCGAGAGGGCCAGCCCGAGATCGATCGAGGAGAGGTGCCGCAGCGGTTGCGGCCGCTCTTCAGCGAGTGGCTGGATGGAGATCGACTTTGAAATATTTTGCATACAGCGCCTGCGCGATCGGTGCGGCGGTGTGGGCTCCCGAGCCGCCGTGCTCGGCGAAGACCACGACCGCGATCTTGGGATTGTCGACCGGAGCGAACGAGGTGAACCAGGCGTGGTCGCGGTATTTGAACGGCAGCGCCTTGGCCGTGAGGCGTTGCGCCTGGGCGATGACCTGCACGGTGCCGGTCTTGCCGGCTACGTCGGCGCCGGGCACGTGCGCCGCGTAGGCGGTGCCGGAGGGGTCGTTGACCACGTCCCACATCCCCTTGTGCACGATTTTGATCGCGTCTTCATCGAGCGGCACGCGCTGCGGCGCCGGCACCTTGGCGTCGCGCACCAGGTGCGGCGTGACGCGGTAGCCGCCGTTGGCCACCATCGAGGTGAGCACGGCCATCTGGAGCGGCGTCATCAGGATCGGACCCTGGCCGATGGCGACCGAGATGGTCTCGCCCGGATACCAGGGCATCTTGCGCGACTTCAAGCTCCATTCCATGTCCGGCACCAGGCCGCGCTTCTCGCCGTGGATGTCGATGCCGGTCGCGCTGCCGAGGCCGAACAGCCGCGCGTATTTGGCGATGCGGTCGATGCCCAGGCGCTGGCCGACGCCATAGAAGTAGACGTCGCACGAGCCCTTGATCGCGGTTTCGGCTTCCACCGAGCCGTGGCCGCCTTTCTTCCAGCAGCGGAAGGGACGGCCGTAGAAGGTGGCGGAGCCGGTGCAGAAGGTGCGCGAGTGCGGCTCGACCACGCGCTCGGTGAGGCCGGCGGTCGCCATCACGATCTTGAACGTGGAGCCCGGCGAATAGGTGTTCTGGATCACCCGGTTCTGCAATGGATGGTTGGGATCGTCGAGCAGCGCCTGCCAGTCGCTCTTCTGCAAGCGGTGGGAGAACAGGTTCGGATTGTAGGAGGGCGACGAGACCATGGCGAGGATCTCGCCGGTGTGCGGCTCCATCGCAATGATCGCTCCCACTTTCTCCGGGCCGTCGAGCTGGCGCGCCGCCTCCTGTTGCAGGTCGAGGTCGAGGCTCAGGGTGAGGTCCTTGCCGGGGATCGCCGGCTTGCGGCCGTACTCCTCCAGCAACTCGCCGCGGCTGTCGACGACGACGACGCGCTCGCCGTCGCGGCCGCGCAGCACGGCGTCGTAGGTCTGCTCGATGCCCTTTTTCCCCACCAGGTCGCCGGGCAGGTAGTGGCCGCCGGCGCGCTCCACCTCGTCCTGCGTCACCTCGCCGAGGTAGCCGAGGACGCTGGCGGTCTGCCCGCCGTGGCGGTAGAGGCGCAGGTGCTGCACCTCCACCTCGAACTCGGGATGCTCCAGGCTCTGCACGCCGATGCGCGACACCTCGGAGAGGGTGAGGTTCTCGGCCAGCAGCACCGGCTGGAAGACCGGCGTATCCTGGTAGCGGTCCATGATGTCCTGAAGCTCTTCCACCGGCCGGCCCAGGACCCCGGCGGCGAACGCCAGGCTCTGGTCGAGATGGTGGGGAGCCCGGCTGCGGTCGATCATCAGCGCGTAGCTGGGGATGTTCTCCACCAGCAGGTGGCCGTTGCGGTCGTAGATCAGGCCGCGCGGCGCTTTGATGGGCATCTTGCGCAGCCGGTTGTTTTCCGCCAGCTCGCGGTAGTAGCTCCCCTGGACGAGTTGGACGAACCAGAAACCGATGGCGATGACGACCAGAATGCCGGTGATCACCGCGGAGAGGATCCGCACGCGGACGATCAGATCATCTCGGTGCTCACGAACGACTTGCATGCGGTCTCCCTTCGGTCGGGCTCAGCCCAGGCGGAGCCGGCTCATCCGGCCGCGGCGCCGGGTTTCCGACACCCGCCGCCAGTGATTCGTTGCGATGTGGATCGACATGCCGAGCACTCCACAGACACCGGCGCGCACCGCCACCCAGAGCGGGTTGGGCAGCTCCGGGGCGGGCAGCAGGAGGAATGCCAGGGCGGCGACGATCGCCTGCTGCGCCACGGCCGCGAAGCTCACCAGGGCCAGCACGCCGGTGGAGCGCTGGATCACCAGACGCTGCGCCAGGCGCGCCGTGCTGTAGCCGACGATGGTATCAGCGAAACCGAAAAGGCCGTAGGGGCCGCTGGTCAGCGTGTCGTGCAGCAGGCCGACCAGCAGGCCGGCGAAGAGCGCCGCGAGGGAGCTGGCCTCCAGGGCGTAGAGGACGACGATCACCAGGAAGACGTCGACCAGGCGGC
>DATARD010000267.1:0-2351 GCA_036264355.1 Thermoanaerobaculia bacterium
CCCGGCGCCCGTCTCTACCGTAGTGGCGACTTGGTGCGCCACCTGCCGGACGGCAGCCTCGACTTCCTGGGCCGCCTCGACCACCAGGTCAAAATCCGAGGCTTTCGCATCGAGCTCGGTGAAGTCGAGACGGCCCTCGCCCAAAACCCCATGGTCCGTGAGGCCGTGGTGGTGTCCCGCGAGCAGCCGGACGGCGAGCAGCGTCTCCTCGCCTATGTAGTACCGGCGGACGAGACCGCCGGTACCGCCCTGCCTGTCGGCGAATTGCGCCGTTTCCTTCAAGAGCGGCTGCCAGAGTACATGGTGCCGGCTCGGTTCATCGCTCTCGCAAAGCTCCCGTTATCGGCCAACGGCAAGTTGAATCGCCGCGCGCTGCCGCCCCCCGACGACGCACGGCCCGAGCTGGGCAATCGCTACGTGGCACCGCGCAACAGCGGAGAGAAACGCATGGCGGCGATCTGGGCGCAGTTGCTCGGCGTGCGTCAGGTGGGGATCGAGGACGACTTCTTCTCTCTGGGGGGAGACTCGATCCTCGCCGTGCAGATGGTGGCGCGGGCGCGGGCGGAAGGCATGGCCTTGACCCCGATGCAGCTCTTCCAACAACCGACCATCGCCGCCCTGGTGGCCATGGCGGCTCCCATCGCGCCGGTGCCCACCGCTCCCGCCGCCGAGCCGGCACCGGTGGAGAAGATCGTTGCGGCGGTCGATCTGTCGCAGGTGAGTCTCGACGCGTCGCAGTTGGAATCGATCTTGCGCCAAGTGGAGACGAAGCGTCCATGAGCGGTGAACAGGCGGCTCCCGTGAGCCCAGGCGAACTGCTCGGAGAGCGGGTCGAGGGGATTTACCCGTTGTCGCCGGCGCAACACGGCATTTTGTTCGATTGTCTCTATCGGCGCGACCCCGACCATTACGTCGCGCAGCGGAGCTTTGTCTTCGACGACCTCGATCCCGTCGTCTTCACCCTCGCCTGGCGGCGGTTGTTCGATCACCATGCGATCCTGCGCACCGGTTTCATCTGGGAGGGGCTCGAGCGGCCCGTTCAGGTGGTGCTGCGTCGCGTCGAGCCGCCACTCGTCGAACACGACCTGAGGTCCCTGCCGGAAGAAGCGCAACGGCGGGAGGTCACCCGACGCCTCCGGGCGGACCGCATGGCCGGCTTCGACTTTACGCAGGCGCCGTTGCTGCGGCTCTCCCTCTACCGCCTTGGCGAGCGCACCTTCCAGTTTGCATGCACCTTCCACCATCTCATCCAGGACGGCTGGTCGCAGACCCTGCTCGTCGAGCAACTCGTCCGCCTCTACGCCGCGCTGGCGCGAGGTACGCCCCATGATCTCGGCCCGCGCCGCCCGTTCAGCGCCTATCTCGAATGGCTGAGCCGCCAGGACGCAGCGACGGCCGAGTCCTTCTGGCGGCGCATGCTCGCCGGCTTCGGCGCCGCGACGCCGCTGGGCGAGGACGGGTCTGGCGAGTTGCCTGCCGGCGGCGAACGCCAGTGGTTCGAACAGCGCCAGCTCGACGCGATCGGTACGTCCTTGCGGGCGCTGGCGCGCCGCCATGGGCTGACGCCGAACACCCTGATGCAGGGGGCTTGGGCGCTCCTGCTCGGCGTCGAGAGCGGCCGGCGTGACGTGATCTTCGGCGTCACCGTCGCCGGCCGCCCGGCCGATCTGCCGGGCATTGAGGCGACGGCCGGACCCTTCATCACCGTGCTGCCGCTACGCGTCCACCTGCCGGCGGCGGCGCCGCTCCTCGCGTGGCTACGCGAGCTGCAGAATCGGCAGGCCGAGCTGCGCCAGTACGAGTACAGCTCGCTGGTGCAGGTGCAGGGGTGGAGCGAGGTGCCGCGCAGTCAGCCGTTGTTCGCCAGCCTCTTCACCTTTCAGAACCGGCCGGCGGCACTCGGCCCGGCGCCGGCGGAGAAGGCACCGGGGACGGTCGCGCCAGCGGGCCCGCGGCTCAGCGGGACTGACTCCCAGGCCGGAGCCATCGGCTTTCCGCTCAGCCTGGAGGTGGATCTGGAGTCCAGCCTCACCCTCTCTCTCTTCGCCGACAGCCGGCGCTTCAGCGCCGAGCGGGCCAGCTCCTGGCTGCGGCGCTACGAGGAGCTTCTCGAGCTTCTCGTAGCCCGTTTGGAGGCCGACGTCGATGCGCGGACCGAGCTCGCCGATCTCGAGCGGCTTGGCGACGCCGAGCATCGGCGCGTTGTGTTTGAGCTCAATCGGACGGGTGTGGACTTCGGCGCCAGCGGCTGTCTGCACAAGCTGTGCGAGGAGCAGGCGGCGCGCACGCCCGACGCCGTGGCGGTGCTCGCCGGCGGCGAGTGGCTGAGCTTCCGCCAGCTCGACCGGCGG
>DATARD010000302.1:0-4410 GCA_036264355.1 Thermoanaerobaculia bacterium
CGCGGTGAGATCGAGCAGCCACGACGAGACGACGCTGCCGCGGCGCCACAGCTCGGTGATGTCGGCGAGATCGAGATTGAAACGCAGCTCGGCGGGAAGCTCCTGCGAGCCCGCGTTGCGCAGGATGTCGAGCCCTTCCGCGTAGGCCTGTCTCAAACCGTATTCGATGCCGTTGTGAACCATTTTGACGAAGTGCCCGTAGCCGGCCGGCCCGCAGTGCAGCCAGCCATCCTCCCTTTCCTTCGCGGCCGGGCGACGGATCGATGCCGCTGCGTCCCTGCGGCAGGGTCGACCAGCTCCCTCGAACGACGCACAAACGCAACTCCTACGGTCCTTTGGCCCGCATCGACCAGCGCGCCTGGACGCTCAGTGCTTGCCGTGCATGAGAAAGGCGGCGTCGCGCGCGACGAGCCAGATGAGTTCGCCGACGGCGGGGACGACGGCGCGCGCCGGGCAGCTCTCCGGCGGCTCGTCGCCGTCGAGCACGCGGGCGAGCGCCGCGGCCTTGTCCTCGCCAGCGACGAGGAAGAGGACTTGCGCAGCGTCAGAGAGCGCCGGCACGGTCAGGGTGATGCGGTGGGTGGAGAGCTTCTCGACCCACACCGAGACGGCGAGGCGCCGGCGCTCGGCGAGCGCCTCGGTGCCGGGGAAGAGCGATGCCGTGTGGCAGTCGGCGCCGAGCCCGAGAAGGACGAGATCGAAGCGCGGCGAGGCGAGCGGTGCCAAGAGCGCGTCGTACTCCGCCGCAGCGCGCGCGGCGTCGGGGTCCTCGGCGCGGATGCGGTGAACGTTGGCGGCCGGTATCGGCACCGGCGGCGCGTGCGCAAGGAGCACCTCTCGCGCCATGCGGAAGTTGCTCTCCTCGTGATCGGGCGGCACGTGCCGCTCGTCGCCCCACCAGAGGTGGACGCGCTCCCAGGCGACGCGCGCGCGGTAGGGCTCGCGCTCGTCTGCGAGCAGCCGGTAGAGTTCGCGCGGGGTCGAGCCGCCGGATAGCACGAGCGAGAAAGTGCCGCGTGCCGCGACTGCCGACTCGGCGGCGGCGGCCACGATCTCAGCGGCGCCGCGCGCCAGCGTGGTGCGGTCGTCGACGATCCGAACCTGCCACGTGGACTCCGTCATCGTCCTCTCCTCATGAGACCGTGCGCTTCGCCCCGCGGACCAAGGCATCACCGCGTCCACAAGACCTAGGCCGCGTCGAACGTATTGACTCGACAGGCAGAGATCCGACAGAATCCTATCTTACCAGACTAGCAAGTTCGCGTACGGAGCTCGGCATGTCGAGAAAGTACCAGGTCTTCATCAGCTCTACTTTCGAGGATCTCAAAGAGGAGCGGCGCCAAGTGATGCTGAAGCTCCTCTCGGTCAACTGCATACCGACCGGCATGGAGTGCTTCAACCCGGGCGACGCCGACAAGTGGAAGCTGATCAAGACCGTCATCGACGACTCGGACTATTTCATCCTCATCCTCGGCAATCGATACGGCTCCGCGCCCGCCGGCGGCAAGAGCTTCACCGAGATGGAGTACGACTACGCCGTGAAAGTCGGGAAGCCAATCGTGGCGTTGCTCCAGGATGATAATGCCGTGGTCAATCAGGAGTCGAAAAACAAGCGCCGGCTGCTGCTGCGGTTTCGCCGCAAGGTGGCGAACAAGATCCACGTCAAATTCTGGCAGACGCCGCCCGACCTCGCGAACCTGGTGATGGACGGCATCGTCCATCTGAAGGAGAACCACGAGAGGGATGGCTGGATCCGCGCCCAGACGCCGGGATCGAAGGTGGAGAGGGATTGCCTCTCGCTGGGCATCACTTCGGTCTACAAGCACCGCTCGGATGCGACGGCCGACATGATCGCCGACATCCAGCAGTCCGTCCGCTCCTGCCGCATGTACTCCGGCATCTACTTAGCCAGCCTGGTGAAGAACGACGACTTCCTCGAGGCTCTGCAGAAGGCGGCGGAGAGCAGTCCGGAGCCACCCTACAAGCTGACCTACTGCACCCTGAATCCGGCGGCAGGCGGCGCCGATCGCGCGCTCATGGAGCTATGGGCCCGCCGAGAGTCCGCCTCCAGCGTCGAGGAGCTGGCGCGGAGGATCCGCGAGCGCGGATACCGGCGGTTCCACCTCATCCGCGACCAGGCCGGCGTCGAGGCCACCTACCGGTACTTTGCTAATTTTGTGCTTACGCACTCCTTGCTAGTCATCGACGACAGCATCGTCTACTTCACCCCCTACGACTGGGTGCACGAGAGCGGGGACAACTGCATCACGCTGCGGCTCTGCGGCGGCTACTGGGCCAATAAGTTCGTCGACGAGGCGCACCTCATCGACAGCGAGTTTTCCATCCTGGCACCGCAGGAGGAGTTCGCGGCTCCCGCGAGCCCAGAACGCCCGTGACCGATGGCGAGATCCTGGATCGACCCCGCCGGGCTCACCCCGTGCGATCCGCCTGCGGGCGCGGGTTGCGCCATTCGCAGCCGTCGCGCGCGAGCATCTCATCGGCCTCTTTCGGTCCCCAGGTCCCGGCGGCGTAGTTGGGGAAGCCGCGCGGCGGCAGCGTCTTCCAGACATCGAGCACGGGAGTGACGATGTTCCAGCTCGCGTCGACGATGTCGCTGCGATGAAACAGCGTCGAGTCCCCCGCCATGCAGTCGTAGAGCAGGCTCTCGTAACCGGTCGCCGGCTTGCTGCCGAAGTAGTCGGCGTACTCGAAGTCCATCTTCACCGTACCAAGGAGCATCTCCGGCCCCGGTACTTTGGCCTCGAAGCGCAACGCCACCCCTTCATCAGGCTGGACGTAGATGACCAGAAGGTTCGGCTTGAACTGTTCGATCGGTGTCTCGCGGAAGAGCATGAGTGGCGGGCGCTTGAACTGGACGGCGATCTGGGTGACCCGGCGGGGCGACCGCTTGCCGGTGCGTAGGTACCAGGGCACGCCCGCCCAGCGCCAGTTGTCGATCGTCAGCTTGAGCGCCGCATAGGTCTCGGTGGTTGAGGTCGGCGACACATGCGGCTCCGAGCGGTAGGCCGGCACCCGCTCGCCGTCGATCGTCCCTGCGGCGTACTGGCCGCGTACGGCCTGGGTCAGTACATCCTCGGGCCGGATCGGGTGGATGGCATGGAGGACCTTAACCCGCTCGTCGCGAACGACGTCAGCGGCGAAGGAGATCGGCGGCTCCATGGCGGTGAAGGCTAAGAGCTGCAGGACGTGGTTCTGCAGCACGTCGCGCAGTGCCCCCGCTTCCTCGTAGTAGACGCCGCGGTCCTCGACGCCGACGCTCTCGGCTACCGTGATCTGCACGTGGTCGATATAGCGCCGGTTCCAGATCGGCTCGAAGATGCCATTGGCGAAGCGCAGGGCCATGATGTTCTGCACCGTCTCCTTGCCGAGGTAGTGATCGATGCGGAAGATCTGCTTCTCGGTGAGGACCTCGAGGATCTGGCGGTTGAGCTCGCTCGCCGAATCGAGATCGTGGCCGAACGGCTTTTCGATGATCACCCGCCGCCAATGCCCATTGTCCTGTTGCGCGAGCCCGACATCGCCGAGGCGGTGCACGACGTCGCCGAACAGGTTGGGCGGGACGGCGAGATAGAACAGGTAACAGCCGTTCGTTTTGCTCTCCTCGTCGACGTGCGCGAGAGTGTCGCGCAGCTTGGTGAAGGTCGCCGGATCGTTGAACTCTCCCGAGACGTAGTAGAAGTGCTGGAGAAGATGATCGGCGATTTCCTGGTTGACCGGCGCGCCGACGAACTCATGCAGGTCCTCACCGAGCCGTTCGCGCAGCGCGTCCTGCGAGATGTCGACGCGGCTCACTCCGACCACGGCGAATTCCTTGGGTAGCAGCTCCTGGACCGCGAGGTTGTAGAGAGAGGGGAAGAGCTTGCGTTTGGTGAGGTCGCCGGTCGCTCCGAAGATGACCAGGACACAGGGGGGCGCGGGCTGCACTTGGGGCTGTTGGGGAATCTGGGCTTCTGCTGGCGCGGTCATGTCGCTCCTCTCACGAAAATGATCGATAACTGCTGTTTGTGTCAGGAATCGTTCAGCCGGCCTTCGGGGGCTCGCGATGGCCGCCGAACGCATGCCGCATGGCGGAGAGCAGCTTCTCGCCAAAGGTGTGATCCTCCCGCGAGCGGAAGCGCTCGAAGAGGGAGGCGGCGAGAACGGGAGCCGGCACCGATTCGGCGATCGCCGCTTCGATCGTCCAGCGCCCTTCGCCGGAGTCCTGGACGAAGCCGCTGTACTCCTTGAGGTCCGGGCTCTGCGCCAGCGCGCCCGCGGTGAGATCGAGCAGCCACGACGAGACGACGCTGCCGCGGCGCCACAGCTCGGTGATGTCGGCGAGATCGAGATTGAAACGCAGCTCGGCGGGAAGCTCCTGCGAGCCCGCGTTGCGCAGGATGTCGAGCCCTT
>DATARD010000304.1:0-51561 GCA_036264355.1 Thermoanaerobaculia bacterium
GGTCCGCGGACGGTGGCGCGCCCGAGCGTCCGCGCTCGTCGCTGGTCCGCTTGCAGGCGGGTGCTCCCGGCCGGCGCCCCCTCTTCCTGGTGCATCAGGTCGGCGGCCACGTCTTCACCTTCCGCGCCCTGGCCCGCGAGCTCGGCGCCGCGCAACCGGTCTACGGCCTGCGCGCGCAGGGGCTCGAAGCGGCGGAGGAGCCGCTCGGCAGCGCCGAGGAGATGGCGGCGCTCTACCTGCGGCTGGTGCGCGAGGCGCAGCCGGCCGGCCCGTACCGTATCGGCGGCGCCTCGATGGGCGGCATGGTCGCCTTCGAGATGGCGCACCAGCTCACCGCCGCCGGCGAGGAGGTCGAGCTGCTGACGCTGATGGACACCCCGTGCGGCGACCAGATGCCGCCGCGCCCCGAGAGCGACGGCGAATTCGTCGCCACCGTCTTCGCCGGCCGCGCCGCCTTCACCCGCGAGGAGCTGTCCTCGCCGTGCGCGGAGGAGCTGTTGACCTACGCGGTGGCGAAAGCCAAGGCGGCCGACCCGGCGGGCGGCCTCGAGCTCGATGAGGCGCGCCGCCTCTTCCACGTTCTCAAGGCGAACGTCGCCGCGCTGTTCGACTACACGCCGCGCCCCTGGCCCGGCCGCATGCTCTTCTTCCGCGCCGAGGCGCGGCGGCCCGGCGATCCCTTGCGCCCCGAGCTGTCGTGGATCGAGCTGGCGCGCGGCGGCATCGAGATCCGCCTCGTGCCGGGCGATCACGAAAGCATGCACGCCCAGTCCAACGTCCATCAGATGGCCGAGCGCCTGAAAGACCTGCTGCGATGATGAATCCCAGCCTCTCGCGCGGTCCGCCCCGGCCTCGGATATCCCCCGTCGTCTTGTCGTCTTTCTTTTTTCAGGCTCGTGCCCGGCCAGTCAATTCTGATCTTTCCGGTGCGGGAGTCTCACAGGGAGGTCCATTGAGAAACCGAGTGAAGATCTCTTGGGCTCTGACGGTGACCGCGCTCGCTTCGAGCCTGCTGTTCCTGCCGAGCCCCGATACCTGGTCGCCCAACCCGAAAGCTCCTGCCGAAGCCCATCTGGCCAGCGCCAGTCACCTGCAAGCCGCCTATGTGAAGTGGCGCGGCGCGCAGGAGCGGTCCGGCGGGGAGCACAACCTCGTCATCCCGCTCGGCTGGTCGAAAGGCCTGTCCACCGAGTCCACCGACGCCGGCGGCTTCGCCCGCATCGATCAGGTCAACGGCTTCGCACGCGTCGAGGTCGAGGGTCTGGACGCCGCGCGTTCCTGGGACGTCTGGCTGGTCGAGAACGTCGAAGGCCCCGGGCGCAGCGCGCTGCCGGAAGCCGGCGACCACATGCACAAGCTCGGCCGGCTGAGCACCGACGGCAAGCGTGCCGTGCTCAACGCCGATTTCGATGCGCGCCTGTTCAACGACTTCCGCATCGACGTCGTGGCGGTGACCCGGGCCGGCACGCGGCCGGAGCAGGGCGCCGTCCTCTATGGCTCGCCGATGCTCTTCCAGCGCATGTACGCGAAGGAGAAGGCCAAGCCACGCCAGGCGCCGCTGCTGCGCTCGGCGATGCTCGGCTTCGGCGCCCAGCCGGTCTTCGCCGACACCATCTTCAACAGCATGGACCCGATGATCGCCAAGGGCGCGCAGATCTTCTTCAATGAGAAATTCGGCGGCAACGGCCGCGTCTGCGCCACCTGCCATCCGGCGGAAAACAACTTCACGATCGATCCCAAGTTCATCGCCACGCTGCCCGCCAACAGTCCGCTGTTCGCCGGCGAGAACGACGAGACCAACCTGGGAAAACGTTTCGAGAAGTACAAGCTGCTGCGTGAGCTCGGCCTCGTCGTCGAGAACGCGGACGGCTTCGAGGATCTCAACAACAAATACGTCCTGCGGGCCGTGCCGCACCTCCTCGGCCTCTCCCGCTATCTCACGGCGGGCAACCAGTCGACGCCGCCGAACCAGCGCACCGGCTGGGGCGGCGACGGCGCGCCCGGCAGCGGCACGCTGCGCGAGTTCGCCACCGGCGCCGTGCTGCAACACATGACGAAAAACGTGCAGCGCCGGCCCGGCACCGACTTCCGGCTGCCCACCGACGCCGAGCTCGACGCGCTGGAAGCCTTCCAGCTCGCCATCGGACGGCAGGACAATCCGGACCTGAGCACCACGCATCTCAAGGACCCGCGCGCCGCCAAGGGTCTCGAGCAGTTCAACGGTCCCAACGCCAACTGCTTCATCTGCCACAACAACGGCGGCGCCAATGCCGCCGCCGACGAGACGAACCGCAACTTCGACGTCGGTGTCGGGCAGTTGCCCAACCATCCCGCCGACCTGATCGATCCGGGCCAGCTCAAGCCGGACGGCGGCTTCGGCAAGGAGGCGGTCTACGATCCCACCACCAACGCGTTCCTCGGCTATGGCCTCGCCGGCGAGATCCGCTTCAACACCCAGCCGGCCATCGAGTCGGTGGACACCGGTCCGTTCTTCCACAACAACGCCGTGGCGACGATCGAGGAGGCGGTCGGCTTCTACAACAGCGACGCCTTCAACCATTCCTTCGCGGGCGGCAAGGTCCCGATCCACATGGAGACCACCGAGGTGGAGAACATCGCCGCCTTCCTGCGCGTGATGAACGCGCTCGAAAACATCCGCAGCTCGCTGCTGCTCGACCAGGGCGCCATCGACGAGGGCGACCGCGGCATCTCCCATCGGCTGGCCGACCTCGCGTCGCACGACACGGGCGATGCCATCCGGGTGCTCGACGAGCGGGGCCTCCACCGCACCGCGGTGCTCGAGCTCCAGCTCGCCTTCCAGAAGGAGCGGCTGGCGACGCGCGTGCAGCAGAAGTCGGCGCGCGACGTCCTGCTCAAGGCGGTGATCGACCTCAAGAAGCAAGCCCGCTCCGAGATGATCCAGGAGTAGGTGTATCGTAGCCATCGATCCGCGGGGGTGAGGACCGGACAGCTCCTCGCCCCGCCGTTTTTCCTCCCGGGAGACTGCGATGAAGGTGAAATTGCTGACCTTGCTGGCACTGCAGGCCGCCGCGGCGTTATCCGCAGCCCCACCCATGGAGCTGAAGCAGGCCGTGCGTTCCTATCGCGAGGCGCACGACCGGCAGATCGTCCAGGAGCTGGCGGACCTGGTGTCGTTGCGCAACGTGGCATCCAACCGCGCCGACATAGAGCGCAACGCCGACGCCATGCTGGCGCTGCTGCGCCGCCACGGCATCGAGGGGCGCCTGCTGACCGCCGCCACGCGCGATGGACAGACCGCGCCGCCGGCCGTCTTCGCCGAGGTGAAAGCCCCGGGAGCCAAGCGCACCATCGTTTTCTACGCCCACTACGACGGCCAGCCCGCCGACGCCGCCGACTGGGGCGGCCAGGACCCCTGGAAGCCGGTGCTGCGCACCGGTCCGCGCGGCCCGGAGACCAAGGACGTCGATCTGGCGACCGCCGCCTCGCCGCTGCCGGCGGAATGGCGCCTCTACGGCCGCTCGACGAGCGACGACAAGGCGCCGATCGTCGCCGTGCTGGCCGCGCTCGACGCCTTGCGTGCCGCGGGCGTGCCGCCGTCGGTCAACATCAAGTTTTTTTTCGAGGGGGAGGAAGAGGCCGGCTCGCCTCACCTCAAGGACATCCTCACCGCCAACGCCGGCCTCCTCAAGGCCGACTGCTGGATCCTCGCCGACGGGCCGGTGCACCAGAGCCGCAAGCTCCAGGTCGTCTTCGGCGCCCGCGGTGTCACCGACGTCGAGATGACCGTCTACGGTCCGTCGCACGCTCTGCACAGCGGCCACTACGGCAACTGGGCGCCCAACCCGGCCGCGCTCCTGGTGCAACTGCTCGCCGGCCTGCGCGGCCCGAACGGCGAAATCCGCATCGAAGATTTCTACCGCGATGTCCGTCCGCTCAGCGAGAGCGAGAAGCAGGCCGCCGCGGCCATGCCGCCGGTCGAGGACGCGCTGCGCCAAGAGCTGCAGCTTGCCTGGACGGAAGGCGATCCGTCTGGAACCGGCCGCTTGCAGGACCTGGTGATGCAGCCGGCGCTCAACCTGCGCGGCCTGCAATCGGCGCAGGTGGGCAAGGGAGCGCGCAACGCCATTCCGACTGACGCGTCGGCCTCGATCGACTTCCGCCTGGTGCCCGACCAGACGCCGGAGCGGGTCCGCGAGCTGACCGAGGCGCATCTCAAAAAGCAGGGTTATTGGGTCGTGCACGAAGAGCCCGACGCGGCCACCCGCCTGGCCCATCCGCGCATCGTGCGCCTGGTCTGGGGCACCGGCTATCCGGGCGCCCGCACCTCGATGGACCTGCCCGCCTCGCGCGCCGTGCTGCGCGCGATCGAAACCGGCTGGGGCCCGGTGCTGCGCGTCCCCATGCTCGGCGGCAGCGTGCCGGTCTATGTGTTCAATGAGACGATGCAGGTGCCGGTCATCGCCCTGCCGATCGCCAATCACGACAACAACCAGCACGCCGCCCACGAGAACCTGCGCCTGCAGAACCTGTGGGACGGCATCGAGGTCTATGCGGCGCTCTTCGCGAAGCTCCAGGACTCCTGGCCGTAACGCCATCGCCAGTCATCAGGTTCACGATACCGGCGTCCATTTCCGTTCACTTTCCAGTGACATCTGGATTGTGGGATACTCATCCTCCGGAAGGGGGGAAACCCGAGCGATGAGAATTCCCGCCGTACTTTTTATCCTGACTGCTCTGTCCGCTCACCCTGCTCCGTCACAAACCCTCGTGGCGGCCCTTTCTGCCAACCATCAGTGACGATTTATGTGTCCTCCGTGTCTGGAAATGACAAGTGGAGCGGCCTGCTCCCGCAGCCCAATGCCGCGCATACGGACGGCCCGCTCGCGACGTTTGACCGGGCACGCAGAGCCGTCCAGGCCGCCAAGAAGAATTCTCCGAGCGCGATCACCGTCCAGTTTCGTAACGGCGTCTACCAGCTTCCCGCTCTCGGCACCTACTACCGCGTGGCGAAGACGGTCTACTCTCCGACCAAGAACGCCACTTGTGCCGTCCCCGTGGGGCCGAACGGCAGCGGGCCGTATGAGTGTTTCGACCGGTTCGACTACGACCCGAACGATCCCATCGCCGACACCTGGAAGAATCTGGAGCCAGCACCGCAAAACCCTTGCGGGCAGCCGGCGGGGAATCCGGCTCTCCGCGGCGACGTCGAGCTGCTGCTCTTCGAGCAGTTCAGCACCACGAAGCTCCGCATCAACTGCGTCGACCCCGTGAAGCACCGGGTCTACCTGACGGGCGCGACTCCCATCTCGCAGAATCATGCGAGCGAGGAGGGATTCATTCAAGGGAACCGCTATCTGGTGGAGAACGTGCAGAACGCCTTGACCGAGCCCGGCCAGTGGTTCCTGGACCGCGCGACGACCCCCTGGACTCTGACCTATCTCACCCAGAGCGGCGAGAATCCGAACGTCGACGAAGTTGTCGTTCCGCAGATCCCGCAACTGGTGACCGCTCACGATCTGCAATCCGTGACGTTCCGGGGGCTGACCTTCGAGTATGACAACTACACCGTGCCCGCCGCGGGGCATCCCTCGTCGGAGATGGAGATGGATGTCACGTTAGCGCTGTCTTTCCAGAATTCGCAGCATATCACTCTGGATGGCCTGGTCGTGCGGCATGCCTCCGGCGGGGGAATCGACTTCATCTCCTGCCTGAAGGCGAGCGTGTCGCCTGCCTGGTGCCAGGTCTTCGAGGCCAATCCGGTGACGGCCGGGAACGTGATCGAGAACAGCGCCGTGTACGATGTCGGTGCTCTGGGAATCCGCATCGGCGATCAGGGAGCCGCCAACAATACGATCTCTTTCAATCACGTCTACAACCTCTTGCAGGGGATCATGAACGACGGCGGATCGATCCGGATCGAAGCCGGCAACCAGGCTTTCACGGCCTCCGGCAACAAGATCCTCAACAACAAGATCCACGATACCAGCGACGCGTCCGCCATCGATGCGAACGGCTATGGCGGCGACGGAATCTACATGGACAACCAGACGGGGCTCGTTGACGTCGAGAACAACCTGGTCTATCGCGTCTCGGGCAACGCCATCGAGGCTCCGCAGGGACCGGCCCGGAAAAACGAGGCCAATACCATCAAGAACAACATCCTCGCTTTCGCACGCCAGGCTCTCGTCAGCGTCAACAAGCCCTACCAGTCCGGCGCTCCCTACATCCCGAACCAGGTGTTCGTCGTGACGAACAACCTGATGGTCTTCGATCGGAGTCGAGCTTCGAATCCGCCTTTCGACGCGCTGGGCGGCTGCACCTATAGCGGCGGAGTTGGGAACAGCGCGGCGTTTCCCTATACGGCCTTTCAGTTGTTCGAGAGCAATTTGTACTGGCGCACGGATGCACAGTTCGCGACGGACGACCAGGCGTTCCACGTGCAGCCGAACGTCAGTCCGACCCAGACCGGTAATTATCCCTGCAGCCGCGACAGCAGCCAGTGGCTCTTCTACAGCTTCGCGGACTGGCAGACGATTTTCGGAGAGGATGCGCAGAGCGTCGTGCGGGACCCGCAGTTCGTCAATCCGGTCTATCCGGTGGACGATTTCACCCTGCAGGCCGGCTCCCCCGGGGTCGGGTTCGTGCCGTTCAACCCGAAGCTGGCCGGCCGCACCGCGCCCGTCCTGAGGCCGCCGGCGGTCGCGCCTACGTTCCCGACCGCCCTCTTCGACCCCAGAACCGATTTCTAGCTCAGTCCGGAATCTCGGGGCCGACCCGATTCACCTTGAAGCTCTTGAAGTGCGGATCGGTGGTCAGCACAGACAGCCCTCGCCGGTGGGCGACGGTCGCGATGACCGCGTCGGTCACTGGAACCGTGATTCCGCGTCGTCGAAGCGCTTGGAGATCTTCACCAGCGGACTGCCAGTCCTCCCGAACGGTCTCGATGAATGGCAGGCTGGAGAACAAGGTGGACAGATGCTGCCGCTCCTTGTCAGTCTTGATGCCCTGAAGGAGCTCCGTCAGCACAACCCCGGTCACCACGGCTTGGTCTTTCCTCACAAGCTCAGCGACAAACTGGCTGACCTCATCACTGCCGTACCGAAAGAACCGTATCCAGGCAGAGGTGTCTATGATGACGTTAGCCATCGACTCGGGCTTCTTCGAGCTCGCTCTCGCGAAGCTGGCGCCAGTTGTCCGCGATCTCGAGCCGACCCCGGAGTGCCAGAAGCTCTTCCTTACGGCGCAGTCGAATGAACTCCTTGAGGGCGTCCCGCACGGCCTGAGTCTTCGTCGTCGCGTGGGTAAGCCGCATGAGGTCAGTAAATAGGCCATCTTCAATGTGGATCGTGGTTCGCATACAGGAAGCCGCCTTTCGTCTGCCATCGGATAGCATACCACTTCCTCTTGTTCCAGTGGGTCCTTGGAGGCGGCTCCGGCGGCCCGAGGGGCATCTCCTGTAGACTGCCCCGCGGCATGAAGATCGTCCATACCAGCGACTGGCACATTGGCCGCCGATGGAAGGGCATCCAGCGCCTCGACGAGCTGGAGGCCGTGCTCGAACACCTCGCGGCCTTCATCGAGGAGCAGTCGATCGACCTCGTCCTCCACACCGGAGATGTGTTCGAAAGCCGCAACCCTCCTGCCGAGGCGGAGCAGCTCGTCAACCGGTTCCTGGTCCGCGTGGGGCGCAGCGGAGCGCAGATGCTCGTCATCGCCGGCAACCACGACGATCCGCTCCGGCTGGACGCCCGGTCGCTGCTCACCGAGTTCGTCAACGTCCAGATCCTCGGCCGACCGCGCCCCGCTTCCCGGGGAGGGACCCGGATCCTCGCCACCCGCAGTGGCGAGAAGGCGGTGGTCGCGGCGCTGCCGTTCGCGTCCCCCGGTGCCTGGGTGTCGGCGCTCGACATCGCCGGCGAGGAGGCGGGCGCGCGGATCAAGTATGCCCGCATGTTCGAGCGCGCGGTCCAGGATCTCTGCGGCGCCTTTCGGCCGGACGCGGTCAATCTCTTCCTGGCGCACACGCACCTGGAAGGCGCCCTCTTCGGCGAATCGGAGCGCCGCGTTCACATCGCGGAGGACTGGGCCGCCTCACCGAAGTCTCTGCCGGCCACGGCGAGCTACATCGCTCTCGGACACCTCCACAGGCCGCAGAAGATCGAAGGGCCGGTGCCTGCTTACTATGCCGGCTCGCTGCTCCAGATGGATTTCGGGGAGGCCGGCGAGGAGAAAAGCTTTGTCGTCGTCACGGTCTCTCCGGGCCAGCCGGCGAGGGTCGAGCATGTTCTCTATGAAGGCGGACAGCAGCTCGTCGATCTTCGCGCCTCGCTCGTGGAGCTGGAGGAGACCGCGGACAAGTACCGCACGGGCTGGTTGCGCGTGACGGTTCCGTTGACCGAGCGCGATCCCGATCTCAATCGCAAGGTGCGCGACCTGCTCCCCAATGCGCTCGTCGTGCGCGCCGAGCTTCCCGAGCCCGAGGAGGAGCCGGAGATCCGGCTGGAGGCCGGCGTTTCGCCGGTGGCGCACTACAAGGCGTACCATCTCCACGCGCATCAGCGCGAAGCGGACCTGGACGTTCTGGAAACCTTTCAGAACCTCTATGACCAGGCATTCGTGGAGGACTGAGCGCTGCGCCCCCTCCATCTCACCATCGAAGGTCTCGCCTGCTTCCGGGAGAAGCAGGAGATCGATTTCAGCACGCTCGAGCTGTTCGCCATCTCGGGACCGACGGGAGCCGGCAAGTCGACTCTGCTGGATGCGATCATCTTTGCGCTCTACGGTGAAATCCCCCGCGTCAACACCTACAACCGGACCGAAATGATCTCGGCGTCGCTGGACCGGGTCAGCGTGGTGCTGGATTTCTCAGTCGGCGAGAGCCGCTACCGCATCGCCCGCACCCTGCGGCGCAACGGCGCTCACCAGGTCCGCCTGGAGGAGCTCGACAGCGGCGACTCGTTCAAGAATCTCGCGGGCCAGGTGCGCTCCGCGACCGATCAGGTGATCCAGATCCTCGGCCTTGCGGCGCCCGCGTTCATGCAAGCGGTGGTGCTGCCGCAAGGCGAGTTCGCCCGCTTTCTCAAAGCGCAGCCGAGAGACCGGCGCAGCATGCTGCGCACGCTGCTGCGGCTCGACGTCTACGAGCGGATGCGCGAACGGGCGCAGCGCTTGTCGGTGTTGAAAAAGAGCACCGTCGATCCCTTGCAGGCTCTCCTGACGGACGAGTACGCCGGCATCGATGAGGCCGCGGTCGCCGGGCTGGAGAGGCAGCACGCCTGGGTCGTCGAGTCGCTCGACGTGTCACGAAAGAAACGAGACGACCTCCAGATCACGCTCATCCGACTGCGCGGCCAGCACGCGAAAACCCGGGAGCTTCGCCAAGTCGAAGAACGGCGAGCCGTTCTGCAACAGCAGGCGGAGCAGGTGAGCCGTGAAGCCGCGAGGATCGAAGCGGCGGCGCGTGCGGTGCCTCTCTTGCCCTTGCTCAAGGAAGCGGACCGGGCGTCCGCCGCCGCGCAGACCGCGGCGAAGGCGGCCTACGAAGCCAAGGCGCAGCACGACTCCGCCCAGAAAGATTGGACAACTAAAGCCGCCGTGCTCAAAGCCGCGGAGAAAGCCGCGAAATCGATCAAAACGATTCGTGAGCAGGTGGCGCGCCTCCATCAGGTGCTCGGCCGCCTTCCTGAACGAGAGCAGCTCCTGGCGACCATCGAGAGGCAGTTGCGGGACTTCAACGCTCTGGAATCCGAGCTGTCCGCGCTCGCCGCGCGGGGCGAAGCAGCGAAGGATCTGCAAGCGGACCAGCAGAAAGCCGTCGAGGCAGCCCGCCAAGCGGTGGAGTCTTCCGGCTATGATTCGGAGCTGGACGATCTTTTGCAGACCATCCGCGACCGCGCTGTCGAGCTGGGCGCGGCGCGCCGGATCGCGGCGGACCGCGGTCTCGATCTCGCGCGGAAACGCAAAGCGGCGGACGAGCAGGCCGCGAAGGCCAAGCGGCTGAAGAAGCAGGCCGAATCGGCCAGAAAGTCCGCGGAAACAGCGCAACGCGGCTGCGAGACGGCCGAGGAAGCGCTGCATCGCGCGATCAGTCTCAACGAAGCCAATCATCTCCGCGAAGGGTTGGTCGCCGGCCAACTCTGTCCGGTCTGCGAGCAGATTGTGGACTCGCCACCGCCTGCCGAACGGGCGCCTGAAGTCGAGGCCGCCAGGGTCGTGCTCCAAAGCGCACGGGAGAAGCAGAGAGCCGCCGAAGCCGTCGCGCGGGACAATGAAGATGCGCTCACCAGCGAACAGGCGACGCTCCAGGCCGCCCGGGAGAGTCTCACCGAGCTGGAGTCGCGCCACGCCGAGCTGCAAGCCAACGTGGCCTCTGGAGAGGAAGAGATCCGTCGAGCCCTCGGCGGCCGCGCGCCAGAAAGCGATACCGTCGAAGTCTGGATCGAAAAGCGGATCGCCGCGCTCGTCAAGAGCCGCAAAGCAGACACCGACGCAAAGGCGCAACTGGCGACAGCGGAACGAACGCTGGAGAAAGCCAAAGCCGAGGAGGCCACCGCGCGGGACCGCCTCGGCGAGCGGGAGACGTTACGCCAGCGGCAGGAGGAGGAGCGCACCGCGAGTCTGCAAAGGCTCACGGCGTTGCAGGCCGAAATCCAGGCCGTCACCGAAGCCGCCGACCCGGCGGCCGAGGCCGCGACCCTGGAGGAGCAGATCCGGCAGCTCGAAGACAATCTCAAGACGGCCGCCGACGACGAGGCCACCGCCCAAAATCGATTGATGACCGCCCAGGAAGCGCAACGGCTCAAAGCCGAAGCCGCCGCCGCTGCTCGGGAGGACGCCATCCAGAGAGCAGAAAGCCGCGATGCGGACATCGCGCGCGCCGGTTTTGCCGATGAGACCGCCGTCCGCGCGGCCCTGCTCGACGACGCCACCGCCAATCGGCTCAAGGAGCAGATCCACAAACACGCGCAGGAGACCCACGCCACCGAAGAACGTTTCGCCACGCTCAGCGCCGAGCTGGGGGAGGAGAGGGTCTCCGACGAACAGTTGGCGGCGGTGGAGAAGCGAGCCGCGGAGAGCACCGCCGAAGTGGAAACCGCGCTCGGTCAGGAGAAAAAGCTCGAAGAGCAGATCGGACGCATGCGGGAACGGCTCGAACGTTCGAAAGAGATTCGCGAAAAGCTGGCCTTCGAAGAGACGGCACAGCGCGAGTACGACCTCCTGGCCGGCGACCTGCGCAGCGACAAATTCCAGGCGTACGTCCTGCACGAAGTCTTCACCGAGCTCGTGCAGGGAGCCTCCGCCCGGCTGATGCTGTTGACCAGCGAGCGGTACTCCCTGCAATTCCACGACGAAGAAATTCGCGTCGTCGACCACGACAACGCGGACGAAACGCGGATCAGCGACACGTTGAGCGGCGGAGAAACCTTTCTCACCTCGCTCGCGCTCGCCCTGGAGCTGAGCGATCAGGTGCAGCGTGCCGTCGGCGCGGTGAACCTCGACAGCCTGTTCATCGACGAAGGCTTCGGCACCCTCGATCCCGACACGCTTGCGCTCGTCTCCGAAACCCTGCAGAGTCTGCGGGTGGGAGGCCGGATGGTCGGCATCATCACCCACATCCCGGAGCTGCGCGACGAATTCGCCCAGCAGGTGATCGTCACCAAGCACCAGGGATTCTCGACCGTCGAGGTCCGCGGGGCGGAGGAGGTGTAGGTTCCGGAGACGGCGTGATTCGCCGCTTACGGTGTCGGCACCACTCGCACGCCGAATCGCCGTTCGGCCTCCTCGGTCACTTCGGAGCCGATTGGCTCGCCGGGCCTGAACGGCCGATCCGCCGCGCCGGCGGGGCCGAAGAAGGCGGTGCCGGTCAGGCTCTGGCCGGGATCATGACGGAGGAGGTAGCGGATGCCGTTGAAGCCGGCGGCGGCAAAGGCGGTGGCCCAGGCCTGGGTGACGCCATAGTCAGGGGTGGAGTGGATCTCGCCGGTGAGGCCGAATTCGCGGCAGCGGCCGGAGGAGCAGTCGGCCAAGAGCACCGGCGGAAGGTCGAGGAGGACGAGGCGGCGGGCCACGAGTTCGGCTTCGGGCACCAGCGTCCAAAAACGGAAGACTTCGAGAAAACAGCCCACCGGTTCCTCGGCGAGGTAGCAGGTGCCGCGGCCACTTTCGGGCGGCAGGTCGAAACGTCCGGTTCCATCGCTCGAAAACCACCAGGGGTTACGGCCGGCGCGGTAGATCCGGTAGAGCCGGAGGCCGGTGAGGCGCAGGGATGGAAACCCCTTCAGGCTGGCCGGAGGGGGGACGAGCGCGCTCAGGGTAGGATTGCCGCGGCTTAGTGGGCGAGCGCCGCGACGGCGCGGCGGGCCGCTGCCTGGAGGGGTTCCGGGTCGCGCCGGGAACGCATCCAAGCTGCCGGCGTCTCCCCACCCAGCAGATCCTGGGGGCTGACGAGCCATGAGGCCACGGTGTAGGGAGTCTCGACGACGCCCTCAAAGCCGGCGAGGATGGGCGCGAGCTCGGGGTATGGTCGCCCATCGGGCCCGAACTGGAAGGCCGGGTAGAGCTTGCGGCCTCCCGAAGCGTCCAGCGCGAGGAGGCGGCCGCGCTTGGCAAGGTCGGAGACGGCTTGGCGGCTGCCGACGGCGAGCACGGCTTTGACCTGCTCGACGTCGAACAGCGGGCCGAGATGACGGCCCCACACCGCCTCAGCCGTTGCGAGGAGCGCTGCCCGTCGACCGAGCGCCGCGGGGTCGCCCAGGACCGGAGCGTTCTCCTGCCGCTCCAGCTCTTCAAGAGTCCGCTCGAAAGCGCGGGCGGCGACGGCGGCGGCCACGGACATGAAGAAACTCTAGAGTGTCAAGACCGTCAAGTCAAGGATGTCAAGTATGCTTGCGCCGTGAATGAAGACAACCCACATCCCTGGCGCGTCATCCTTCTCCTCAGCCTCGTCGCGGGCGTCTCCTATCTCGTGCGCTCGGATATCGCGGTGGCGCAGGAGCGCATGGTGCCGGCGGTGGGGATCACGATGATCGCCATGGGAGCCATCACCGCGTGGGGTTTTCAGCTCGCATACGCCCTGTTTCAAGTGCCGGCGGGCATGTTCGGCGAACGCTTCGGCGCGCGGACGGCGCTCGGGCTCGCACTGGCCGGCTGCGGCGTCGCGGCGTTCATCACCAGCGCCGTGCCTCGCGAAGGAGCCGTCCTGGTGCTCGTGTCCACCCGGATTCTGCTCGGTATCGCGCAGGCCGCGGTCTTCCCCGTGGCCGCCATGGCGATCATGATCTACGTGCCGGTGATGGATCGCGTCCGCGCTGCCGCCATCTATATCGCCGCGGCGAGCCTCGGCGCGGCGGCGGCACCGATCCTGATGGCACCGGTCATGGAGAAATTCGGCTGGCGTGCGGTTTTCGTGCTCAGCGGTGTCATCGCGAGCGTCACCGCGCTCCTCTGGATGATCCTGATGCCGCCGCGGCCAGCGCCTCCGGATCAGCCTGCGGCTCGTGCGCGGCGCGGCGTGCTGCCGGAGCTGCGCGTTCTCGGGCGCAATATTCCTCTGCTGCGTCTCTCGATCGCCTACCTGCTGCACTCCGCCGTGTGGTTTGTCTTCGTGTTCTGGTTCTTCCACTATCTGACAGAGGGGCGCGGCTTCACCATCCTCGCCGGCGGACGGTGGGGCGGCCTGCCGAGTCTCACCGCCTTCGTGCTCGCGCCGCTCCTCGGGGTGGCGACCGATCGCCTCGGCCGTCGCATCGGCGCCGCACAGGCGCGGCGCCGCGTCGCGATGGCGTGCCTCTTTTCCGCCGCGGGATTCGTGACGCTGGGAGCGGTCCTCCCGGGCGCGGTGCTTGCCATCCTCGCCCTGAGCCTGTCGACCGGATGCGTGAACGGTGCCGAGGCGCCGTTCTTCATGACCGCGACCGCCATCGGAGGGGAGAGTCCAGGCGCGGCGGCCGGCGTGCTCAACCTGATGGGAAACCTCGGCGGCGTCCTCTCGATCTGGCTCGTGCCGCGAATGTCCGCCGCGTGGGGCTGGAACGGAACGCTGGTGTTCTGGTCCGCCGTGTGCCTCGTCGCGGCGCTCCTCTGGTTGACCGTGGACATCCATGCGGCTGCGTTGACGTTTGCGAGAGTGAGGGCACCGCGCCCTCCGGAGCGTTCTGGATCGTGACCAACACCAGCGCTTCTCAACCGTTGAGGTGAAGACATGGACAAACCATACCCGGTCACCCTTGAGGGTCACGGCATCCGCCTGGAGCCGCTGGATTTTCAGCACCACGATGAGCTGCTCCGTGCCGCGGCCGATGGGAAGCTCTGGGAGCTGTGGTTCACTTCGGTTCCGGAGCCGGTCCAGACGAACGAGTACATTGCGAGCGCGCTCGCGGGTCAGGAGGCCGGGCACATGCTCCCGTGGGCGGTGCGCGAGCTGACGAGCGGGAGCGTCATCGGCTCGACGCGCTGTCACGACATCGTGACCGCGGTGGAACGCGTAGAGATCGGGTATACGTGGTATGCCAAGAGCTGGCAACGCAGCCACGTCAATACCTGCTGCAAGCTCCTGCTGCTCGGCCATGCGTTCGACACTCTCGGCTGCAAATTGGTCGGCCTCCGCACCGACAATTTCAACTTTGCCTCCCAGCGGGCGATCGAGGCATTGGGCGCGAAGAAAGACGGCATCCTCCGCCACCACCAGGCGCGCCGCGACGGAACGGTGCGCGACAGCGTGATGTACAGCATCCTCCTGAGTGAATGGCCCGACGTGAAGCGGCACCTCGAAGGGCGGTTGGCTCGGCACGGCCAACGCGCGGATTGAGGGCGGCGCTCCCCCGCGGCTTTGAACGATCTGTCGCGAGGGAGACCGAATCTTGGGATCGCTACGGCAGAGGTCCGCTCCAGCACTGGCATTGCCACGTGCCGTCGTTGCAGTTGTTGCCATAGGCTGCGATGCAATGCTTGATCTGGGTCCCGCCTTGGCAGATCGAGTTGTACGCGGCGCCTTGGCAGACGGTCACGCTGCAGGAGCCGCAGTTGATCGTGCTGGCCTGCTGAGCGGCCGGATTGAGCAGAGGAAGCTTGTCGTTGGCAGACGGTGGAGGACAGGCCGACGGCCCGGTGATGGACGCGGGGAGAATCACGGAGGCTTCCGCAGCCTGCAGCGGCGCCGCGCTCACCAGGGATGCGATCAGGAGTGTGAGGGCCAACATCGCGAGCCAACGGAATGATTTCATCGGCATCTCCTTTCGGAAACAGGTCCCGGAATCGAGACCCTCCACTATAAAGGGTGCCGGCGGCTAAAAAAAGAGCGCCTTCTTGGAGGGTGAGGGGAAACCAATCGCGCGAACGTTCCTCTTCTGGTCGTCGCCGGCAGCGAGCACAACCAGACAAAAGGAGGAAATCGTCATGAGTCCGCATTACCGCGGCCTGATGGTGTCACTCATCGTCCTTGCGGCGTTTGCGTTCACGGCGGCGCTCTCGCCCGCTCCCGGCACGAGCCACCCCCGCAGCCCGGCCAAGGCCGCCGCCGCTCCCCCGTACACGCTCTTCGAGAGCGGGCAGGTACGCCCGCTCGCCCTGTCTCCGGACAGGCAGCACCTGTTCGCCGTCAACACCCCCGACAATCGTCTCGAGATCTTCCGCATTCAAGGGCAGGGGCTCGTCCACACCGGCTCCATTCCGGTGGGCCTCGAGCCGGTCGCCGTCGCGGTCCGGTCGAATCATGAGGTCTGGGTGGTCAACCACCTTTCGGACAGCGTCAGCATCGTCGATCTCGATGAGCACGGTGACGACTTGACCGGGCAGGTCGAGCGCACTCTCCTCGTCGGCGATGAGCCGCGCGACATCGTCTTCGCCGGACCGGGGCGGAAGCGGGCGTTCATCACCACGGCCTATCGAGGCCAGAACATTCCGTTCGATCCCCAATTCACCACCCCCGGCGTCGGCCGCGCCGACGTCTGGGTGTTCGACGCGGACCAGCTCGGCAGCTCGCTGGGCGGCACGCCGCAGACCATCGTGACTCTCTTCACCGACACTCCGCGCGCTCTCGCGGTGACGCCCGACGGGACCCGCGTCTACGCCGCAGGCTTCCACACCGGCAACCAGACCACCAGCATCGCCGAGACCTCGATTCCGGACGGCTTCGGTCCGGACGGCGTCGCGGGACCCACCACCAATGCCGAAGGCCGTCCGGCGCCCGAGGTCGGAACGATCGTCAAGTGGAACGGCTCTCATTGGGTCGACTCGCTCGGCCGTTCCCGCGATCAGTACGTGAGGCTCTCGTTGCCCGACAAGGACGTCTTCGTGCTCGACGCCATGGCCAATCCGCCGCGCCAACTCGCGGGAGCCGGCGGCTTCTTCCAGGGCGTCGGCACCATCCTGTTCACCATGGCCGTCAATCCCGTGAATGGAAAGGTTTACGTCGCCAACACCGACGCGAATAACCTCGACCGGTTCGAAGGGCCGGGGACCTTCGCCGGGCACAGCCTGCGCGGCCATCTGCACGAGAGCCGCATCACCGTGCTCTCCCCCGGCGGCGGCGTGGCGCCAAGGCACCTCAACAAACACATCGACTACAGCAAGTGTTGCGCGCCGACCCCGAACGACGAGAACGCCCGATCTCTCGCTTTTCCCCAGGGCATGGCGGTGACCGGCAATGGCGCCACCCTCTACGTCGCGGCCCTGGGGTCCGACAAGGTGGGGATCTTCTCTACGGCGCAGCTCGAAACCGATAC
Source organism: Thermoanaerobaculia bacterium (assembly GCA_036264355.1). Taxonomy (GTDB): domain Bacteria; phylum Acidobacteriota; class Thermoanaerobaculia; order Multivoradales; family UBA5704; genus UBA5704. Next base: position 16,704 of record DATARD010000304.1, read on the forward strand.
GTTCGTGCCGAGCACGGCGAACCAGATCCCGGTGAGCGGCGGCGGCCCCACCGGCCTCGTCCTCGACGAGGACCGCAGGCAGCTCTATGTGATGACGCGGTTCGACAACGGCATCTCGATCCTCGACACGAAGACGCGGGCGGAGACGGCGCACGTCCAGATGTACAGCCCGGAGCCGCCGAGCATCGTGAACGGCCGCCGGTTCCTCTATGACGCCAAGCTCTCGTCGAGCCACGGCGACTCCGCCTGCGCGAGCTGTCACGTTTTCGGCGATTTCGACAGCCTGGCATGGGACCTCGGCAATCCGGACGCGCAGGTGATCGACAACCCCGGCCCCTTCAACAGCACCCTTGTCAACCTGGTCACCGGGCAGCCCATGGACCCCATCTTCCACCCGATGAAGGGCCCCATGGCGACGCAGAGCCTGCGCGGCATGGCCAACCACGGTCCGATGCACTGGCGTGGTGACCGCACCGGCGGCAACGACGCGCCGAGCGCCCAGCCGGACAGCGGAACGTTCGACGAGCGTGCGGCGTTCGCCAAATTCAACCCGGCGTTCATGGATCTGCTCGGGCGCCACACCACCCTCTCACAAGCGGAGATGGATGCGTTCACCGACTTCATCCTCCGGGTCACCTATCCGCCGAACCCCAACCGGCCGATCAGCAATGTGCTCACCGCGGACCAGGAAGCCGGGCGCAAGCTGTTCAACACGGTCAACTGCGGAATTCCGTCGTCTCCGGATTTCAACGGCGCCGTCCTCACCTGCACCAGTTGCCACCAGATCGATCCGAATGCCAACCCCGGCACCGCGGCGCCCGGGCTCTTCGGCTCGAACGGCCGCTCGAGCTTCGATTTCAACCCGCAGCTCTTCAAGGTGCCCCACCTGCGCAACCTGTATCAAAAGGTTGGAAAGTTCGGGAGTCCCGAGAATCCCGGATTCCTCGGCGGTGACAACGGTTTCAAAGGAGATCAGGTGCGCGGCTATGGATTCCTGAACGACGGAAGCCTGGACACGGTGTTCCGCTTCGTCCATGGCATCAGCTTCTCGGAGCAGTTCAACGGGCCCGGCAGCAACAGCATCCCGGATGGGCCGGAGGGAGAGCTCCAGCGGCGGCAGCTCGAAGCGTTCATCCTGGCATTCCCCACCAACATGGCACCCGCCGTCGGCCAGCAGATCACGCTCACGGCATCGAGCTCCGCGGCGGTGGGCGCCCGCGTCGACCTCCTGCGCCAGCGCGCGGACGCGGGAGAGTGCGATCTCGTCGCCAAAGCCAGGATCGACGACGACGAGGCCGGCTTCCTCTACACGGGATCGGGATTGTTCGCGACCGACCGGCGCCGTCAGCCGCCGATCACCGACGCCGCGCTACGGTCTCTGGCCTCGGACGGCCACCCCGTGACCTACACCTGCGTGCCGCCCGGCTCCGGAGAGCGCATCGGCGTGGACCGCGACGGCGACGGCGTCTGGGACGGTGACGAGCGACACGCTCATACCGATCTGGCGGATCCGGAAAGCCGGCCCTGATCTGAAGCAGTAGGGGAGAGGGGGGAGAGCCTCCCGGCGGCCGCGAGCGGCTGCCGGGAGGCTCTGGGTGATCGGCGGCCCGACGTCAATTGAGCGGGCAACTCAGGTTGTTGTCGGCGTCGAGCTGGGAGGCGAGGGCGAGCATCGTGTTCCGGTCGTAGCTCTTCAGGGCTGAGTTGACCGAGGAGATCACACCCGCGGTCGTGAGCGGGTAGTTGATCTGCTGATGGCCGGAGTTGAGCAGCGCTGCCACCGCGTGGTGCAGGAGCGTCTGCGCCGCGCCGTCGGGTCCGGAGCCGCCCGAGAAGGAGAGGGCGCCGAGAAGGGTCGAGGTGCCGAGGTCCGGGAAGTGGAGAGTCACGTCGGAGAAGACGCTCGACACTTTCTGGGTGGTCGAGTAGCCGGTGGAGTGCCAGGAGTCGTAGTGATTCTTCCAATAGCCGGGCGAGCAGCCCTGGTTCTGCGGCGGCGTCTGGCCGTAGTACCAGCTATCGTCGTGCGCCGACACGGTCGTGCCCGAGGACGAGGTCCCGGAGGCCGTACCGGTATTGCTGTACTGGCCGGCCACCGCCGTGCCGGACCCGGTGCAGGTCATCGATTCCCCGGCCGCCAGGGTCGACTTCGGGCAGGTCACCAAGACCCCGCGATTGTCCGTCACCGACACGCTGGACAGGCTGACCTGCCCGGTGTTGGTGACCGTGTAGGTCCAGGCCACCGGGTCTCCCACGTTGATCGTCGGTCCGGGAGCGCAGGTCACGTGCTGGCCGTTGGTGTACTTCTTGATCCCGATCGAAGGCGGGGGCGGCGGGGGCGCCGCATGGCCGTAGTACCAGCTCCCGTCGCTGGCGGAGACCGCGGAGCCGCAGGGCGGCTGGCCGGTCGCCGTGCCGACGTTGTGGTACTGGCCGGAAACCGCGGTGCCGGAGCCGGTGCAGGTCATCGACTCACCCGGCTGGAGGGTGCTCTTCGGGCAGGCCACCGCGACGTGCTGGTCGTCGGAGACCGCCACGTTCGACAAGGCCACGTCACCGCTGTTGGTGACCACGTAGGTCCAGGCCACCGGGTCTCCCGCGTTGATCGTCGGTCCGGGGGCCGCGGTCACATGCTGGCCGTTGGTGTTCTTCTTGATCTGGATCGCCGGGCTCGTGGCTCCGAAATACCAGCTCGTGCTCTGCGCGGTGACCGGCGAGCCGGTCGCCGGGGTGCCGAAAGCCGTGCCGGTGTTGCTGTACTGGCAGGCGGTGGCCGTGCCGGAGCCGGTGCAGGTCATCGACTCGCCCGCCGCGAGGGTCGACTTCGGGCAGGTGACGGCGACGCCCTTGTCGTCGGACACGTGGACATTCGAAAGGGCCGTCTGCCCGGTGTTGGTGACCTTGTAGGTCCAGGTCACCGCCGAGCCGATGTGGATCGTCGGTCCGGGGGCGGCGGTCACGCACTGGCCGTTGGTGGACTTCTGGATCGTGATGCCCGGCTGCTGCGCCTGGCCGTAGTACCAGCTCCCGTCGCTGGCCGAGACCACCGATCCGCAGAGCGTCTGGCCGGTCGCCGTGCCGACGTTGTGGTACTGGCCGGAAACCGCGGTGCCGGAGCCGGTGCAGGTCATCGACTCACCCGGCTGGAGCGTGCTCTTCGGGCAGCTCACCGCGACGTGCTGGTCGTCGGTCACCGCCACGTTCGACAAGGCCACGTCACCGCTGTTGGTCACCACGTAGGTCCAGGTCACCGCCGAGCCCGCGTTGATCGTCGGTCCGGGGGCGGCGGTCACATGCTGGCCGTTGGTGTTCTTCTTGATCTGGATCGCCGGGCTCGTGGCTCCGAAATACCAGCTCGTGCTCTGCGCGGTGACCGGCGAGCCGGTCGCCGGGGTGCCGAAAGCCGTGCCGGTGTTGCTGTATTGGCAGGCGGTGGCCGTGCCGGAGCCGGTGCAGGTCATCGACTCGCCCGCCGCGAGGGTCGACTTCGGGCAGGTGACGGCGACGCCGCGGTCGTCGGACACGTGGACGTTGGACAGGGGCGCATGGCCGGTGTTGGTGACGTAATAGCTCCAGGTCACCGGCGAGCCGACGGGCAACTGCGGGCCCGGCGGGGCGGCCACGTGCTGGTTGTTGGTCGATTTGACGATCGAGATGCTCGGCGGTGGCGGCGGCTGATACGCGGAGTTGTAGTAGCCGCGGTCCTGCGCCTGGACGGCCGGGCCGCAAGGCGCCTGGCCGGTGGCCGTTCCGAGGTTGGAGTACTGGCCGGGCGCCGCGGTGCCGCTCGCCGTGCAGGTCATGCTGGCGCCGGGGGCGAGGCTGGCCTGCGGGCAGGTGACGGCGGCGCCCTGGTCGTCGGTGACCGTCACGCCGGTGAGCTGCGACTTGCCGCTGTTGGTCACCAGGTAGGTCCAATTCACCCGGCTGCCGGCCGCGACCTGGATTCCCGGAGGACCCGTCGAGTGCTGGCCGTTGGTCGAGAGAACGAGAGTCAAGGCGGCGGCCGGGTCGCCATAGTAGTAGGAGGCGTCCTGGGCCGAGAGTACCGGCCCGCTGGACGGGGTGGCGAAGACCGTGCCGACGTTCTTGTACTGGCAGGCTACGGCCGTCCCCTTGCCGGTGCAGCTCATCGACTCGCCCGCCGCCAGGGTCGACTTGGGGCAGGTGACGGCGACGCCCTGGTCGTCGGTCACGTGGACTTTCGACAGCGCCGTCCGCCCGGAGTTGGTGACCTTGTACGTCCAGGTCACCGGGCTGCCCAGGGCGAGGGTGAGACCGGGAGCGCTGTCGGTGTGAGAGCCGTTGACGGTCTTGCGGATCGACAGGACGGAGGTCTGCGGGGCGTCCGGCAGGCAGACGGACTGGAAGGCGACGGAGTCGCTCGTCTTGCCGTCGTAGCGGACGCCGACGAAGGAGGTGGTGCCGACGTTCAAGTCCACCCAGCCGGACGTGTTCGCCGGGAGATCTTTCATCAGCTCCGCCAGGCTGACGACCTCCATCGGCAGGAAGGACATGCCGCCTTCGGTCATCGGATGGCCGGCCTCGTCGAAGGGCCGAGCGTGGGCGGTGACGAAGCTGGCCGTGTCCGGGTAGCCGCAGCCACTGGGCCCGGGAGGACCGGGCTGGCCGTTCCGCGCGGTCCAGATCACGACCTGGGTGTCGTAGATCTCGTTGCCGACGGCGGCGCCGGCGAGGAAACGCAGGGCGTGGCGGGAGCAGAGGTCCGAGCAGTTGGCCGACTGGCTGACGTCGACCAGGGTGTCGCCCGAGGCGGCGCCCTGGCCGGGGCCCATCGTGAAGAAGTCGCCCCACAGGGCGGCGGGCCGGGCGCCCGCCCCCTGGACGCGGACGATGACGTAACCCATGGCGTGGCCGCTGGCCGTGGGGGTCGAATAGCAGCGGTGGTCCTTGGGTGTCGTCTCTCCCGTGAGCGCGGCCTGGAGCTGCGCCAGGTCGGCCTTGGGCAGAGGGCCGCCGGGCAGGCTGCCGAGGCCGATCCAGTCGACCATGTTGAACGTCCACACCTGGTGCGGATCGAAGGCCACGGGCACCTGGAGCACCGGGATGCCCCAGTTGGTGTAGACCGTCGCCACCGCCTGGACCGGCTGGTCCGAGGAGTTGGTGACGCTCAAATAGGTCGTCATTCCCCGTCCCGCGAGGTCGACCTCGAAGGACGGCAGCAGCAGATCCGATGATGGGGAAAGATGGGCCATGGCCCGGCTGGCGCCGAGCATGGCTCCGAGCATGAAAGCGAGAAGAACGACGAGAGCTGATTTCCTGTTCATTGTATCTCCCTCCGGAAGCCCCGGGAAGGAGCAAGCTCTGGACCAGGGGAGAGATTTGCGTCAAACGATTGAAATCAAAGGATTTTCTCTCCGGGCCAGGAGAGCGGTCGCGGGGGGTGTCAGAGGGGTGTCAGGGGTGTCGGCCCTGTCAAAGGGGGTGTCGGTGAGCTCGCCGCCGCGGAGGGCGCCTCCGCCGTTCCCGCCAGCAGATGCCCAATCGAATTCGCGTAATACCGCAGCACCAGCTTCTCCTCCGGGTTGATCCGATACAAGCCATCGATCTCCAGCACGATGTGCCGCTGAGTCAGCGTGCGCAGGCCGGCGACGATGGCGTAGTCGAGGTCCTGGCGGGGGATGTAGACATGGGCTCCGGCGGCGTCGAGTTGGGCGATCTTGCGGTGCACGAGGGCTTTCAGATCGAGCTCGGAGAGACCTCCGTTGCCGTGTTCCAGAAGGGCGGCGGCGACGAGGGGGACGGGGACGACGGGGATGACCTTTCCGACGGCTTCCATGAGGGCGCGGCCGAGACGTTCGAGGTGGGCAGCTCGGTCGTCTTTGCCGAGCCGGCGGAGGTCGAGATTGTGCTCTCCCAGATAATGCCGCATGGAGACGGGCGTTCCGAAGTTGACGCAGGCGTAGCCGAAGCGGTGCCAGCGGTTGCGTGCTCTCAGGGCGAGATTGTGGCCGGTGAAGCGGAGGGTGGTCAGGGCCGCGGCGAGCGGGCTTTTGTGCTTGGCTCCGGGCTGCACGTCGAGGAGCAGGGTGCGGTCTTCGAGGACACGGTCGTAGTTGATGCCGACCGGAATGAAGACGAGGTCGCGGTCTCCCTGCGGATCGAAGCCGCGCAACATGTAGTCGAGCAGGCAGAGCTTGGGCGGGCGCAGGTTGCCGTCGCGGGACAATCCACCTTCAGGGTAGACGGCCTGCGGTACTCCAGCCGAGGTGGCCATATGGATGTAGCGTTCGAGCACGCGGCGGTAGAGGGGGTCGCCGGAGCTGCGGCGCACGAAGTAGGCGCCGGTCGAACGGATCAGTGCCTGGAGCGGCCAGACGCGCGCCCATTCGCCGACGGCGTAGGAGAGGGCGGTGCGGTCGGCCGCCAGGTAGGCGACCAGGATGTAGTCCATGTTGCTGCGGTGGTTCATCAGGAAGACCACCGTCGAGCCCGGTGCCACTTTCGCGAGGCCGGCTTCGTCGGTGAAGCCGAGGCGCACCCGGTAAAGGAGCTGGGCGACGTTGCGCGACAGCCAGGTGCCGAGGCGGAAGTAGAAGTAGACGTTGAAGGCGGGGACGATCTCCCGTGCGTAGCGTTCCACCCGCGCCATCACGACTTCGCGCGGCATCGTCTGCTCGCGGGCGAAGAGGTCCACCGCCTCGACGACTTTCGGATCGTAGAGCAGGCGGTCGACGAGGACCTGCCGCTTGGTGCGGTGGAAGGCCGGGATCTCCAGCTTGAGCCGGGTGTTGAGCTCGTCGATGACGCGGTTGACCCGCCGCCGCAGGTACCAGCGGACGCTCGGCACCAGCAGCCGGTCAAGCACCGCCCAGGCGGCGAGCGCGATGAGGAGCAGGGCCAACCAGAGTGGAAAACTGACGCGGCCGGTCATAGAGGCTTTGTCGATGATAGCGCGAAGGCGTGCCGCGCCGCCGCTTCGGCGGCCCGGCGCTCGTAGTCTTCTCCTTCGACTTGCTGCCGCAGCCGCGCGGTGACCGGCAGCACCATGGGCCGCGGTGTCCAGACGAAAGGATGGCCGGTCTCCGCGTCGACCACGCGGCCCGCGGCCACTGACGCGCCGGCCGTCGCCAGGGGCAGACCCTCGAGGGCGGCGCGCACAGAGCGGATGAGACCCTCGTCCTCGGGGCTGAGGAAGCGCAGGTTCTTGCCCTGCACGATGGTGTGGAAGTGCGAAGGGACGAAAAGCACGCCGTCGAGCTGCAGGCGGTCGCAGGCGAGGACGAGGAGAGCCAGGATATCCGCCAGCAGGCCGAGACCCGGATGGCGCTGGCCGGGGAGGGGAGGGCGTTCGGCGGTGAAGGTGGCGCGCGGATTCTGCAGCAGGAGCCATTCGATGCGCAGCAAGGCCATGCCGGGAACGGTGTGGCGGTCGACGGTCAGCCGCGCCTCCATGAGCAGCTCGCGTTTCAGGCGGACGCCATACAGGCGGACGGTGTCGCCGGCCGGATCGCCCAGCTCGAGGTCGAAGCGCAGGTCTTCGAAGCCGCGGCTGCGCAGGCGGTCGAGGAGGCCGGCCCGTTCGAACGCCAGCTCGAGGCCCTGGCGGGAGTAGTAGCCGAGGAGGCGGTGCGGCCGGCGCATGCCGCCCATCACCGGCGCGATGTCGTCGGCGGTGAGCCCCCAGTCGTCTCCCGGCGTGTCGCCGGTCAGTTCGTGGGGCGCGATGTCGCGCGCCATGCGCCGGTAGCGTTGCAGCAGCGATTCTTCGGAATCGGGGGGCTCGATGGGCTTGCCGCGGTTGAGCAGGGCGGAGAGGAAGCGCGCGGTGTAGCGCCAGGCGCCGTGCCCGTAGCCGCCGCCGAGCACGATCACCAGCGGCCGGTGAGAGCCCTTCCCGCGAGCCCGGGAGAGGACCAAGAGATCGCGCTCCAGCAAGGCCGCGGCGGTGATCTTCCAGTTGCCGATGCGGTCGTCCGCGGCGGGATCGCAGCCGGCGATGTAGAAGACGATCTCCGGACGGAACGCGGCGAAGACCGGCGGCAGATGCTGCCGGACCGCTGCCAGGTACTCGGCGTCTTCCACCGTTCCGGCCAGCTCGACGACGGTGGCCGCGACGGCGTGGCTGCCGCGCTCGTCCGAGGTGGTCATGTTGTGGATGGAGAAGGTGTGGATGGTGGGATCCTCGGCGAAGATCGAGCGCGTGCCGTCGCCGTCGTGCAGGTCGAGATCGACGACCAGGACGGGGCCGGGGACGCCGCGGGCGCGCAGCTCGGCGATCGCCACCGCCACGTCGTTGAGCATGCAGAAGCGCTGGCCCTTGGCGGCGAACGCGTGATGCAGGCCGCCGCCGAGGTTGACGCCGATCCCTTTCGACTGCATGGCGAGCCCGGTGGCGAGGAGAGTGCCGCCGACCATGGTCCGCTGCGCTTCGAGCACCCGTTCGGCCTGCTCGTCGGAGATCTCCTGGCCGAGGATGGAGAGGTACGATTCCGGGAGGTTCAACGTGTCCAGGTAGTCGTCCGTGTGGACGCGGCGGAGGTAGCGGAAGGAGGCGGGCAGGGCGGTGTGGAGAGCGCGGTCGGTGAGCAGGCCGGTCGATTCCAGGAAGGCCAGGATGCGCTCGCCGCGCAGCGGGTCGTAGAGGGCGCCGGGCAGGTCGAGCTGATAGCGGCGGCTGTAGACGAGCTGTGCGCCGGGCCGCTGGAAGAGCCCGGTCAGCTTGCGCCGCTGGCGCCGCAGCGCGCGGAGGACCGGGTTGCGCGAGGTCATGGCGAGGTCATTTCAGGATCTCAGGGCTCTCTCAGGGTCACCCAGGTGGCGCCCCAGCCGCCGGCTTCGGCGGGGGCGTCGCCGAACGCGACGACCCGGGGATCGCGTTCGAGCAGGGTGCGCACGGTCTGCCGCTGCACTCCGACGCCCCGGCCGTGGATGATGCGCAGGTGGCGCAGCCCTTTCTCGTGCGCGGCGTCGAGGTAGTCGCGGACGACGTCCTTGACCTCCGCCGGCCGGAAGCTGTGCAGGTCGAGGACGTCGGTGATGGGCAGCTCGACCACGGCGCCGTCCTCGTCGTCCTCATCATCCTCATCGTGGTCGTCGTTCATGGATCGCCTCCGTCAAGGGTATAATGGCGGCGATCCTCCGTCGATCGTTATATGTATACCAGCCAAGAGGCCGCGAGCGTCCTCCTCGAGAGGGAGGAGCGTTACCGTGCGATGATCGGTGCGCTGGAAGAAGGTTTCGTCCTCTACGAGGCCGATGGCACCATCTCCAGTTGCAACGCCAGCGCCTGCCGGATCCTCGGCCTGAGCGAGGCGGAGATCGTCGGCCGCACGGCGCGGCACCCCCTGCTTAAGACGGTCCGCGAGGACGGCAGCCCGTTCGAGCCGGAGAGCCATCCGGCCGCGATCACCCGGGTCACCGGCCAGCCCTGCTCGCAGGTGGTGATGGGGATCGAGATGCCGGGCGGCGAGCGCGTCTGGATCTCCGTCAGCTCGCGGCTGCTCAGCGGACCCGACTGCGCGGTGGCCGTGTCGTTGACCGACATCACCCGCCGCAAGCTGGCGGAAGAGGAGCTGTTGCGGCGCGCCTGCCAGCAGTCGGCCATCGCCGAGCTCGGCCGCCACGCGCTGGAGGGCACCGAGATCGAGGTGCTGCTGGACGAGGCGGTGCGCCAGGTGGCTTCCGTTCTCGGCGTCGAGCACTGCAAGATCATGGAGCGTCTGCCACGGCAGCAGGGATTGCGTCCGCGGGCCGCCCTCGGCTGGCAGACGGATGCGGCGGGCCGCAGCGTGCCGGTGGACCTGCGGCGCGGGCTCTCGTCGGCCGCATCGGACGCGGACGAACGTCTCGCCGGGCTGAGCGTGCCGATTCCGGGCGCTGACCGCAACTGGGGTCTCCTCGCTGTCCACACCCGTGCCGACCGCCGCTTCAGCGCCGAGGACAACCAGTTCCTGCACGCGGTAGCCAACGTCCTCGCGGTGGCCATCGAGCGCCACGAGAGCCAGGAGGCCGTGCGCGCCAGCGAAGGGCGCCACCGCGCCCTGGTCGAGGCGCTGCCCGATCTCATCTTCCGCATCCACCGCGACGGCACCTATCTCTATGTCAAGTCCGGCCGCCCGCGCGAGCTGTTCGCCTCCCCCCGCCGCTATCTGGGCCGCAAGGTCACCGATCTGCTCCCTCCCGAAGTCGCGGCGCGCGCTCTGGAAGCGATCGGGCAGGCCCTTGCGGACCATGACACCCAGGTCTTGGAGTATGACCTGCCGCGTGGCTGCGAGATCCGCTCCTATGAGGCGCGCATCGTCCGCTCCGGCCATGATGAGGTGCTCACGGTGGTGCGCGACATCACGCAACGGAAGCGTCTCGAGGCGGAGCAGCTCAAGCTCCAGGAGACGATCCGCAAGTCGGCGTCCGAGTGGCGCATCACCTTCGACGCCATCACCCATCCGGTCATTCTCCTGGAGATCGACGGCCGCATCATCCGGGTCAACGAGGCGGCCCGTGAGCTCGCGGGGCTCACCTACGAGCAGGTGCTCCACCGGCCGGTGGCCTTCCTCTGGCACACCGAGCCGTGGCGGGCGATCTGTGCTCTGCTGCCGGAGGTCGGGTCGACGGGCGAGGGCGCGGCGGCCCAGGCGCGCGACGAGCAGGGGCGGACGTGGGACGTGTCGCTGAGCCCGGTCACCAGCCCGGACGGCCAGCGCGGCGTGGTGGCGGTGGCGCGCGACATCACCGACCTGGTGCGCTTGCAGGAGTCGCTGCGGCGCAGCGAGACCATGTCGGCGATGGGCGCCCTGGTGGCGGGCGTGGCGCACGAGGTGCGCAATCCCCTGTTCGGCATCTCGGCGACGCTCGACGCGTTCGCCGCCCGGTTCAAGCGGCGCACGGAATATCAGCGCTATGTCTCCATCCTCCAGGGAGAGGTCAGCCGGCTGAGCGAGCTGATGCAGCAGCTCCTCGACTATGGCAAGCCGTTCCACCTGGAGATGTCGGCGGAATGTCCGCGCGAGGTCATGCAGGTGGCGCTGGCGGCCTGCCGGCCCCTCGCCGCCGCCGCGCGGGTGGAGCTCGCCGAGGAAGCCGCCCTGGAGCTGCCGTCTGTGCTCATCGACCGCAACCGCATGCTCCAGGTGTTCCAGAACCTCCTGGAGAATGCGATCCAGCACTCACCGCGCGGCGCCCGTGTCGTCTTCCGGGCGGCCGCGGCGGAGGTCGGGGAGCGGGAGGGGGTCCGTTTCAGCGTCGAGGACGCGGGGCCGGGCTTCAGACCGGAAGACCTGCCGCACATCTTCGAGCCGTTCTTCACCCGGCGGCGCGGCGGCACCGGTCTCGGCCTCTCCATCGTGCAGCGGATCGTCGAGCAGCACGACGGCCAGATCATCCCCGGCAATCTGCCACAGGGTGGAGCGGTGATCGCGGTGCTGCTGCCGCATAGCTCGCAGTCTCTGCCGAAATGGGAAAGAGTGGTATAACGGATGGCGAGAATTTCAGCATGAGACCACGCATCCTCATCGTTGACGACGAAGAGCCCATCCTGCTCGCCCTGCGGGAGTATTTTTTACCTCTGCAATACGATGTCGACTGCGCGCGGGAGCTCGAGGAGGCGGAGGCGCTGTTGTCGCACGTCCACTACGCGCTGCTGATCGCGGACCTCCGATTGTCCGGGAGTCAGGGCAATGAAGGATTGGAGCTGATCCGTTTCGTCCGCGAACGTTCGCCCTGGACGCGCATCGTCGTGTTGACCGGCTACGGCTCGGCGGAGATCGAGAGCGAGGCGGTCGGACGCGGTGTCGACGCCTTCCTGCAGAAGCCGATGCCCCTGGCGGATCTCGCCGAGATCGCCGCGGCGCTGACCCGGAGCACCGCGTGAGCCTGTGGGACCGCATCGTCGAGCCGGACGGGCTGACGACCGTGTTCCAGCCGATCTTTCGCATTGCCGGAGAGCGGCGGTCCGCCTACGCGTTCGAGGCTCTCACCCGCGGTCCCAAGGGCACCAACATCGAGCGGTCGGACGTGCTGTTCGAGTACGTGCGGCGTAAGCACCGGGAGAGCGAGGTCGATCTGCTGTCGATCGGAGCGGCGCTGCGCGAGGCGCGCCACCTGCCCGGAGAGCCCAGCCTGTCGCTCAACGTCCACGCCGCCACCCTGGAGCGCGACGACAGCCTGGCCGGCAGTCTCGCCGTGCTCTGCGCCGAGCACGCCGTGCCGCTGGAGCGGATCATCATCGAGATCGTCGAGCATGCGCCGCCGTGGAGCGGTCCGCAGCTCCTGGCGAGCCTTGCCGAGCTGCGCGCTCTCGGCGTGCGCATCGCCCTCGACGACGTCGGGCTCGGGCAGTCGAACTTCCGGATGATTCTCGACTGCCACCCCAACCTGCTGAAGATCGACCGCCACTTCGTGGCCGGCGCCCACGCCGATCCTCACCGCCGCGCCGTCGTCCAATCGATCGCCGACCTCGCCGTCCGCCTCGGCGGGCATGCCGTCGCCGAGGGAATCGAAGACGAGCGCGACCTCGAAGCCGTCACCGCCCTCGGCATCGATCTCGTCCAGGGCTACCTGCTTTGTCAGCCTCGCTCCAGCAAAGCGCTGAGCGAGGTGGGAGTGTTGGTCGAGGTGGTCTGAGCGGGGCTCTCTGTCCGCCGATTACTCACCTCTGTCCGGCAATAACTCACCTCCGTCCGAAAATGACGGGGTGTAGGCGTTCCCCCTACTCGGTAAGAGCCCGGCAATGACTGGGTAGCCCAGTCCACCGGCTCAGTGCGGTCCGACAATGACTCACCCGTGTCCGGCAATAACTCGTTTCTGTCCGAAAATGACGGGGTGCGGAGCGTCCAACGGCTTGGGCCGCCACCCCGCTGCGCCTCCGCCTACTTCAACAGCTTCAGGAACACCAGATACAACACGAAGCCGTTGTCCGGGCCGGCGACCGGGACGCCGACGTCGAGGTTGACCACGGTCTGCCAGGGGCCGATGAAGGTGCCGGCGAGGCCGACTCCGCCGAGGAGCGTGTTGTGCAGGCCGGTGGCTTTGTCGGTGGCCCAGGCGGCGTCGGCGACGGCGTCGAGGCGGAGGATCTCGCCGATCTCGAAGCCGTAGGTGAGATGCGAGGCGATCGCCTTCTCGGCGCGGACGCGGTCGGACTGGTAGCCGTGCACCCGGGTCTCGCCGAAGAAGCCGAACTGGTATTTGCTGAAGCGGTCGAGATCAGAGCCGCCGACGTAGTCGACCTCGGCGCCGATCTTCTGGAAGTGCGGGAGATACCAGTTCTTGCTCGCCTGGGCGTCCCAGCGCAGGAAGTCCTTGTTGTTCTTGCTGAACTCGGTGTTGCCGGGCAGACCCCAGAAGTCCCACGACGAACGCAGGTTGTAGCTGCCGCTGGCGCGCAGGCCGTAGCCGCTGCGCGAGAAGCTGGTGGTCGCCTCGACGGAGTGGGTGATGTTGTCGCTCGGCTCGATGAAGTTGTGGGCGGTGTCTTTCGTCTTGCTGTAGTTGAACAGCAGCGCCTGGTATTCGAGGCTGAGCTTCACGAAGTCGCCGATCGGGTGGCCGATTTTGACCGCGACATTCGCAGTGCGGGTCTTGACGTCCTCCTCGGTGACGTTCTTGCCGCCGCGGTAAAGCGTGTCGGTGAAGGGCACGGCGAGCGCGAAGGCGCTGCCGCCGAAGTCGAAGCGGCTGCCGAAGAGCCGCGGCTGCGCCATGTTGGCGGTCAGCAGGGCGCCGGCGAAGAAGACGTTGAGCTGGTTGCCCGTGCCTTTGAAATCGAAGGAGAAGTAGTTGACGCCGGCGAGCGGCAGCGGGTAGGACATCGAGTCGTCGTAGAAGACGCCGCCGAGCAGGAAGAGCTTGTTGGGGTTGAAACCTTCCTTGACCACGCGCTGACCGGTGCCATCCTTGACCAGGTAGCGCAGCCCCTTGTCGGTGTCGCGCACCATGGTGGATTCAGACGCGTTCACCTGCGCGCGCTGCGCTTCGAAGTCCGGGCTGTTGAGGCGCACCGCGCTGAGCCGCGTGTCGCGCTCCACGACGGTGGTGGCGTTGACCACCGAGAGAATCTGCTGCGAGACCAGGTGGAGCGGGAGGATGAAGCTCTCGGCCGACCATGGCGCGGCGTTGCCCTGCGCGTCGATCGGCGCGTAGGTCATGGTCTCTTCGTTCGAGATGACCTCTCCTTCGAGGCCGATCTGCACCGCCCGGGTGCGCAGGCGGGCGTAGATCTGTTTGTCGATCCAGACGCTCCCTTGGTAGAGATGACCGAGCTTGCCGAGCTTGCCGAGCTTGCCCTGCTCGTCGGGGCCGGCGGGCGCGAAGTCCACCACCCAGGCGTCGCGCCCGTCGATGCGGTCACTGCCGCGCAGGCGATAGCGGTACTGCTTGGTGAAATGGATCGCGAGCGGCACGGCGGCGGCTTTTTCCGGCTGGATGAGCGGGATCTCGGGCAGCTTCTTGGCCCGCCAGCGCACGCCGTTGACGTAGAGGGTCTGCCAGGCCCAGTCGGTGCCGGTCTTGCTGACGAAGAACGGCCCTTCGAGAGTGGCTTCGAAAGTCTGCGAGCCCGCCGCCGGCTGGAAGCGCAGGCTGGTCGTGTTGACGGCGCTGTAATGATCGACGCGCCGGTCCTGGGCATCCTCGAAAGCCTGCAGGCGGCGCAGGATCTCCTCGACCGGCATGTCGCGCTGGCCGGCGACGGTCACCTTCTCCGCCACCCCTTTGCGCTCCTCGGCCGTCTCGCGTTCGAGGCCGAGGACGGCGACCGGGCCCGGGTTGTCGACGTGCAGGTCGAACCCGTTGGCGGTCACCTGGGCGGTGGGCGCCGTCACCCGGCCGGCCGCGTAGGGGAAGCGGGTGGGGCGGCGGAGCGTGGGATCGGGAAAACGCAGGGCGAGCGCGGAGGCGCCGTCCGGCGTCCTGGCGATGACGCGCAGCGCCAGATCCTTGCCGCGCACGAAGGTCCACGCCTCGGCGGCGCCGGTGGGGTTCGAGCTTTCGTCGTAGGAGAGGTCGCCGGCGAATTCACGGGCCAGCACGACGAACGGCGCCAGCGCGTCGGGCCGCACGGCCGGCGTGTGGAACAGGGTGAGATCGAAACCACGGGTGACCGCGCGGGCCGCTTCGGCGAGAGCCTGGGCCGGCGGTTGCGGGAGGGGAGACCCATCGAGGACGAGCGGCCGGCCGGGATCGAGCCGCTGCACGGCCGCGACGGCGGCGGCGAGGTCCTGGTCCTCGGCGGGCGCCAGAACGATCGCTTCGAGGTAGGCGGCCACCTCTTCGCCGTAGAGTGTTTCGAACGTCTTGACGTCCGGCGGCAGCGGCTCGGTCGCCACCCGCGCCTCCGCCTTCGCGCCGGTGAGGGCGACGGCGGCGCGCTTCAGCAGGAAGGCATATTCGGCCGCGGAAAAGGGCGCCTCCTCCTGGCCGTCCGGCCGCCAGACCACCTGGAACCAGGTGCCGGCGGGCGCCTGGGCCGCGAGGGCCGCGGCGGCGCGGAGCTCTCCCTGGAGGCGGTCCGATCCTTGAGCGAGCGGCGCCGGGGTGCGGAAGACCAGCGAGACCCACGGCGTCCCACCCGCCGCGCGCACGGCCTGCAACGTGTGGGCGGTGGCGGCCGGATCCGCCGGCTCAGTCAGCCCGGCTTCCCAGGCGAGATAGAGAGGGCTTCCAGCTTCGAGATGTCCAATCCGGCCCAGCAGCGCCGCTGTGGTATCCGGAGTTTCTGGAGATTCGAGACGGAGGCCCGCGCAGGGCTTGCAAGGGAACGGAGCCGCGGCGAGGGCGGCGGGAAACCATGGGAGGAGCAGCAGGAAGAGGAAGCTCGGGCGTCGCATAGGTGAAAAAGCATAGCAGTTGCTCCGCGGGGCTCGCCCGCCGCGCTTGCGGGCACCGGCCGCCGAGTTTGACCGAGCGTCGGCGCACTCTGGTAGATTGGAGCCATGGACGAACCGCGGCTTGTCATCGAGCCTGATCCCGTCATCGAGGCCTACAAGAAAGACGTCGATCGGACCCTGCTCCGGGAGAACCTCAAGCTGACTGTCGAGGAGCGCTTGCGCAATTTGATGCGGCTCCAACGCTTTGCCGAAGAGATGAGGCGGGCCGGGCGGCAGGCCTTCCGTGATTGACTTCGAGCAACTACTGCCGGCTCTGAGCCGGGCCGGGGTCGAGCTCATCGTCGTAGGTGGGGTGGCCGCGATCGTTCATGGCTCGTCTCGTCTTACCCAAGATCTCGACGTCGTCTATCGGCGCACTCCGGAGAATATCGACCGGCTGACGACTGCTCTTCGACCTTTCGCGCCATACCTCCGTGGCGCGCCGCCCGGATTGCCTTTCCGCTGGGACTCCGAAACCATCCGGAGAGGGCTCAATTTCACCCTCGTCACCAGCGCGGGCGACCTGGACGTCCTGGGCGAGATCGCCGGCGACGGTACCTACGAGACCCTGCTCCCCCACAGCCGGAAGGTCTCTGTCTTCGGTATCGAGTGCTACTGCCTGGGGCTGGATCGCCTGATTCAGGCGAAGCGGGACGCCGGCCGACCCAAAGATCTCGAGGCAATCGCCGAGCTCGAGGCGCTCCGCGAAGAGTGAGCCCTCCGGGGTCCGGCTCCCCCGCTCGGCAGGAAGGCTTTCCAGTTCAGCCGGAAGGCTCTCCGGCTCGGCAAGAAGGCGTTCTTCCTCAAGCGGAAGGCTTTCCTCTTCGCCCGGAAGGCTTTCCGGTTCAGCCGGAAGGCTCTCCGGCTCGACAAGAAGGCTCTCTTCCTCAGTCGGAAGGCTTTCCTCTTCGGCCGGAAGGCTTTCCGGTTCAGTCGGAAGGCTCTCCGCCTCGACAAGAAGGCTTTCTACCTCAAGCGGAACGCTTTCCTCTTCGACCGGAAGGCTTTCCGGTTCAGTCGGAAGGCTCTCCGGCTCGACAGGAAGGCGTTCTTCCTCAAGAGGAAGGCTATCTAGTTGGGCTCCCCTGGCCGCCGCGCCGGCGTGTCGGTGTTCGTCCTACGGGTGGGGCGAGGTCTTCACCTCGAGACGATACTCGCCGAGGAGCTGTGTGCGGTCCGGCTCCAGACCCTCGACGCGGAGCCGGTAGAGCCCGGGGTCGAGGCCGTGGACGGAGACCGAGGTGCCGGCATCCCCAAGGAGGGCCTTGCCCGGTTTGCGGCCAGTCCAGAGCACCTGGCCGTCGCGGTCCGTCAGCTCGAAGCGGTACTCGTTGAAGGCGCCCGCGGCGAGGCTCACGGCGACGGTGAAGCTCTTCGCCTGGTCGGGGATCTCCACTGTGTTGACGGCGCCGCCTCCGCGTAGGAAAGCGTTCTCGGAAGTCTCCTGCCCGCGCAAGGCGAACCGCGGGCCGATGGAGACGTCGATCGGCTGGGAGGCGGCGACCCGGTCTGGCGCCTGGGTGCGGCGGAGCGCCTCCAGATCGGCAACCCGGGTTTCGAGCTCATGGACCCGGCCGGTCTCGAACCGAGGGCTAAAAGAGAAACGGACCGATTCCAAGCGCGCGGCGGCCAGTTGGCGCTTAGCCTCGGCGAGCTGGATTTCGAGCTCATGGAGAGAGAGAGGGGACGATGCCAAGCTCGCGCGCGCGGCGGCCAGTTGGCGCTCAGCCTTGGCGAGCGAGCGCCGGGCGGCGGCGAGGGCCTCTTCCCGTTCCTCCAGTCGCCGTTCGAGGCGCACGAGCTCTCGACGCTCTCGCTGGGCCACGATCGCTGTCCACACGCTGAAACCGAGCAGAGCGAGGACCAGCGCGGCCGCCGTAGCAACGGAGAGGCGCAGAGCCCGCAGCCGCGGCGCCTTCAGCCGGTCGGCGCCCGTGACCGGCCGGATCGCCGGCACCTTCCACGGCAGGCGCCGGGCAAGCGATTCCCACGCCTCGTTCTGGAGCGACTCCGGACCCGCGGCGACGTTTCCGGCGGACGCCGCTTCGAAGTCCCGCAGCTCGCGCAGCAGGTCCGTGCAGCGCTTGCAGAGGGAGAGGTGCTCCTGCACATCCTCGCGCTCCGCCGGCGGCAGCGCTCCCTGGCGGTAGGCGATCAGGCGCTTCATCCCGATATGGGCGTCCACGGTGTCTCCTCAGAAATCAAAACCTGCAAGAGCCTCTCCCAGCTCCATCTGCAGGCGCTTGCGCGCCTTGAAGAGCTGGACCTTGACCGTCGAGGGCGAAATCTGCAGCACGTCGGCGATCTCGTCGTAGTCCATCTCCCGGAACACCCGAAGGCGAACGCAGCGCCGCATCTGCGCCGGCAAGCCGTCGATCGCCCGGCTCAACTGCTCCCTCACCTCCTTGCCCAGCAGCCGCTCCAACGGCGCGGGGGCCGCCGCGGCGAGCGGGCTTCCACCGGCCGTGGGAGCGCCTTCCGGATCGTCGTTCTCCAGGGGCACGTCGCGGCCGGCGCGTTTGGCGGCGGCGCGGTGGCGCACCGCCTTGCTCGCCGTGTTGGCGGCGATCCGGAACAGCCAGTGCTCGCAACGCGCCTCGCCGCGAAACGTCTCGATTCCCCTATAAACCCGAAGAAACGTCTCCTGGATGAGATCCTGGCACTCTTCAGTGGAAAATCTCCGGTGCTCGAAGAAGCGGAACAGCGGCCAGTAGAAGCGGTTGAACAGCAGCCGGAAGCTCTCCTCGCGGCCGGTGCCATGGCGCAACCGCTGGAAGATCTCCTCGATGGAATCTCCCTGCTGCCCCATGGCCGTGCCGCCGCTCACCGCCAATCGCCGAAGAGCTGGAAGGCGGCCCAGAAGAACGGAGCCGAGGCGTCTATCTCCACCGTCCGGCCCTCGGCGGTGGTGATCCGCATCGGCTGGCGAATCAATTCGATCTGGGCCTGCCGCAGGGCCTCGTCCTTGGACAGCCCGGCGGCGTAATGGTGATGCAACCGCGCCATCAGCTCGGCCGTGGCCTGGTCGGAGACGCTCCACAACGTCGCCACCACCGAGCGTGCGCCCGCGTACTGGAAGGCGCGCGTGAGCCCGATCAGCCCTTCGCCGCTCAGCTCCCGTCCGAGAGCGGAGTCGCACGCCGAGAGCACCACGAGATCCGCATCGAGCCGCAGGCTCTCGAAAATCTCCCAGACCTGCAGCAGGCCGTTGTCCCGTCCCGGGGAGAGCTGCTCCGGAATGGTCAGCACCAGGGCGGAATCGAGCGGGTTGCGGTCGTCGAGATAGCCGTGGGTGGCGAAGTGGAGCACGCGCGCGCCGCGGGCCACCGCCTTGACCCGCTCTTCGGTGGCGTCATCGCCCAGGTAGAGATGGGCCGCGGGGTAGGACTCGGCGATGCGCTCAAGCTCCCGGCGGGTGTAGGGCAGGGGCGTCCAGTGGAAGCTGGTCAAGCTGCGCAGGTAACTCTTCTGGCTCGCCGCGGAATCGCCCGGATGCTGGGGCGGATAGTGGGGATCGCCGAAGGCGACGACCTGGGCCGCGCCCGCGTCTCCCCGGGGTGAGAGCTCGCGGCGGGAGGCGCGGAGCGCTCCGTAGACGGTCAACGAGAGCGCCGTGTGCAGCGGCTTCCACTCGACGAAATATGACTCGCGGCCACCGGCGTCGCGGAGGAGCGCGCCGAACGGCAGGCGGTGCAGCGGGCCGTCGGGGAGGATCAACACCCGCTGGCTCCGCGCCACCAGCTCTTCGACCGGACCGATCAGGGTGCGGTACAGCGAACGGGAGAGAGCGGCGGCCCCGGCGGCCCCGGCGTCCGGAACCGGCTGCCGAGCCGCCTCCAGGAAGCGCGCCACGTCCTGGCGCAACCGCTCCTCGCCGACCGGCAGGACCTGCACCCGGAGCCCTTCCTCCCGGGTCACGGCGAAGAGGACGGCGCGGTCCTTGTCAACGCTGTAGGACAGAGCCAGTGTGCCGGGATCGAGGACCTCCCGGGCCGCGGCCAGGTCGAGAGGCTGCGGTTGACGAAGCGCAGCGAGCCGGGGAGAGGCCTTGCGGATTTCCACCGCGATCTCTTCGCGTTCCTGGCGCAGCCGGCTCAGCTCGTGGCTGAGAGCCTCGCGCGCCTCTTCGCCCGCTGCCGGAGCCCAGCTCACGAGCTTGTGCAGGGTCTGGTCGTATTGCGCCGCATTGTCCCGCCGGGAGCGCTCGACCGCGGCGGGCAGCTCGCCGGAGAGATCGAGGTCGCGTTCCGAGAGCAGGGAGAGAAAGCTCCGCGCCCGCGAGCGCTCCAAAAGCTGGAAGGCCTCGGCGGCATGCCCCCGCTCCAGCTCGAGGTCGATCGCATCGCGGTAGATCTCCTCGTAGCCGGCCCGGAACGTCGCCTGGAAATTCTGGGATCCGCCGAGGCTCTCCACCTGGGATTCGAGAGCCTCGACAGCCCGGTTGAGACGCTGCGCCGCCTGGTCGCGGCGGCCCATCCGGCGGTCGAGCCGGCCGATCTGCTGGAGCGTCAGGGCCTCGTCGATCGTGCCGGGCACCAGTCGCTCGTAGATCGCCAGGGCCCGCTGATGGAAACCCAGCGCGAGCACCAGGTCTCCGCGCGCCACGGCGACGTCTCCGAGAGCGTTCAGGCTGGAGGCATCGAGGAGGCGGTTGGGCGACCGCTCGCTGAGCGCCAAGGCGCGGCTGTCGAGGTCCCACGCCGCGGCCAGATCGCCACGCGATCGTGCGACCATCCCCAGATAGGTGAGGCTCGACGCGACCTCTTGCCCTTCGGGAGAGGCCTTTCCCCAGATCTCCAGGGCACGCCGGAGGCAATGTGCCGCCTCCTCCAGCTCACCGCGCTCCTTGGCAATCAATCCGAGATTGATCAGGATGGCGGCCGTGCCCAGACTGTCGGGAGCCAGCGTCTGCCGGATCTCCAGAGCGTTGCGCAGCAGCTCTTCCGCGGAGTCCGCGTCTCCCAGAGTCCTGACCATGGCCGCGAGACGGGCGAGATCGGTGGCCATCTGGATGCTCTCGGGTGCCCGTTGCTCCAGAATGGCCACGGCGCGCTCAAATGCCGCCGCGGCCTCGGCGGTGTGATAGCGCTCCCGCTCCAGGAGACCCAGATCGCTCCAGGTGTCCGCCATGGCCAAGGTGTCGGGCGGCCACCGTTCCTGGATCGCCTGGGCGCGCCGCAAAAGCCCGGACATCGCTTCCACGTCCCTGCGTCCGGAGGCCACGAGAAAGAGCTGGTGCAGGCTGTCGGCTGCTTCCAGGCTGTCCGGCGCAGAACGCTGCCGGATCTCCAGGCCGCGGCTCTCGATCTGCTCCGCCGCGTCCAGCCGGCCCTGCAGGCGCAGGATGTTCCCCAGCCTGGAGAGCGTGCCGGCCACCTGAAGGCTCTCCCCTCCGGCGGCTTCGCCGATCTCCAGGGCTGAGCGAAAGCCGGCTTCGGCCCGAGCCATCTCATTCGCATACTGAAAGCTCTCTCCGAGCGCCTCCCAGAGAACGACCCGGGTCCGCGCATCTTGCGTCTCCGCGAGAGCGGCCTGCAAGACGGATCGGGCCTTGTCGCCCTGCCTGCGCTTCGACCAGGCCTCGGCGGTCCGCAGGAGAAGCCAGGGCTTCAGACCGGGCACGTCCTGCGGCTCCGCGCGTTGGATGAGCTGGCTCCAGAGGGCGGCGCCCGCCTCCACGTCGCCGGCTTCGATCCGCTGCCGCCCTTCCGTGTAGAGGGCGAAAAGATCCACCATCATCCGGGGCCGCACCCGCGCGTCCCAGACTCCCCGCGGAACGTCGAACGACATCGGCGCGCCTCCCCGCTCGCCGCGGAGCCGTACCGTCCCCCGCGGCGCCTGCTCGGCCTGCACCCACGACCAGTCGAAAACCGTGCGGATCTCCCCCCCACCGCCTTCGGGATGGGCGGGCGGCTCCACCGGCCTCTCCCAGGCGAGGACGAGATCGCCCGTGCGGAGCCCGGCGCGTTCGAGGGTCGAGCCCTTGCCGACCTCTTCGAGGACAACTCCCGGCCCGCTGGTTTCCGCTGCGGCGCGATCGAGCCCAAGACAGAGAAGGAGCTGGAAGACCAGGAGCACGCACCGACGCCGGGGATTCATCGCAAGACCTCGATCTGGAGTATAGGCCGAAAGAGCAAGGCCCTCAGTAAACCGGCCGCCCGATTCAGGGTCTTTCTGGATAGACGATGGCATCAATACGTGCCCGTTCCTCGGGTTATAGGGAGATCATCTATGGATAGGAAGCGTCGTACCTCACCGACGAGGCTCGCCCTCGCCGTCCTGCTCCTCGGGATCTTGCTGGCCTTGCCTGCTGCCGCCCAGATTCAGTACTTCGGTTATGACGGCGGAGCCAGCGACGACCCCAGCTTGAACCTGACCAAGGCATTCACCAACTTTGCCTATATCGGGGCCCAATCGGACCTCACCAGCACCTTCGTTCTCGACCGGGTGAACGCCATGTCGCAGAAGGGCCTCAAGGGGGTCATCGACCTCAGCGTCGTCCTCTGGTGCGACTACGACGGCGACGAGAGCTACCGGCACCTCTGCGTAGACTGGGCTCAGCGCTGGGCGACCTGGAAGCAGAACAACGCCGGCATCCTCACCTCGGACAAAGTGCTCGCCTTCGCCATCCTGGACGAGCCGTTCAACCGGAATGCGGTGATGACCGACTATGAGACGGCCACTCAGAGGGTCAAGGCGGACTTCCCATGGGCCAAGACCTTGATGATCGAGGGCGCCTGCGTCATCGCGGGCACCTGCTCACCCTACTACGGGGGCCCAGGGATCAGTTGGTACCAGGGGAGCCTGCCGGGTATCGACTGGCTCGGGCTGGACGACTATGGAATCCACCCGGCAACGGATCAGGCTTACCAGAACGCCCGGGCCTTCCTTAAGTCCCGGTTCCCGGGCCGCAAGTGGGTCTATGTAATGGACGGCTACTGGGACTCTGAGCACCAGGAGAAGCTAAACGATAGCCGAATCAGCTTGATGGGCCCGATCGCGGACGAGTGGTACAACGTGGCTCGGAACGATACCGATGCCATTCTTCTCGGAGTCTTTACCTGGCCGCTGCATGATGGCTGGACGACCTCGCAGCAGTTCTCCTGTGACATCATCGCGCATCACACGGCGATCGGTCGTACCATCACGCAGAAAGCCCTCCCCCCGGCCGAGGCCCCAGGCTCTTTCGCGATCTACAACAACAGCGGCAATACCGGCAGCCTTTCGGGCTGGGTCTGCGATCCAGACGGGACGCTCTGCCAAGTCGACCTCTACCTGGATGGGGGTTACTACACCACTGTGTCGAGCCCGTGGTACCGCATAGCGACGACTTGGTGCAAGAGCGGAGTCGCCGTCAGCTTCAGCTTGAACGTGCCCAGCGGCACGAGCGGCCACCGGTTCACGGCCGTGGCTCAAGACCTCGACTTCGGCAACGCGACGCTCCCGAGCACGTGCGCAGAGAGTCCGGCCTGCGTCTGGTACGCGCAGAGCTACTCCCCCAAGGGTTCCCTGGACAACGTCGACGCCACAGGCTACGCCACGGGTTGGGTCTGCGACCAGGACGCCCCTCTGACCCAGAGCCAGGTGCGGATCGCCGCCGGCAGCACGACCGTCGGCTTCTACACCACCAATCTCAGCAATGAGGCAGCGGTGGTCATGCAGTGCGGCGGCGGGAGCCTCCACCGCTTCGGCGTCCAGCTCCCGACCTGGACCCGCGGCCTGCAGATCACCGCCTACGCCGAGAACCTGCCGTATCCCTCCTTCGAGATCAAAATCCCGGTCCTCTGCGCGAACGGCAGTTGCGTCTGGCACTGACCGATTGCGCCGGCTTCCGCGGGGCGTCACCTTCCGGGTGGCGCCCCGCCAGCCCCCTTCCCCGCCGGGATGGTGGCGCGGCGGTGTTGCTCGTTTCGGGTGGTGTCGGCCGCATACTCCGCCCGGAGGATCTCTTGAGCCCCTCCGTCACGACCGGATGGAGGTCCGCCCAGCAGCACGCAATGACCTGCTAGAATCGGCCGAGCCATGGAATTCTCCGGTCGACTGGCAGCCTTCCCGATGGGCGACCTCCTGCAGTGGGCCAAGAACGAGCGCCGCACCGGCGCCCTCGTGGTGCGGCGGAGCGAGCGGGAGAAACGCGTCTACTTCCACCAGGGCGACATCGTCGGCTGTCTCTCCGACGACCCGGCCGAGTTCTACGGCCAGCACCTGCTGGTCAACGGCTATCTCGACGACGGGCAGCTCTTCAAGGCGCTGACCCACTGCACGTCGCAGAACATCCGCCTGGGAGCGGCGCTGCGCGAGCTCGAGATCCTGCCGCAGGACGTCATCCAGCGCACCCTGCGCGAGCAGATCGAGGACTCGATCTGCGACATGTTCCTCTGGCCGCGCGGGCTGTTCTACTTCCAGGCGGAGGAGATGCTGAGCGACGAGGAGCTCCTGCCGGAGCCCATCGACACGCTGGGTCTCGCTCTCGAAGGCGCGCGCTGGATCGACGAGATGGCGCGCATCCGCCACATCCTGGTACACGACGAGGTGGTCTTGCGGCGCGGCGAGCTGTGGCCGGGTGAGGAGCTGAAGCCCCTGGGCCGCCGGGTGGCGCGCAACGTCGACGGCGAGCGCACCTTGAGCGACCTGTACAAAAGAGTCCGGGGCTCCTACTTCCGCTTCCTGGCGGTCATCTACGACCTGTGCATCGCCCGCATCCTCGACATCGTCGAGGTGCGGGAGGCAATGGACCGCTCGACGTTCGAGGTGAGCGTCTACGACCTCCTCCTGGAGCAGGCCACGGAGGACCAGGTGCTGGTGGCGCGCCGGCACATGGCCCTGCCGATCGACCTGCTGGAGCGCTGGTATCCGGTCTGGGTCGAGGAGCCCTCGCCGGAAGAGCAGAAGCGCATGCCGGCGCGGGCGCGCGACTTCTATGGCCGCCTCGACGGCCACACCTCGCTGGGCGACGCATTCTCTCCCGATCCCCGGCAGCGCGGCCGGGAGATGGACCTGCTCCTCCTGCAACTCCAGAAAGGGCGGCTCGCCCTTCTCCCCACCGCGCTCGACCGTCTCGACGAGGAGGCCGAGAAGCGCGGTACACCGGTGCTCCAGCGCTGGTGGCGGCGGGTGTTCGGGTAGGGGGAGGAAAAGGACCAAAAGGACATCAAGGACCAAAAGGACGAAGGACAGGGCTGTCCTTTGTCCTTGAGGTCCCTTTGGTCCTTTGGGTCCTTGGCTTCTTACTCCGCCACTGCCTCGCGCAGCGAGGTCTGCACCGGCAGGCCCAGCTTTTCGCGGATCTTCAGCTCCAGCTCCTCGGCGAGGTCGGGATTGTCGCGCAGGAACTGCTTGGAGTTTTCGCGCCCCTGGCCGAGGCGGAGGTCGCCGTAGGAGTACCAGGCGCCGCTCTTGACCACCATCTTGTGCTCGACCCCCAGGTCGACCAGCTCGCCGGCGCGCGAGATGCCTTCGCCGTAGTCGATGTCGAACTCGGCCTGGCGGAAGGGGGCGGCGACCTTGTTCTTGACCACCTTGACCTTGGCGCGCGAGCCGGTGACCTCCTCGCCTTCCTTGAGCGCGGCGATGCGGCGGATGTCGATGCGCACCGAGGCGTAGAACTTGAGGGCGCGTCCGCCGGTGGTGGTCTCGGGGTTGCCGAACATGACGCCGATCTTTTCGCGGATCTGGTTGATGAAGATCAGGCAGGTCTTCGACTTGGCGACGATGGCGGTCAGCTTGCGCAGGGCCTGGGACATCAGGCGGGCCTGCAGGCCGACGTGCGAGTCGCCCATCTCCCCTTCGAGCTCGGCCTTGGGCACCAGCGCCGCCACCGAGTCGATGACCACGACATCGCAGGCGTTGCTGCGCACCAGCATCTCGGCGATCTCCAGCGCCTGCTCGCCGTTGTCGGGTTGCGAGACGAGGAGGTTGTCGATGTCGACGCCCAGCTTGCGCGCGTATTCGGCGTCGAGGGCGTGCTCGGCGTCGATGAAGGCGGCGGTGCCGCCGCGGCGCTGCGCCTGTCCGACCACGGACAGGGCGAGGGTCGTCTTGCCGGACGATTCCGGTCCGTAGACCTCGACCACGCGGCCGCGCGGGAAGCCGCCGATGCCGATGGCGTAGTCCACCGAGATCGAGCCGGTCGAGATGGCCTCGACGCCCAGGTTCTCGCGTTGGCCGAGGCGCATGATCGCCCCCTTGCCGAACTGGCGCTCGATCTGCGAGAGCGCGCCGTCGATGGCCTTCAGCCGGTCCAGTTTCGGTTCTGCCATATACGCTTGCTCCTGTGGCCCGCCGGGCCGGGGGGACGTCTGGTTGTGGAGAGAGGTGCTCTGCGCCGGATATGACGGCCGATTACCGCCCTTGGATACCCCCATGGTAGAGGACCGGACGGCAAGGGTCAATCGGGTATAATCGACAACTCTTCCACCGGCGGGAAGTTGGGGCAGTGCCCCCTTGTTATCAGCAAGGCAGATCAGCGTGGCGGCGGAGGGGTTGCCGCAGAGACGGAGCATCATGGAATCCATTGTCGTCGAGGCGGCTGACGCCGCCCGGTCCGCGGAGCCGATCCACCGCCTGGAGACCAACGTCGCCCGCGTCATCCGCGGCAAGCGCGAGGTCATCCGGCTGGCCACGGTCTGCCTCCTTGCCCGCGGCCATGTCCTCATCGAAGACGTCCCCGGGGTCGGCAAGACCACCCTGTCGCAGGCGCTCGCCAAGTCCCTCGGGCTGTCGTTCCAGCGCATCCAGTTCACCAGCGACCTGCTCCCCTCGGACATCATCGGCGTCTCGATCTTCAACCAGAAGACGCAGGCTTTCGAGTTCGTGCCCGGACCGCTGTTCGCCAACGTCGTGCTCGCCGACGAGATCAACCGCGCCACGCCGAAGACGCAGTCGGCGCTCCTGGAGGCGATGAGCGAGCGCAAGGTGTCGATCGAGCGGATGCGCTACTCCCTGCCCGAGCCGTTCGTGGTGCTGGCCACCCAGAACCCGCTCGAGTACCAGGGCACCTTTCCGCTCCCCGAGTCGCAGCTCGACCGCTTCATGATGTCGCTCTCCCTCGGCTATCCGCCGCGCGCCGACGAGAAGGACCTGCTGCTCTCGGGCGGCGTCGAGAACGTGCTCGACAACCTGGAGCCGGCGCTCTCCCGCGAAGGGCTGCTCGAGCTGCAGGAGCTGGTGGCGCAGGTGCGCGTCGCCGACAAGCTGGCCGAATACATCCTGTCTCTCGCCGAGGCGACGCGGCACGGCGGCGAGTTCCTTCTCGGCGTCTCCACCCGCGGCGCCCAGAGCCTCTTCCGGGCCACCCAGGCGCTCGCCCTGTGCGAAGGGCGCAGCTACGCCATCCCGGACGACGTGCAGCGCCTGGCGCCCTCCGTCCTCTCCCACCGCGTGGTCTTGAAGCGCGGGGTGGTCGACCTCGACGGCGCGCGCAAGGCGATCGAGCGCGTGGTGGGGTCGACCCCGGTTCCTCTCTGAGGCTCTCCGCCGTGAAGCCCGGCTTCCTGCGCCGCCGCCCGGTTCCGGAGGGCATCCGCATCACCACGGTGGGCCTGTGGTTCGTCCTCCTCACCTTCCTGGTGGCGATCGCGGCCACCAACACCGGCAACAACTCCCTCTACACCGTCCTCGCGTTGATGTTCGCCATGCTCATCGTCTCCGGCGTCCTGTCGCGCGACAACGTGCGCAAGCTGGAGGTGGAGCTCCAGCCGCCCGGCGAGGTGTTCGCGAACCGCCTGTTCTCCCTCGGCTTCACGCTGCGGAGCCGCTCCCGGCTGACACCGCGCTGGTTTCTCCTCTTCACCGTCTCCCGCTCGGCGCAGCCGCTGCTCGTTCCCTATCTGCCGCGGCGCGGGAAGAGTGTCGGGCAGATCGAGATGATGGTCCGCGCGCGCGGCCTCCACCGCATCCCCCACGCGCACGTCTCCAGCCTCTTTCCGTTCGGCTTCTTCCGCAAGGGAGTCCGCTACCCGGTGGACCTGGAGATGCTCGTCTTCCCCGAGATCTTCGCGGCGGCGGACAGCGAGCCGGAGGACGTGGAGCAGACCGGGGACGACGCCAGCCGCCGGGCCGGCGGCGGGCACGGCCTCTTCGCCCTGCGCCAGTACCGCCGCGGCGACGATCCGCGGGGCATCCACTGGAAGCAGACGGCGCGCACCGGATTGATGATCTACATGGAGCGCGAGTCGGAACGCAGCCAGCGGTTGTCGATCCTGTTCGACAACGGCGTCGGCGAGCTGGCGGACCCGGCGAGCCTGGAGCGGTTCGAGCGGCTGGTGAGCGAGGCCGCTACCACCGCCCTCGACCATCTGGCCCGCGGCTTCGAGGTCGAGCTGGTGACGCGCGACCGCACCCTCGGCTTCTCGGGCGGTCCGCGCCAGCGCCTGGCGGTCCTCGAAGCCCTCGCCCTGGTCACCGCCCGCCCGCGCCGCGCCGAGCCTCTGGTGTCGAGTGATCCGCGCGCGCCGCAGGTGCGGGTGCACATGGACGCCGGAGCGGAGAGCTTGCGGGCCGCGGCGGGAGGGATGGCATGACCTTCGGCCGCCAGAAGCGCCTTCTCCTCGGTCTGCTGGCCTTCCTCGCGCCGCTGCCGCTGCCTTTCAACGACGTCGTGCAGTGGCCGGTCGTCGCTGGCTATCTGATCGGGATCGCCTTCTTCCTCCGCCGCGCCTGGATCGATCCGCCGCGCTGGCTGCCGACCTGGGGGATGAACGTCCTGGGATTGATCTATGTCCCGATCTTTTTCCTCGACCTGATGGTGCTCTCCCGCGGCCACCTGGTGCAGCCGGTCCTCCATCTCTGTCTCTATACCCTGATGGTCAAAATGTTCTCGCTGGTGCGCGAGCGCGACAAGTGGCAGGCGGCGATCGGCGTCTTCTTCCTCTTCCTCGCCGCCATGGGTACCAGCGTCCATCCGGCGATCGTGCTCTACCTGATCGCCTTCCTGGTCCTCACCCTGGTGATGCTGACCCGCTTCGCGTTCCTGCACGTGCTGGCGGGCTTCGGCCGCGAAGACCCCGCGCTCGCCCGCATTCCGCTCGGCGGCTTCCTGACCGTGTCGACGGTGTTGACGGTGATGCTGGCGATACCGCTCTTCGCGATCCTGCCGCGCGTGCGCTCGCCCTACATCATCGGCCGCAGTCTCGGCGGCAGCACACAGATGGAAGCCGCCGGGTTCTCCGACGAGGTCACCCTCGACTCGATCGGCGAGATCCGCGGCAGCCGGGCGGTGGCGATGCGCCTCCAGGAAGAAGGCAACTTCGATCCCGATCGCGAGATGCGCTTCAAGGCGGCGACCTACGACATCTATCAGGGCGGCACCTGGCGGCGCTCCCCGACGCGTTCGGTGTTGCAGCGCTCCGAGCGGATGCGCTTCTATCTGTCGCGCTCCATGCAGCCGATCCACTGGGTGAAGATCTATTTGCAGCCACTGCACAGCCGCAGCCTGCCGCTGCCGGTCGAGGCGGTGGCCGTCGAGCCGCAGACGTCTCTGCTCGAAATCGACCAGGGAGGCGCGGTCTCCTTCGGGTTCAATCCGCTCGAAGTGCGCGAATACCGGGTGGGCCTGGCCGCGCGCCAGGTCCTGCTCGGCGTGCCGCCGAGCGGCGCCAACGATCCATCTCTCGACGCCTCCGGCGTGACGCCGCGCATCACCGACCTCGCGCGCCAGGCCATGGGCACCGGCACCGCCCTGGAGCGCGCCCGCCACCTTGAGACCTATCTGGTCCAGAACTACCAGTACACGCTGGACTTCCGGGGCCGCACGGCGGCGAATCCGATCGAGGAGTTCCTGTTCCGCTACCGCAGCGGCCAGTGCGAATACTTCGCTTCGTCGATGGTGCTGATGCTGCGCTCGCAGGGGATTCCGGCGCGCCTGGCGACCGGATTCCTGGGCGGTGAGTACAACCCGTTCGAGGGCTACTTCATCGTCCGCGAGAGCAACGCTCACGCCTGGGTGGAAGCCTATCTGCCGGGCGATGGATGGCACGTCTACGATCCGACGCCGCCGGCCGGCCGCCCCACGCTGGACCAGGAGGGAGCCTGGGGCCTTGCCCGCCAGGCCTGGGACTATGTGCTGTTCCGCTGGGACCGTTACGTCCTCACCTACGGCCTCTATGACCAGCTCCGCATCTTCGGCGATCTGCGCAACGCCTGGCACGACTTCTGGAAGATCTTCGAGCGCGACAAGCAGGTCGAGGAGGCTCCGGCGCCAAGCTCGCCGGCAGCACAGGCGCCACCGGTGCTCCAGACCCCGATCTCCCCGTTCACGCTCCGCAACGCGCCGCTGACGGCGGGCCTGGGCCTCGCGCTGCTGGCGGTGATCCTCTACCTGTTCTACCTGCGCCACCGGCCGCCGTTGACCGCCACCGCCGCCTATCGCCGGCTGCGCCGCCGCCTCGGCCGCTCCGGAGCGCCGGTGCCCGACTCGGTGCCGCCGCTGCGGCTGCACCGCGAAGCCGAGGCCCGCTATCCCGCGGCGGCGGCTCCCATGGCCCGGGTGATCGACTTCTACCTGCGCGAGAGCTTCGGCGGCGAGCCGCTCCGCGAGGAGGAGCGGGGTGCGCTCAAAGCGGCTCTGGACGAAGCCGAGAGAGGCTTCAACGAGCAGCGGCGCGCGGGCTGAAGCGGAAAGCGTCTCGAAAGTCGCGCCGTTGTAGCCTCACCCCCCCGCCCCGGGTTAAAACCCGGGGCTACATGCCTGCGCCCACAAGGGGCGCCACCCCCAACCCGCCGTTCTCGTTTTCTGGTGGGTGGCGGAGTTACCCCGTAGGGGTAAAGGCACGGTGTGTCGGGCATGTTCAACAGCTTGGGGGTGAAAGTCCCCTGCACAGCCTGATGGAGGCGAAGTGCTAGCGAAGCGCAAGGGCGTCTCCGTGAGGGGTCGTCTGAAGGAAGCGTGGAGCAAAATCGCGACCCGACGAACAGAAACCGGATAGTAGGCAGGAGCGGTCGGACGAGTGGGCCGTGTGCCACAAAGTCCTCTATCCATCAAGGGCTGAGACTGTAAATCCGGCGGGTGTGCGAGGAAGGCGGTTGAGCTTACCCCGAGAGATCTGCCGGGCTCGCCCGATCAGTTGGCGAGCCGCGGGCAGAAGTCAGCAGAGGGCATAGTAGGTAGACGCAGTCGCACCACTCGACCGAGGCACTCGCCCGAAAGGGGAGAAACAGTGGGGGTCGCACGGGGCGGGAACGGTCTACGCGAAGGCCCGAACGGTCCCCCTCTGGCGTCAGAGGGGTAAATGGAGGGACCCGAGTCATGCGTCTCCGCGGCGTCAAGCGGCAGAAAAACCAGCTATCGCTGGCCTTCACTCCGACGGGGAGCGGTGAAGCCTCTCCCTCCGGAGAGGGAGGGACCGAAACGCCCCGGGCGGCTCAAGTCTGCCAGGGTCCGGCATCGACCGATCTTCGGATGGAGGAGATTTGTGATCCGGCTAATCTGAAGAGAGCGTTACAGAGAGTCTGCGCGAACCAAGGAGCCCCCGGCGTGGACGGTATGATAGTCCAAGCGCTGCCGGGCTACCTTGGGGACCACTGGTCTGAGATCCGATCCCGATTGCTGGCGGGGAGCTACAAGCCCCGAGAGGTCAAGCGGATAGAGATCCCGAAGCCGGGAGGTGGAATGCGGAAGCTCGGGATTCCGACCGTCCTGGACCGCTTGGTGCAACAGGCAATTCTTCAGGTACTCCAAAAGCAATGGGACCCCACGTTCTCCGAGCACAGCTACGGATTTCGCCCACACCGAGACGCTCACCAAGCCGTCGCCCGAGCGCAAGAGATTGTCGCCCAAGGATACGGCTGGGTCGTGGACATCGACCTGGAGCAGTTTTTCGACCGGGTCAACCACGACCGCCTGATGGCGCGCGTCGCCGAGCGGGAGAGCGACAAGCGACTGCTCAAGCTGATCCGGGCGTTTCTCAACGCCGGGATTCTGGAGGACGGCCTCGTGCGGCCGACGGAAGAGGGGACGCCGCAAGGCAGCCCTCTTTCGCCTTTGCTCTCCAACCTCGTCCTCGACGAGTTGGACCGGGAGCTGGAAAAGAGGGGCTTGCCGTTCGTGCGCTACGCCGACGACAGCAACATCTATGTGCGCAGCGAACGGGCAGGTCAGCGGGTGATGAAGAGCATCAGCGACTTCCTCACTCGCAAGCTCCGGCTCAAGGTCAACGCCACCAAGAGTGCGGTGGCGAAACCCTCGGCCCGGAAGTTTCTCGGCTTCAGCTTCTCGGAGGGTCCGGAACCGAAGCGCATCATCGCGCCTCAGGCGGTGAAGAGGTTTCGGTATCGAGTCGTAGAGCTGACCGGCCGCAACCGAGGCATCCTCCTGGAGCAGATGATCCGGGAATTGGTCGAGTACCTCCGGGGCTGGATCCAATACTTCGGCTTCTGTGAAAGGCGTACGGATCTGCGAGACCTGGACGGCTGGATTCGACGGCGGCTGCGCTGCGCCGTCTGGAGACAGTGGCAGAACGGGCGTCAGCGATACCGGGAGCTCCTCCGGCTGGGAATCAAGGCCGAACGAGCCAAGGAGATCGCTGGCAGCTCCCGAGGACCTTGGCATATGAGCCGCACTGTGCCCATGAACCAAGCCCTCTCCAACCGCTACCTTCAAGGCCGGAGACTCCTCACTCTGGAGACCTGGTCGAATGCTTAACAGCCGAATCGCCGTGTACGGACCCGTACGCACGGTGGTGTGGGAGGGGCGGGAGCCGTGAGGCTCCCCCCCTATCCCGATTAGCCCAGGGATTTATCCCTGGGTGGAGGGAGGCCGCGGGCCTCAAGTTAACGCCCTACCGCAGACCGGACGGCAGGCGCGGCGAGGAGATCAGCGCGGTGAACACCCGCCAGCGCTCCTCCGGATAGTCCGCCGTGCCGCCGTGCTTTTCGACGTACTCCTTCACCAGGTCCTGGCCGAAGTTGTAGTTGATGACATAGCTGCGGTAGCGCTCGATGAAGCGCACCCGCTGCTCGGAGCGGTCGCGCGGCGTCAAGGCGTAGCGCATCAGCCAGTCGACCGCCTGCTCGCGGCTGATCGTGCCGTCGAGGTAGCGGCGGGCGGCCTCGTTGCCGGCGTAGCTGAGCTTCTGGGTCAGCTCCTGCACGCGGTAGTAGCGGTCGGCCGTGGCCGGATCGAGGCCGGCGAGGGGGAAGAGGATCTTTTTCTCGTAGGCCACCCGGTCCGGCCCCGGGAACGCCACCTCGATGCCGAAGTTGGCGGTGCCCTCGGCGATCAGCGACTGCGGGCTGAACAGCGGATAGATCGAAAACTCGGGCCAGCCGCGCGCCTTCACCATCTGCTGCTCCAGCAGCGAGTTGTAGACATGGTGGCCGGGATAGCCCTCGTGGCAGGCGAGGTCGACGGCGCGGTCGATGAAGATGGGCAGGTCGGTGTTGACCTGGATGACGCTGTGGTAACCGCCCTTGTACCAGTTGTAGCCGCTCCACGGTTTGTCGGTCACGTACTCGACCACGAAGCTCTCGCCGGCGGGCAGTTGGATGTGCTCCGCGGTGCGCCGGCGGCACTCGGCGATGGCGGCGTCGAAGACGCGGCCCAGGCGGTCCCGGGGGATCACATACGTCTTGCGGAACGCGTCGAGGCGGTCGGTCAGCGATCCGCTGCCGGGGAGCTGGGTCTCGAGCTCGGCGACGATCCCCTGGAAGTGGCTCTCGCCATAGGTCGGAGCCACGGTGTCGTAGAGCGCTTTCGACTCCTGGTCGAAGCTCATTTTCTCACCCGCCAGCAGATCGATGCGCGCGACCATCGACTCGATCTGCCGCGTCAGGTACTCGTGGCGCAAGTGGAGGATCTCGGCGTCCCTGCCGGTCTTTCCGGCGACGGGCGGATGCGCGTGGAGGTCGGCGAGCAGCGCGGTGGCCTCGCCGCGGATCTCGGCGAGCGCACGCTTGCCGGCCGCGGCCTGCTGCTTCCATTCCGGAGGCCCATAGTAGGCGTCGACGTAGTCGGAATCGTGCTGGCCGACGGCGAGCACAAGCTTGACGTAAGACTCGGCGATATGGCTCATGATGACGGGATCCTCGGTCGAGCGGGCGGCCGGTGCTCCGGCGGTTTTGACAGTCTGGACGGTCTGAGACATCGGGGCGGCGCAGCCGGTGAGCAGGCAAGCGGCGAGCGCCGCGCAGAAGGGAGACCTCAGGGTACGGTTCATCGGAGCTCCTCATGCGGCCGGACGACGATCCGGCGGATTGCGGGGAGCTTAGCAGGTGTTCCGTGCAAGTCCGTGTTCGTCCTTGCTCGTCCGTGCGCGATAGACTCAGCGCGACAGAGAGAGGAGGACTCAATGCAGATCGGAATGATCGGTCTCGGCAGGATGGGCGGAAACATGGTGCGGCGGCTGCTCAAGGGTGGGCATGAGTGCGTGGCGTTCGACCTCAGCCCCGACGCCGTCGCGGAGCTCGGCAAGGAGGGGGCGGCCGGAGCGTCGTCTCTGGATGACTTCGTGGCCAAGCTGACGGTACCGCGCACGGCGTGGATCATGGTGCCGGCGGGCGATCCGACGGAAGGGATGGTGCGCGAGCTCGGGCAGCGTCTGGCGGCCGGCGACGCCATCGTCGACGGCGGCAACTCGATGTACAAGGACGACGTGCGCCGCGCCGCCGCGCTCGCAGCCAAGGGAATCCATTACATCGACGCGGGCACCAGCGGCGGCGTCTGGGGTCTGGAGCGTGGCTACTGTCTGATGATCGGCGGCGACCAAGGCACCGTCGAGCGCCTGGCGCCGATCTGGTCGACGTTGGCGCCGGGACGCAGCGGCATCGAGCCGTCGCCCGGCCGCGAAGGAAAAGGGAGCACGGCCGAGGATGGCTGGCTGCACTGCGGGCCGGCCGGCTCCGGACACTTCGTCAAAATGGTTCACAACGGAATCGAATACGGTTTGATGCAGGCCTATGCGGAAGGGCTCGACATCCTGCGCAACGCGGGCTCGCAGGAGCTTCCCGCCGAGCTGCGTTTCAATCTCGATCTCGCCGACATCACCGAGCTGTGGCGCCGCGGCAGCGTCGTCTCGTCGTGGCTGCTCGATCTCACCGCG
>DATARD010000366.1:0-6591 GCA_036264355.1 Thermoanaerobaculia bacterium
GCCCAAACCACTCCGATTTCATGATCTGCGCCTTTGCTTGCGAGGAACGACTGGTCGCGCCCAGAAGCTGCTCGAAGACCGGAATCAGCTCGAGGCCCTGCCGGCGCACCATGGGCTCGACGCTCGCTGGTCCGAAGTAGCAGAAGCGGTGCCCTCGCGCTTGGAGGTCTTTGGCCAGCTTGAAGCTGGTGAAGAAGTGGCCTTCTTCGAAATCGAACAGAGCTGCAATGGTCGCCAACGTTTTCGCCTTTCTGATGGGCGCCTCAACGGCGCAGGTTGCAGACACGGCTACGCTCGATCGCCGCGAGAAGTTGGGTCACCAGCGCCGCCCTCTTCATCGCGCCTCCTTGACTTCCGGCTGGAACTCATGGTCTCCGGAGAGGATCAACTCCCGCGTGCCCGGCTCCTGCGGCACCGGATCTACGAGCAACAGATCGGCCATCGGGCACTCCGGGTCGGCGACGACGGCGGCGAGAATCCGCAGGAAGCGGTCGCGCAGACTGAGAACCCTCTCTTCGTCGAGCACGTCGTGGTTGTAGCGGAAATGCCCGGCGAGCCGGGCGCCTTGGGTGAGGCGAAGACTCAGATCCAGGCGGATCTTACCGGTATCGACGGGCAACAGGGTGATGCGGAGGCCGGAGGAGCTGACCGGAGATGGAGGCGGAGCCGGAGCCTCGGCCGGCACTTTGAGGAGAAAGAACAGAATCCGGAACGTGGTGAACCCTCCCCGATCTCCCTCCTCAAGGAAGCTCATTCCGTCCACCACCGGCTCCCAGAAAATGTCCGGATGATCGTGGGCCAGAAGCGTCACGTCCCGCACCCGCTGCAACAGCTCACGGAAGGTCCGTGCTCCCGAGAGCCGCGTGCGCAAGGGCAGACCAGTGGCAAGGTTGCCGATCAGCGACTCCGTCTCGAGCTGATTGCGGTTGCCGAAGCTGCACGGGACGACGAGGTCGTCCTGCCCCGTCTCGGAATAGAGCAGCGCCTTGAAAGCGGCCAAAACCGTCATGAACAGAGTGACTCCCTGCTGCGCGGACAGTGCATCGAGCTGCCTTTCGAGTTCTTTGGGCACCTCGATCTCCACGCTCCCGGCGGTGAACGTCCACTTGCGCGGACGCGGCCGGCCGGCGCCGAAATCGACGGGTGCGGCCCCGCTCAGATGCTCGCGCCAGAAGGTCACCTGGCTGGCCTGCGCCTCCTCCAAGGAGAGGCTCCGCTGCCAGCGCGCGAAGTCTTGAAACTGTACGATCAGCGGCGGCAAGGGGGAAGGCTCGCCGGCGCGGAAGGCGAGATAGGAGGCCGAAACTTCGTGCATCAGAATGGACGTCGACCACCAATCCGCGGCGACATGATGGATGGTGAAGAGCAGGATGTGCTCCTCTGCCGCGCAACGGAACAGAGTCGAACGGAAAAACGGCGGACGCTCGTAATCGAAATTCGTCTGCGCATCGAGGATACTGAACTGCCGTACCTCCGCCATCCGCTCCGCGGCTCCGAGCCGCGCGAGATCGACTTCGGGGAAGGCCACGGGCACCGTGGAATGGATGACCTGGATCGGCCCCTCTGGACTCTCCCGGAAGCTTGTCCGCAAGAGTTCGTGGCGATCGACGACCGCCGCGATCGCCTGGCGCAGGCAGTCGCGATCGAGCGGGCCCGTAAGGTGCAGCAGCATCGGGATCGTCATGGCCACCGAGCGCGCTTCGAGATGCCGGCCCGTCCAGTAGCGCTCCTGCGCAAACGACAGCGGCGGCGGCGAGCTGCGGTCCTGGCGGAAGGAGGTGATCGTTCGCAGCTCCCGGCTGCTCCCGCGCCGCAGACGTTCGATCTCAGCGGCCAGTGCCGCCACGGTCGGTGCCTCGAAAAGAGTACGTAGCGGCAGACCGATCCCCAGGGTCTGGCGCAAGCGAGAGATCAGCCGGGTGCCGATCAGCGAATGCCCGCCGAGCTCGAAGAAGTTGTCGTCGGGGCCGATGTGCGCAATCCCGAGCATTTCGGCCCAGAGGCCGGCGGTAATCTCTTCGACCGGAGTGCGGAGAGCGCGTTGCTCTCCGCCCGTCACCACCGGTGCCGGAAGAGCCCGGGAGTCGAGCTTGCCGTTCGGCGTCAGCGGAAGCGCGTCCAAAACCACGAATGCCGCAGGGATCATGTACTTTGGCAGCACCTGGCGCAGGGCTTCGCGCAACTCGGCGGGCAAAGGCGCCGGCTCCGCGGCCGGGACCAGGTAGGCCACCAGGCGCTGGTCGCCGGGCTCGTCCTCGCGGACCAGAACCGCCGCCTCGCGCACCCCGGAATGGCGGGCCAGCACCACCTCGATCTCTCCGAGCTCGATCCGGTAGCCCCGGACCTTGACCTGCTGGTCCAGACGGCCCAGGAATTCCAGATTGCCGTCGACGCCGTAGCGGACCCGGTCACCGGTCCGGTACAACCGCCGGCCCGCCCCCTCCGGGTCCGGCACGAACTGCTCCGCGCTCAGCTCCGGTCGGCCCAGGTAACCGCGCGCCACTCCCGGCCCGCCCAGCCACAGCTCCCCTGCCACGCCGATAGGCACCGCCGATCCCAGGCCATCCCGCACTAAAACCGTCACCCCCGGCAACGGCCGGCCGAGCCCATTCCCCGGCCGCGCTTCCCCTCCTGTCCCCGACGACGCCAGGATCGTGCCTTCCGTCGGACCGTAGAGCACCGTCAACTGCGAAGCCGGGAACGCCTGCCGCATCGACTCCAGAAGCTCGTCTCCCACCGCTTCGCCGCCGACGAACACCTGCCGCAGATGGGAGCACTCCACTCCCTGCGACAGCATGTTCGCGGTCAGTTGCCGCATCACCGCCGGCACCGCGTGCAGCAGCGTCGAGCTCCGCAGCTCCTCGGCCAGGAGAGCCAGGTCGAGCGTCGGCCGCAGATCGAACAGCACCGCCGTCCCTCCCCTGAGAAGCGGCGCCAGGAGCTCGAAGAGGAAGATGTCGAACGATGCGGAGGCGAGCACGGGCATCCGGTCCTGGGCGGTGAAACCGAACACCTCCTGCACCGCCGCGAGCGTGTGGGCCAGGCTCCCGTGCTCGACCATCACCGCTTTCGGCCGGCCCGTCGTGCCCGAGGTATAGATGAGGTAGGCCAGGTCCCGCGCCCCCACCGGAACGGCAGGTACCGCGGGCTCGGCCTCGTCCTCCATCTGGGCATCCACCCACGCGACCGGCACCTCGGCGAGTGGCAGTTCCGCAAGCAGATCCATGAGCCCGTGCTGCGCCACCAGGGCCGCTCTCCCCGCTGTCCCTGCCAAGGCGTCCTCGACCAGCAACGCCAGCCGCGCGCGCGGCTGGCCGGGATCGAGCGGCACCGCAGCGCCTCCCGCATGCCAGATCGCCAACAAGCCCATCACCAGATCGAGCGACCTCTCGACCAGGAGCCCCACGCGCGTCTCCGGTCTCACTCCAAGACCGCGCAGACGGTGCGCCAGCCGTCCCACCCGCCGGTCGAGCTCGCCGTAGCTCAAGCGCTCCTGCCCCCACACCACCGCCACTGCCTGAGGTGTCCGCGACGCCTGCTCGGACAGTAGCGCCGGAACGCTCGCCTCCGGCGCTGCGCCGGAGAGACCCCGCCATTCCACAAGCATCTGCTGGCTTTCCGCCGCGGTGAGCAGCGCCAGGTCCGACAGTCGCCGCTGCGGGCTCGCCACCGCCGACCGCAGCAGTGATTCCAACTGGCCGGCAAGACGGGCGATCGTCGTCCGGTCGAACAAGGTAGCGTCGTAACGCACGTCTCCGGTGAGCCCGGCGGACGTCTCCGACAACGACACCTCCAGATCGAACCGGGTCACGCCGCTCTCGATGCCGACCGGCTCGAGCTTCACGCCCGGCAGCTCCACAGACCCCAGAGGCACGTTCTGCAGCGCCAGCAACACCTGGAAGATCGGTGTGGTGCTGAGACTGCGTTCCGGCGCGAGCTCACCGACCAGCTTTTCGAACGGCAGCTCCTGATGGGTATAGGCCGCGAGCGCTTCCCTCCGCACGCGGACCAGGTATTCTGCGAAGACCGGATCACCCGACAGGTCGCCACGCATGACCAGCGTGTTGACGAAAAAGCCAATCAGGTCCTCCGTTTCGCGCCGCGTGCGGCCCGCGATCGGCGTGCCCACGCACACCTCCGGCGCGCCGGCGAGCCGGCCGAGAAGGCTTTGGAATGCTGCCATCAGCACCATGAAGAGCGTTGCCGCCTGCTGCTGCGCCAGTCGAGGCAGAGCTGCGGACAGCTCCGGGTCGAACGCCAAGTCCACCATTCCGCCTTTCCGGCTCAGCACCGCCGGGCGCAGCCGGTCCGTGGGCAGCTCGAGAAGCGGTGGCGCCCCCGCGAGATACTCGCGCCACCAGGCGATCTCCCCATCCAGCACCTCCCCGGAGAGCCAGCCCTGCTGCCAGGCCGCGAAGTCCGCGTACTGCACCGGCAGCTCGGCAAAAGGCGACGGCAAACCGAGAGAGAACGCCGTGTAGAGAGCCGTCACCTCTCGGATCAGCACCCCCAGCGACCAACCGTCACTCACGATGTGATGCATGGCGAGGAGCATCAGGTGCTTCATCTCGCCCAGCCGCCAGAGCCCCACCCGCAAGAGCGGTCCGCGCGCGAGATCGAAAGGCCGCCGCGCCTCCTCCGCGACCCGGTCCATCGCCACCAGCTCCCGGAGAGCAGAAGGAAGAGCCGTCAGGTCCACCACAGCGGCCGCCAGGCCGGCTGGTGGCAGGATCACCTGCCGGGGCTGTCCCTCGACCCTTGAAAACACCGTCCGTAGAGACTCGTGCCGGCGCACCACCTCGGCCAACACCCGCGACAGCACCGCGACCGACAGCTCCCCGCTCAGCCGCAGAGCGATCGGCATGTTGTATTGTGAGCCGCCATCCAACTGGTCGATGAACCAAAGCCGCTGCTGCGCAAAGGAAAGCGGCAGATCAGCGCTGCGGTCGATCCGGGCGAGTGGCAGCGGGGAGGCGCCACCCAGGCGCGATACCTTCTCGACCTCCTGGGCCAGACCGGCGACGGTCGGGTGCTCAAAGACCGCCCGCAGCGGCAGCTCGACCCCGAAGGCCGTCCGCACCCGCGACACCAACTGCATAGCGAGCAGAGAGTGGCCGCCGCGGGCGAAGAAGTCATCCTCGCGCCCCACCTGCTCGATGCCCAGCAGATCGCTCCACAGAGCGGCCAACACCTCCTCGGCCGGAGTGCGCGGCGCCGCGCCGAGCTCGCCGCCGGTGCCCACCTCCTCGGGCGCCGGCAGCGCCAGGCGGTCCACCTTGCCGTTGGCCAGCAGCGCAAGGGCCGGCAGCGGCACCAGGTAGGACGGCACCATGTAGGGAGGCAGGATGGCGGCCAGCCGTGCCCGCAGCTCGGCCGGCGACGTCGCTGCGCCCGGCTCCGCGACCACATAGGCGACTAGGCGCTGGTCACTGGCTCCGGAGGCGTAGCGGCGTGCCACCACCACCGTGTCCCGCACCCCCGGCAGCGCCGCCAGCGCCGCCTCGATCTCTCCCAACTCGATGCGGAAGCCGCGGATCTTCAACTGCCGGTCGCGGCGGCCGAGGAAGACCAGATTGCCGTCAGCCAGCCAGCGCGCCAGGTCGCCCATGCGGTAGAGCCTCTCGCCCCTGCCTCCAAAAGGATCCGGCACGAACCTGGAGGCGGTCACGTCCGGTTGCCCCAGGTAGCCGCGGGCCACGCCGGCACCGCCGAGCACCAGCTCGCCGGTCACTCCGAGCGGCACCTCTCGCAGTCCTTCGTCGACAACGTAGGCCTGGTGACCGCCGGTGGGACGGCCGATGGGCAGTTGCGCGCCGGCCGGCGCACCGATCGAGGCGGTGCCGGCCGCCGGGGCCACGACGTAGAGGGTCGAGTTGATCGTCACCTCGGTGGCGCCGAAGACGTGGACCAGCGGCACCCCTAGGGCCCGCCAGGTATCCACCCGCTCCGGCAATACCCGCTCGGTGCCGGTCAGCAGCCGCCGCAGGCTCGCCGGCAGCCGCTCGCCCGACCGTTGCAGCTCGAACACCCAATCGTGCCAGTAGGCGGTCGGCAGCTCGACCGTGGTCACCGCCTCCTCGGCTAGCGCCCGCAGCAGGCCGTGCGTGGTCGCCAACTCGGCCGGATCGCGCAGCACCACCTGCCCGCCGACCGCGAGCACCGGGAAGATCTCCTCGATCGTCAGGTCGAAGCTGAGCGCCGAGAGCTGCAAAACCCGGTCCGTCGCGTCCAGCCGCAGGCTGGCGATCAACCCAAGGGTGAAATCCACCGCCGAGCCGTGGGTGATGACGACGCCCTTGGGCTTGCCGGTCGAGCCAGAGGTGTAGGTGATGTAGGCGGCATTCCCGGCAACACCGGCCACTCCAGCCGGTTTCAGCAGCGCCGGCGAGCGGCGGGCGATCTTCGGCCAGTCGGTGTCGAGGCGGACCACCCGGCCGTTTTCAAACACCGCGGCAGGCAGCCGCGGCGCCACCGATTCCTCGGTCAGCGTCACCATGACGCCCGCGTCCTCGGCCAGCAAAGCCAGGCGCTCGGGCGGATAGCTGGGATCGAACGGCACGTGGGCGCCCCCCCCCTTGAGCCCGCCGGCCC
>DATARD010000398.1:0-66255 GCA_036264355.1 Thermoanaerobaculia bacterium
TCGATGCGCCAGGCGGTCGAGCGCCGGTATAAGCGGCGGCTGGAGGAGGTCGGCGCCATGCCCGATCTGATCCTGATCGACGGCGGACGCGGCCAGCTCAACTCGGCTCTCGACGCGCTCGCCTTGCTGGGCGTCGAGGACACGCCGGTCTGCGGTCTGGCCAAGCGCGAGGAGGAGATCTACCGGGTGGATCTTCCCGAGCCGCTCAAGCTGCCGCGCGACGATCATGGTCTCCGCCTCTTGCAGCAGAT
Organism: Thermoanaerobaculia bacterium; assembly: GCA_036264355.1. Classification (GTDB taxonomy): domain Bacteria; phylum Acidobacteriota; class Thermoanaerobaculia; order Multivoradales; family UBA5704; genus UBA5704. The sequence continues at coordinate 252 of DATARD010000398.1, forward strand.
CCGTGACGAGGCGCACCGTTTCGCCGTCTCACGGCACCGCGCCCGGCGTTCGGCGCGCACCCTGCACAGCCGGCTGGACGATCTCTCCGGCGTGGGGCCGCGCCGCCGCAAGATGCTGATCCGGACGTTCGGCAGCGTCGAGGGCGTCCGCCAGGCGAGTCTGGACGATCTCCAGGGCGCTCTCGGGCAGGTGATGGGACGGAAGATCTTCGACCAGCTTCACGCGGAAGTCACCGCGCCTGAGCCAGCGCTGTAACTTTTCCTGTAACCTTGAGCTGATAGGCTGTGCGCTCGTCGGGGCGGCGGGCGTGTTGCCCGATCCGAGAGCCCCGGAATTCCCCATCTCAACCAAGGAGGAGCTGACCAATGGGTCTGATCGATTTCGCGAAGAGTGTGGGCAGGAAGCTGGGGTTGGGTGACGATCCGGCTCCGGCGGCGGCCGCAGCCGCTCCGCAGGGCGGACCGACTCCCGAGCAGGTGAAGGACGTGATGGACCGCCGCCGCTCCGGCGCGCTGGCCAAGCTGGTCACCGACATGGGCTTCCAGGTCGACGACCTCGGCGTGCTCGTCGACGGCGACAAGGTGACGGTCTCCGGCAGCGTCGACACCCAGGCAAACAAGGAGAAGGTGGTCCTCCTGGTCGGCAACGTCGAAGGCATCGGCAAGGTCGACGACCAGCTCACCGTGGCCACCCCGGAGCCCGAGTCCGTCATCTACGAGGTCAAGTCCGGCGACACGCTCTCCAAGATCGCCAAGCACTACTACGGCGACGCCAACAAGTACCCCAAGATCTTCGAGGCCAACAAGCCGATGCTCAAGGACCCGGACGAGATCTATCCGGGGCAGCGGTTGCGGATTCCGGACGCCCAGGAGGGGTAAAAAGGACATAAAGGACTGCAAGGACCTAAAGGACAGAAGGGTGGTGGGTGTCCTTTAGGTCTTTTATGTCCTTTTGGTCCTTTGTCCTTTACTTCGCCGCCGTGAACGCCACGAACCGCGGTGCCGAAACCTCTTTGCCGTCGAAGACTCTCAGCACGAGGCCCGAGCCGTCCGTCGTGGCGGCGCAGCCGGAGAGCAGGATCCACCGGTTCCCCTTGGGCAGCAGCACCTGGGTGACCGGCATGGAGTCGCCGCTGCGGGTCTTCACCTCGGTGGGCACGTCGGCGAGGTTGACGCCGCCGCTCCGCCGCAGCTCGCTCAGCACGATGTGCTCTTCGGACGGGCGGCGGCGGTCGAACCAGACCATGCGCAGGGCCCCCTGGTGGTCGCCGGAGGGGAGGTCGACCGAGTAGTCGGTCCCCTGGCGCCAGCTCCCCACGACTTCGGCCGAGCCCCAGGGAGTCCAGGTCGAGCGCCGCCACTTCTTGCCGCCGTCCTCCGAGAGATAGGCCACGCCGTCGCTGGCGATATATGCGGCATAGGCGGCATCGGTGCCGGTCACCGCCACGACCGCACCCCGCCGCGCCGGCGGCACGTCGGGCAGGCCGGTCACCCAGGCTTCGGGCGGACCGGAGGCGGAGAAGAGACCGGTGCCGGTGAGCACGCCGTCCTTGCGCTGCGGCGCCGGCAGCGCGGAGGGCTGGCCGACGCCGGTGACCTGCATCGATCCGCGGCTCTTCCATTCGCGGCCTTCCAGGTGATAGGCCCAGACCTTGTACAGACCGTCCTGCGCCGCCGCTCCCTGGAGCAGGAGCCAGGGCGTGCCTTCTGAATCGTAGGCGGGGGAGAGGTTGGTCGCGGTGGGCGTGGTCAGCGGCTCGCCCAGCGGCGCCCAGCTCCCGCTGTCCCAGCGCATCGGTTGCACGCAGTCTTTGCCGCAGGCCACGGCGGCGACCACCGGTCCCGGCCCGATCGAGCCGGAGTAGAGACCCTTTGGAGGATCGGGGAAGGCGCGCGCTGTCGAGCCGGTGGCGTCGAGCTCCACGATCCACGGCCGGCTTTTGGAATCGAGCGCGGGGATGGAGAAGAGCATCTGGCCGCTCGCCGTGTCGATGCCGATCAGGGTGACGGCGGTCGAGCCGTCGCAGATCGTCGGACCCTGGGCATGCACGGCGGCCGGGACGAGAGCGCAGAGGGCGAGGAGCAGACGGGCGGCACGGATCACAGGCATCACCTCCGGGTCAGGGGTTTGGCGGGAACGCCGGCGACGGCGGCTCCGGGTGGGACGTCATGCAGGACCACCGCGCCGGCTCCGATGACGGCGTCGTCGCCGATCGTGATGCCGCCGAGAATGATGGCGCCGGTGCCGATGGTGACACGGTCGCCGACGCGCGGACAGACCAGCTCGTCGAAGCGGACCTCTCCCAGCGTCACGCCGTGGAGGAGGGTGCAATCCTCGCCGACGACCGTGCGGCCGCCGATCACCAGCCCGATCCCATGGGCGATGATGCAGCCGCCGCCGATGTCCGCCCGCGGCAGGATGTCGATCGCGCATGCCGCGATCGCCCAGCGGCGGCAGACGGCGGGCAGGATCGGAATCCGCCAGCGGATCAGGGTATGCGCCATGCGATGGGCGAGGAGCGCCTGGAAGCCGGAGTCGAAGAGCACGGCATCGAGCAATGCCATCAGCGTGCCACGTCCCTTGACGTCGCGCAGCCGGCGGATGTCGCGGCGCAGGCGAGGGAAGATCATGGCGTCCCCCGCTTCCGCAATCCACCCAACACGCCGAGGCGGGGGAGACGGCTCCACAGCGGATAGAGACCGCTCGCCTTCAGCCGGCGTTCGAAGCGGCTCTCGCCGGGATTGACGATCATCCGCGGCAGCGCCCAGGGATCGCCGGGCCGCGCTCCCGGATGGCGATGGATGCTCACCGCCGCCAGGTAGCCGGCGGCGCGGGCCTCCCGGGCGGCGCGGGCGGTCAGCCGGCCGTAGGGATAGCAGAAGGTGCGCACCGGCCTGCCGAGGATGGTTTCGAGATCGGCTTTCGAGCCGGCGATCTCGCCGTGCAGCTCGTCGTCGCTGCACGCCGACAGATCGCGGTGAAGGCGGCTGTGCGAGCCGATCTCGATGCCGGCGGCGGCGAGCTCGCGCAGAGCGGGGGCGTCGAGGAGATCCTCGCGGCGTTCGCCGTCGGCCTGATCCCAGACATTCGTGCCGCCGAGCGCGCCGCTGACCACGAAAAGAGTCGCGGTCATCCCCCGCGCCGCCAGCTCGGGCAGGGCATGATCGCGGAAACAGCGGCAACCGTCGTCGAACGTCAGCACGATCGTGCGCCGGGGAAGATGGGCCTTCTCTGCCGCGTCCGCCAGGGTGACCGTCCGGTAGTGCCGCGCCTTGAGATCGTCGAGCAGTGCCGCGAAGTCATCCCGCGCGAGATAGCTGTTCGGGTGGAGGGGCGGCGGAGCAAGGGGGAACGGCTCGATGTGGTGGAGCATGAGGACGGTGGCGTTCATCGGGAGGCGCGTTCAGGCTATGGTCGGCGGGACCGGCTCATCATGCTTCCTCAGGCTCTCCAGGTACCCTGTGATCGCCTCCTGGATATTCGTCAGGGCCTTCCCGCGCGTGGAGCCTTGGGAGATGCATCCGGGCAGGGCTGGCACTCGCGCTGTGAAATTGCCGTCTTCATCCTGCTCGACGAGCACGCGATAGTTCATGATGGCTTTTCCTTCTTTTCTGCCCCGGAGGGGCTACTGCACCTAGCCCAGGGATTTATCCCTGGGTCTGGGTGTGGAGGCGCGGCCTTCGCCCACCCAGGGTTAAAACCCTGGGCTAGGTGCAGTGGCCCCTCCGGGGCCAAGCTCCCGGAACAGCTCCGCATACGCATCGACCGTCGCCGTCACCGGGAACCGTTCGGCACGACGACGGGGGATCGTTTCCCAGTCCCTCTCCAGAGTCGCGGCCAAGGCGCCCGCGTAAGCCGCGGGGTCGGTGACGTCGCAGCAGATCCCGGCGTCTCCGATCACTCCGCGCCGGACCTCGTCGTCCGGACCGACACAGGCGAGGCCGCAGGCCATGGCTTCGAGATAGGTCAGACCGAACGACTCCGTCTTCGAGGGTAGCGTAAAGCAATCGGCGGCGGTGTACCAACCGGGCATCTCGGCGCGCGGCACCACGCGGCGCAGGTACCGGCCCGCACCCAGACGCTGGGTGGCCAGACGGTCGACGGCTTCGGCTTCCGGTCCTTCGCCCAGCACCACCAGGCTGCCGGCAGCGAGACGCGCCACCGCCTCGACCACCAGGTCCATCCGCTTGTGCGCGTCCACGGCGCCGGCCGTGAGGACGACCGGCCGTTGCAGATCGAGGGGGACCGGCGGCGCGTCCGGTCGAAAAAAAGTGAGATCGACGCCGTGCGGGATCACCGTCACCGCGGCTTGCGGAGCGCGTTCCAGAATCATCCGCTGCGCGGCTTCTGTGAAGACGACCACCCGGTCCGGCTTCTGCCGCGCGAAGGCGCCTTCCCATTTCGGGTCCTGGCCGTGCGCGATGTCCACGAACGGCACGCCGTGGAAACGCCGCAGGAGCCGGCAGCACCAGGCTCCGACCAGGCCGCCTTCCATGACCACGACGTCGTCGTTGCCGCGCCAGAGCGAGGGCAGGGCGGAGAGCGCCGCCGTGTACCATTCGAGGCTCAACGGATCGAGAAAGAAGGTGTCGAAGACCTTTCGCCCCAGGCGCGTCGCGGCGTAGAGCGCGTTCACCCAGCGGGTGTCCCGCGACAGCGCATGGATTCTCCGGTGCGGCACCGGCGCGTCGCCGCGGCAGTAGAGCGTCACCTCGAAGCCGTGGCGCTGGTTGAGCGCGGCGCACAGCTCGACCACGAACGCTTCGGCGCCGCGCCCGACGACGCCGACGCCGGGCATGACGAACGCGATTCTCATGGTGTCGCCGGGCTGGCCCGCGGCGCCACGAAGAAGTCGCGGAACGGACGCCAGAAGCGGAGCAGGTAGACGCCGCCGGCGAGCGCCGCGGCGGCGAGGGAGGCGGCGAAACGCGGCCAGGAATCGGCGGGGAAGAGCCAGGCGACCGCCAGGAACACCGGCAGCGGCAGGAGATAGAGGAACAGCAGATCGGCGGTCAGCCGCCAGAATTCTCTCCCGATGATCCGGCCCACCCGCCAGGCCATCAGCCAGTTGCCGAGCAGCAGATAGTTCGCCCAGGCCATGCCGGCCGGCCCGTGCAGCAGACGGGTGAGCAGCACGCCGAAGCCGACCAGCGAGGCGAAGTTGAGCACCACCACCGCCAGCCAGCCGCGGTCCTGCCCTTCGACCTTGAGGATCTCGCCGCCCAGCCGCGAATAGGCGTCGGTCAGCGGCACGAAGCAGAGGATGCGGAGGAGCGGCACGGCGGCTTCCCACTGCGGGCCGATCAGGATGCTGACCAGGACGATCCGCGCATTGAAGAAGAGGAAGTAAGCGGCGAGCGTCTCCAGCGCCAGGATCGACAGCGTGCCGATGTGGTAGGCGCCGAAGAAGCGGTCGCGCTCGGCGCGGTAGCCGACCAGCGCCGGGTAGAGCACGCGCGCCACCGCCGGCTGCACCAGCTCCTGGAGGCGGAACCCCCAGTCGCGCGCCTTGCCGTAGAACGCCACCAGGGCGACGCTGCCCAGCGTGCCGCCGATGACGAAGCGGGCGATGTAGGGCATCGGCAGCGCGGCGAGGGCGATGAAGAAGAGGTAGAGGCTGCGGCGGATCAGGTCCGGGATCAGCCGCGCCTCGAAGGCGAGCGGCATCCGGCCGCGGACGCGCAGCCAGAGCAGGGCCGCGAACACCGCGGCGGCGGCGAGCTGGCCGCCGATCAGGCTCCAGACCCCGAAATGCAGCGCGGCCAGGCCGATCGACACGCCGGCCATCACCGTGCCGCGCACGATCTCCGGCATCACCAGCCGGGTCACCTCGAGCTCGCGCTCGAAGAAGACGCGCGGCACGACGGAAAGGCCGTCGAGGAAGACCCAGACGGCGTAGACCCGGAGCACCGCCGGCAGCCCGGCGCCGAGACCGGCGAAGAGCGGCGCGCCGAGGGCGAGGAGAGCCGAGAGCGCCGCGCCGGCGCCGGCGATCCACAGGAACACCGCGCCATACGGCTTCCGCTCGTCGCGCACGAGCTGGTAGGGGAGGCCGAGATCGCGGAAGATGCCGGTGATGAGGACGATGCCGTAGGCGAGGTCGAACAGGCCGTGCGCGCCGGGCAGGAGCATCCGCGCCAGCAGCAGATCGCCCGCGGCGCGGATGAGCACGCGGGCGATCTGGCTGCCGTAGGCCGCCAGCGTCGAGTGGAGGAAGCGGCGCTCGGAGGCTCTCACCGGGAGGAGATTTCCTGCGGCCGCGCCGTTGCTGCCTCACCCCCCTGGCCCCCCTCTCCCATCGCCCTCCCAACCGCCGGGAGAGGGGGGAAGGGCAAGCCTGATCGTGCCGCAAGGGGACGGGTGGTGGCGCCCCTCTCCCGGGTGGCGGGAGGGGATGGGAGAGGGGACGGGGGTGAGGTCCAACGGTCGCGTCGTCGCAGGCCTTGCTCCTACTGGGCGATCCCCTTGTAGCGGTCGCGCAGCTCCAGTTGCCGGTGGGTCATCGGCACCTCGGCGCCGCGGATGAAGACGCGGTCCGCGGTGGTCGTCACCTCCAGCGGATCGCCGTCCCAGACCACCACGTCCGCGTCCTTGCCGGGCTCGAGCGTGCCGTAGTGATCGGCGATCCCCCAGATGCGGGCGGGAGCGGTGGTCAGCGTCTCCAGGGCGGCCTGCCAGGGCAGGCCGTAGGCGACGGCGTTGCCGGCGGCCTGTTTGAGGTCGCGGGCGTTGCGCGCGTCGCCGCTCTTCAGCGCGACGGTCACCCCGGCGGCGTGCAGGCGTGCCGCGTTCTCCAGCGTCGCTCCCAGCCGGTCGAAGCTGTCGGGCAGGTTGTTGTTGATCTGCAGCAGCACCGGCACCTTGGCCGCGGCGATCTTCTGCGCCACCATCCAGCCTTCGCTCGCGTCGGAGAGGATCAGGTTGAGCTGGAATTCCTTCGCCAACCGCAAGGCGGCCTCGATGTCCGTCGCGCGGTCGACCGCGATGACTAGCGGGATCTCGCGGCGCACCACCGGTTGCAGGGCTTCGAGGTCGAGGCGCGACAGGGCGTACGACCGGCGGTCGCCGTGCTCGAACGCGGCGCGGTTGGCGCCGTAGTCGAGCGCGTCCTGGAGCGCTTCGCGCAGGCGGAGCAGGGCGCCGGCCCGCGAGCCGCCGGAGAGCCTCGCGGCGGACTCGCCGAGCTCGGCGAACATGGCGACCCGCGGCCGGACCACGAAATCCGATTCCCCCGGGCTTCCCGCTCCGAGGTCGATCACCGCGCCGCGGCCGGCGAGCAGGCTCTTGCCGACGCTCGGCGCCACCACGGCGCGCGTGATGCCGTTGACGCGGCTGATCGGGATCACCGGCGACCAGGCGTTGAGCACGTCGAGGATGTCGTTGGCCGCGGTGATCCGGTCGTCGCTCACCGTGGTGTCGACCGTGCCGGAGGCGGAGTCCACGTCGGCGATGCTGAGATTGCTCTGCGAGTCGAACAGGCCGGGGGTGACCACCTTGCCGGTCGCGTCGATCCGCCGCGCCCCGGCCGGGATGGCGACGTCCTTGCCGACCGCGCGGATGCGGCCGTTCTCGATCAGCACGGTGGCGTTGTCGAGGGTTCCCGCCGCGCCGAGGGTGTGCACGGTGCCGCCGGTGATGGCGATGATGGAGCCGGTGGAGCTTGTGGCGGCGCCGGAATCGGCGGCCGGCGCCGTCTGGGCGGCCGCGGCCGGAGCCCCTTCATGCGATGGGTGCGGTGGGGCCGGAGGCAGCGGTGCCGAAGGCGTCTCGCGCACCGTGCCGAGCTCGAAGTCGGTGCGCCAGGCGTGCGCCGGATCGTCCGCGTCGTGCAGCAGGACGCCGTCGACGTAGACCTTCTCCGCCCGGCTGTAGACGCTGAACGGGTTGCCGGTCCAGAGCACCACGTCGGCCATCTTCCCGACCTCCAGGGAGCCGGTCTGCCGGTCGACGCCGATCGCCTTCGCCGGATTGATCGTCACCCAGCGGATGGCGTCCTCGGGGCGGAGATTGAAACCCAGCCGGTTGCCGGCGGCCATCGCCTTGGCGGCTTCCTGGTTCAGCCGCTGGATCGTCTGGGCGGAGTCGGAGTGCACCACGGCGCAGCCGTTCTTCGCATGATCCACCAGGGCGATGTTCTCGCGGATGCCGTCGAGCGCTTCCATCTTGAATCCCCAGCCCTCGGCCCACATGGCGGCGCAGATGTTGTTCTCCGCCAGAACGTCGGCGATCTTGTAGGCCTCGGTGGCGTGGTGGAAGGCGGCGATCTTGTAGCCGAACTCCTTCGCCATGTCGATCATGTTGAGCATCTCGTCGGCGCGGTAGCAGTGGTTCTCCACCAGGATCTCGCCGCGCAGCACGCCGACCAGCGTCTCCATCTCGAGATCCCGGTCGGGCTCGCTGGCCTCCTTGCCCGCCGCGAGCTTCTGCCGGTAGGCGTCCCACTTCTTTTCATAATCGCGCGCCTTGATCCACGCCTCGCGGGTCACCGCGATGTTGCCCATGCGGGTGAATGGGGAGCGCCCCTTGGCGCCATAGACCCGCTTCGGGTTCTCGCCGCAGGCCATCTTGAGCACCCAGGGCGCGCCCGGGAAGCGCATGTCCATGGCCGAGCGGCCGGGCACCGTCTTCACCGTCACGCCGCGTCCGCCGATCAGGTTGGCGGAGCCGGGGAGGATGAGTTGCGAGGTCACGCCGCCTGCCAGGGCGAGCGGGAACTGCGGGTCCTGCGGCCAGATCGAGTGCAGCGCCCACATGTCGGCGGTGATCGGATCGGTGATCTCGTTGCCGTCCGAGTTGCCCGGTACCTCCGGCGACGGATAGACGCCGAGATGGGAGTGGGCGTCGATCAGCCCCGGCGTCACCCACTTGCCTTTGGCGTCGACGGTGACCGCGCCGGCCGGCGCCTGGAGACCGTGGCCGACCCCCGCGATCTTGCCGTCGCGCAGCAGCACCGAGCCGTCCTCGATGCGGTCGCCGGCGGCGGTGAGGACGGTGGCGTGGGTGATGAGCACCGGCGGCGCGGGCCGCGGCTTATAGGTGGACGGGTAGGGGTCCGCCGGTGGCGCGGCGGCGGCGGCTGCGACGGCGGAAGAGAAGAGAACGAGGAACAGGGATCGGGCGTACTGTGGGTGCCGCATGGTGGACAGATTCCTCCCGGGCAGAAAGAAAACCGGGGGATCGTAGCACGGGCTTACACGCGGGGGAGCGGATCGGTGGCCGGAGAGGGCGTGGTGCGGCGCCCGGCGCGGCGCTCATACATGGCGGCGTCGGCGAGCGCGATCGCCTCCTGAATGGTGGTCCGGCCGCCGAACTCGGCGATCCCCCAGGAGAGCTGGAGCGTCCTCTCCTCCTGCTCCGGCTGGATGCGGAACGCAACGCCCCGTTCGAGAGAGCGGAAGCGCTCCTCCGCTTTCGGCCTCTCCAGGGCGGGGAGGAGCACCAGGAACTCGTCGCCGCCCCAGCGGAAGAGGAGGTCCTCGGCGCGGATGAGGCCGCGGATCGCCCGCGCCGCCGCCTGGATGGCGGCGTCGCCCAGCGGATGGCCGCCGCTGTCGTTGATCGCCTTGAGGTGATCGAGGTCCACCATGATCACCGTGCCGCGCCCGCGCCGCATGGTCGGATCCATCCCTTCGCCTTTGAGGATCGACTGGAAGGCATGGCGGTTGAGCGTCTCGGTGAGCGGATCGAGCCGCGACTGCCGTTCGATCTGGTCGCGCGCCCGCCGCACCTCGGTCAGCGCCTCGGTCAGCTCGCGCCGGGCCTCCTCGGAGACGACGAAGACCATGCCGAAAGCGAGCAGGAGCTGGCCGAAGAGGTCGGCCAGCGACGAGTAGCTGAGCCAGGGGAAGCGGTACGGGTGCTCCACCAGGTAGAACAGCGGCACGTAGGCGATGAAGAGCAGGGAGAGGAAGACGAGCGCCGCCTGCATCAGCCGGAAGCCGACCGTGCGATGGGGAGCGGAGACCGGCCGCAACAGGGCCAGGGTGGTGACGAAGCCGGCCGCCATGACCGCCGCCTGCAGCGCGAAGAGCCGGTTGAAGCTGGCGAAGAACGGCACCCCGGAGGCGGCGATCAGCAGCGATCCCGGCAGGGCGGGGAGGAACCGGCGCAGCGGCACCGTGTGGCCGGTGGCGAGCTCCCGGCAGCCGGCGAGCAGGAAGAAGAGGAACACCCACTCCGCCGCCAGGTAGATCCCCCACAGGCTGTGCGCCGGCCAGGAGATCGACAGGCGCACCGCGCCGACCGCGAGGAGCAGCGACCACCAGGCGATCGACCAGTGTTTCAGATAGACCCACGGAAAGAGCCGGGCGAGATAGGTGAACGTCAGCGCGAGCAGCAGCAGGCAGACGACGTGCGCCGTCACGGCGACCTGGGAAACGAGGAGAGAGGCGGCGTCCACGGTTTGCACTATCTTAGCCCGCGTTCAGCGTCCCGGCTTCTGCTAGCATTCCTCCATGACCTTTTCCCTGATGGATCGGGGCCCCTTTCCGGCCGACCGGTCCGGCGCCAGTCCCGAGCAGTTCACCAAGGAGAGCATCCTCCGCGACTACCGCATCGCGTTCGAGAGCCGCGAGGCGAGCCTGGTGGGGGAGAAGCAGGTGTTCACCGGCAAGGCCAAGTTCGGCATCTTCGGCAGCGGCAAGGAAGTTCCCCAGGTCGCCCTGGCTCGCGCCTTCCGCGCCGGTGACTTCCGCTCCGGCTACTACCGCGACCAGACCCTGATGCTCGCGCTCGGCCTGCTCACGCTCGATGAGTTTTTCGCCCAGCTCTATGCGACGCCCGATCTCGCCCTCGATCCGTCGTCGGCGGGGCGGTCGATGACGGCGCACTTCGCGACCCACCTGCTCAACCCCGACGGCAGCTTCCGCGCCCTCGCCGATCTGGTGAGCTCGGCGTCCGACGTGTCGCCGACCGGCGCGCAGATGCCGCGCCTGGTGGGGCTGGCCTATGCCTCGCGCCTCTACCGCGAGCTCCCCGAGCTCGCCCGGTTTTCCCAATTCTCCCATCACGGCGACGAGATCGCCTTCGGCACGATCGGCAACGCGAGCTGCGCCGAGGGGATGTTCTGGGAGGCGGTCAACGCCGCCGGCGTCCTGCAAGTCCCCATGCTGCTGTCGATCTGGGACGACGGCTACGGCATCTCGGTGCCCAACGAGCTGCAGATCGCCAAGGGCGACCTGTCGGCCGTCCTCGCCGGTTTCCGCCGCGCGCCGGGGAGCCGCCAGGGGTGCGACCTCTACACCGTGCAGGGCTGGGACTACGCCGGCCTCTGCGAGACCTATTTGAACGCGGCGCAGATCGTGCGCCGGGAGCAGGTGCCGGCGATCGTCCACGTCACCGAGCTGACCCAGCCGCAGGGCCACTCGACCTCCGGCAGCCACCGGCGCTACAAGTCGGCGGAGCGCCTCGCCTGGGAAGAGGAATGCGACGGCCTGCGCAAGATGCGGCAGTGGATCCTGGAGCAGGGAATCGCCACCGCGGCCGAGCTGGAGGCGCTGGAGAAAGAGGCGATCCCGCGTGTCCGTGACGCCCAGGAGCGCGCCTGGCGGGCCTTCGCCGGTCCGGTCGAGGAGGAGCGGTCGTTCGTCCTCGCGGTCACCGAAGAGCTCGCCCGCACCGCCGCCCGGCCCGAGCAGCGCGCCGAGGTGGAGGCGGTGCGCCAGGAGCTCAGGAAGGTGCAGGCGCCGCAGCGGCGCGACGTCATGGCGGCGCTCCACGCCTCGCTGGCGGCGACCTGCTCCCCCGGCTCCGGCATCGAGGAGCTGCCCGCCGCCCGCCGGCTGATCGAGTGGAAACGCGAGCAGGACCGCCTGAACGCCGACCGCTACAACTCCGACCTCTACAGCACGACGCCCGAGGCGGCGCTCCACATCCCCGAGGTGAAGGCGGTCTACGCCCCCGGCGCGCCGGAGAAGAACGGCTTCGAGATCCTCAACCTCTGCTTTGATCATGCGCTCCGCCGGTTTCCCAACCTGATCGCCCTCGGCGAGGACGTCGGCCAGATCGGCGACGTCAACCAGGGCTTTGCCGGCCTCCAGGCCAAGTATGGGCCGCTGCGCGTCAGCGACACCGGCATCCGCGAGGCCACCATCATGGGGCAGGCCATCGGCATGGCCCTCCGGGGTCTGCGCCCGATCGCCGAGATCCAATATCTGGACTACATGCTCTACGCATTGCAGATCCTTTCCGACGACCTGGCGAGCCTGCGTTACCGCACCAAGGGACGGCAGAAGGCGCCGGTCATCGTGCGCACCCGCGGCCACCGGCTGGAGGGGATCTGGCACTCCGGCTCGCCGATGGCGGGCATCATCCACTTAGTGCGCGGACTGTACGTTTGCGTGCCGCGGAACATGACGCAGGCGGCGGGTTTCTACAACCTGCTGCTGCGCGCGGACGATCCGGCGATCGTGGTGGAGGTGCTGAACGGCTATCGCCTGAAGGAGAAGCTGCCGTCGAACCTCGGCGACTTCACCGTGCCGCTCGGCGTGCCGGAGGTGCTGCGCGAGGGGAAGGACGTCACCGTGGTGACCTACGGCGCCTGCTGCCGCATCGCGCTCGAAGCCGCCGAAAAGCTGGCCCGCTGCGGCATCGAGGCCGAGGTGGTCGACGTGCAGACCCTGCTGCCGTTCGACCGCCACGCCCGCATCGCCGAGTCGCTCAGGAAGACCAACCGCGTCCTCTTCCTCGACGAGGACGTCCCCGGCGGCGCCAGCGCGTTCATGTTCCAGCAGGTGCTCGAAGTCCAGGGCGGCTACGCCTGGCTGGACGGCGCGCCGCGCACTCTCGCCGCCAAGGAGCACCGCCCCGCTTACGGCTCCGACGGCGACTACTGGTCGAAGCCGAACCGCGAGACGGTCTTCGAGGCCGTCTACGAGATGATGCACGAGGCGAAGCCGGCGAAATTTCCGATTTTTTGGAAGTAGGTGATCGAGGAGACTTCCCATGGCGCTCAAGCCCCTCGTTTTCGTCCCCGGCCTGCCCGGCACCGAGATGCGTGACGCGGCGACCGGCGTTCAGCTCTTCCCCAACATCTTCAGCCTGACCAGCACGACCATGCGGCCCAAGCTGCTGGCGCAGCTCTCCGGACCCGACGATCCGGACGCCGACGATGGCGTGCTCGCGGGAGCGCCGATCCGCAGCGTGATCGACAGCGCGCTGATCCGCAGCTCCTTCATCGATTTCAGCGGCACCTTGAAGCAGGCGGACAGCCTCTACGATCTGCTGATCGGCCTCGGCTATGCCATCACCGACGATTCGTTCGGCGACCGCTTCCGGCCGGTCGGCTGGGATTGGCGGCGGCCGGTCGACCAGGCTCGCGTGCAGCGCAACGTCACCGCCGCGATCACCGACCTGCAGAGGACGACCGGTGCCAAGGTGACGGTGATCGCGCACTCGACGGGCGGGCTCGTAATGCGCTCCCTGCTCCAGAAGCAGCCGGATCTGGCCGACCGGATCGAGCGGCTGATCGCCATCGGCGTGCCGTGGGCCGGAACGCTGCAATCCCTCCCGCCGCTGGCGGCCCTCTCCGGTTTCGGACCGCTCACCGCGGAGGAGACGCAGCGCGTGCTGGGCCGCTCCTGGGCTGCTTTCGACCTGCTCCCCCCTGATCCGGCGAAGACGGACATGACGGACGGGGAAGGCCCGCTGGGTTTCTTCACCGACGCGCACGGGCCGGCGAGCCCGCTGGTCAGCACCGGATGGATTCCGCCCGGGCAGGGCTTCGACGCTCTCCGTCAGCGCGCGGCGAGCGCCGACCAGCGCCTGGGGAGGCGGGACCGGAAGCTGTCTCCCGCGGCGCTGGAGGTGGTCAACATCGCCGGCTGGGGTGCTTCCACCTTGACTGGCTTCCGCCTGGACGCCGGGGGCGGGCTCACCCCGTCGAGCAGCGAAGAAGGGGACGGCACCATTCCGCGCCGTTCCGTGGCCTGGTTGCAGGGAGACCGGCTCACGACCTTCCTGGTTCCCATCGGGCACACCCCGCTCAGCCAGATCACGGACGTCCACATCACCCTCTGGGAGAATCCGGCGGTCCGCGATCTCCTGGGCGCCTTGCTCGCCGGCCATTCCCGTCCGCCCTACGTGTACGCCGCCGCCGATCCCGACGACGCGGTCAACGTCTTCGGAGACGCCATCCGCGTCCGCGCCGTGGCGCTCGACGAGCGCGGCAAGGCATTGCCCGGCGCCACGCTGGATGCCGCCGGGCTCCGCCTCAGTCTCGGCGCCGATGGCCGCGGCACCCTGCCCGTCCCCCGTGCGCGAATCACCCAGCAGGTGACCGGCGACCTGTTTCGCCTGCCGGTCCAGTTCCACTGGCAAGGCCCCGGCGGTCCGCAGAGCAGCGCGCCGCAGGTGCTGCAGGTTCGGAAGACGGGATAGGTTACTCCCCGCCCCCGCCCTGCGGCGCTTTCGCGCCGCCACCGCCCCCACCGCCGCGCCGCCGTCTCCTGCGGCGTCCGCGCCGGATCGGTCCGGAGCCGCCGGCGGCCGGTTCCGCTCCCGCCTCGGCCGGCTCGAAGTCGTCGTCGTCATCGGCTCCCTCGGGCTCGCCGAAGGGTAGCGGGGCGAAGGTCTCGTCCCCGGCGGCTTCGGCGGCGAAGTCGTCGTGATCGGCGTGGCCGGCGTGCTCCTCGTGGGCCGGAGCCGCGTCGGCGGGGTGAGCGTCGGAGGCGTGGGTGTCGCCGCCGTTGGCTCCGCCCTTCTTCCGTTTCCGTCCGCCGCGGCGGCGCTTGCGGCGCCTCGCCTCGGCGGCGGTCTCGCCGGCTGTTTCGCCGGCCGGGCCGGCTTCGGCGGTGCGCTCCGTGATCGTCTCTTCCTCGTCGTCCTCGTCCTCGAGGTCGGGCTCGGGGAGGGCGAGGTCCCAGGGCCGCAGGGTCGGCAGGACGCCCTTCTGGGCCTTCTGCGCGCGCGGCTTCGGCGGCGGACCTTCGCGGCGGACCCATTCGATCTCCTCCTCCGGACGGTGGAGACCCGGAGCCGCGATAATCTTGATGCAAATGTCGAACTCTTCCTCCAGCGCGGCCAGCTCACGCCGCCGGCTGTTCTGCATCGCGTCGGCGAGCTCCGGATGGAGGCCGATCTTGACCCCCTGGATCGAGCCCGTGGCGGCGCGCGCCTCGATGCGGCGGAGAAGGTTCAGCGTCACCATCTCTTCGCTGGCCAGGCGGCCGGTGCCGGCGCAAGTGGGGCAGGGACGGTGAGTGCGGAGCTGGATCGCCTGCTGGATGCGCTGGCGGTTGATTTCCAGGAGACCGTTCGGGCTGATCCGGCCCACCGTCGCCCGCGCCTTGTCGACCTTGAGGGCGTCCTTGAGCGTCTTCTCGACCTTGCGCTGGCTTTTCGAGGCGCGCATGTCGATGAAGTCCACCACCACCAGGCCGCCGATGTCGCGCAGGCGGAGCTGGCGGGCCACCTCGTCGGCCGCTTCGAGATTGGTGTGCAGCGCCGTCTCCTCCTGCGTCGCGGCGCGGGTCGAGCGGCCCGAGTTGACGTCGATCGCGGTGAGCGCCTCGGTGGCGTCGATGACGATCGAGCCGCCGCTCGCCAGCTCGACGCGGCGGTCGAAGATGTTCTCGATCTGCGGCTCGATGTCGTAGCGGCTGAACAGGGGGATGCGCTCGGCGTAACGGATGAGACGCGTCTTCGAGCGCGGCATGAAGGCCTGCATGTAGGCCTCGGCCTTCGAGAACGCCTCGTCGTCGTCGATCAGCACCTCTTCGATGCTGGTGTCGAGATAGTCGCGCAGCGCCTGGAGGATCAGGTCCTGGTCGGTGTACAGGAGGCGGCTCCCCTTGCCGGTGACGGCGGCCGTCTGGACGCGTTTCCAGAGGCGGAGGAGGGCGGAGAGATCTTTGGCCAGGGTCGCCTTGGTCTGTTCGAGCGCGTTGGTGCGGAGAATGACGCCGCACCCGTCCGGCAGCTCGAAACCGTGGGCGATCACCTTGAGCTTCTTGCGCGTGTCCTCGTCCTCGACCTTGCGCGACACCCCGCGGGTGCTGTCGAAGGGAGTGAGAACCAGGTAACGGCCGGCGAGGCTCAGGCCGGTGGTGAGGGCGGCGCCTTTCTGTCCGATGGCGTCCTTGGCGACCTGCACCACGATGGGCTTGCCCTTCTCGAGCACGTCGTCGATCCGGGGGTGCCCGCCCTTGGGCTCCCGGTAGTAGGCCTCGGGGACCACGTCCTGGATCGCCAGGAAGCCGTGCCGTTCGGCTCCGTAGTCGATGAAGGCGGCGTTCAGGCTGGGCTGAATGTTGGCGATGTTGCCACGGTAGATGTTGCCGCGGGTGACCCCCGATTCGGCGACGTCCACCTTGTAGCTCTCCAGGGTCTTGCCGTGGATGATGGCGATGCGCAGCTCTTCCGGACGCTGTGCGTTGATCAGCATTCTGCGAGTCATTGTGCTCCGTTTCTGGATGCTCTAGGGTCGGATGGGCGTCTGCTGGTAGGCGGGAGTGGGGCGGAGGAGGAGTGTAGAGGGCGGCGCCATGGTCCGCAGCATATTGTGCCCATCCGCAGGAGTTTGCGCAACCCCAAGGGGGCTCACCCTCGAATTATCGATCGAGAATCTGCTCCAAAGCTTGGCAGGAGCATTGCATGAAGCGTCGTTTGACATGAACCGGGAAACGTTGGTAGAAAGCCGCCAAACATCTGGATAACCTTTGAGGTACTGCAAATGAGAGGCGAGGCACCGAGCATGTCGTCCAAGGAGATGGCCCAGGTGAGGAAGAACCTGGAGGGAACCCCTGCCATCGAAGAGTGCGCGGATCTGATGAACCTGGCGGGCAACTCCACCCGGCTCAAGCTGCTCTATCTGCTCGACAACATGAAAGAGCTGTGCGTGTGCGATCTGGCGGAGATGTTGGGGGTTTCGGTGTCGGCGGTTTCCCAGCATCTGGCGAAGCTCCGGGCTTACGGGCTGGTGGCTCCGCGCCGGGACGCCCAGACCATCTATTACCGGCTCACCCCGAGCGATTTCAACGCCAAGCTGCGCGAGAACTTCTTCAAACAGTTCCAGGTCTAGAGCGCGGGCCGCGGGGTTTCCTGCGGCCCGCTGCGCAGGCGTTCTAGCCGGCCGGGTCGCCCTGGGTTGGTGGGGCGGGACGCCCGCCTCCGTCTTCCACGCTACAATCCGCGCGCACGCAGCACTCCAACCCAGGAGACGCGACACGCATGGACATCAAGACGGAGACGGAAGACCGCTGGGCGGTCCGGCTGGTCTGCTCGCGGACGGGGGTGACGGCTCCGCTCGATGAGCCGGCTTTCCTGTCGCCTGCCGGGGCTCCCTGGCTGGTGGAGTATGAATTGGACGCCGCGAAGGGGGAGCGTCTGAAGCGGGCTCTTCCGGGCCGGCCGTGGACGCTGTGGCGGTATCGCGAGTTGTTGCCGGTCTCCCGGTTCGCGGACCGGGTCGATCTCGGGGAAGGCGGGACGCCGCTGGTCCGCTTGCGCCGCTCGGCTCCGCGCTTGTTTCCAGACGGCGTCGAGGTCCTGATGAAGGACGAGGCGCTCAATCCGACCGGATCGTTCAAGGCGCGCGGATTGTCGCTGGCGGTGAACCGGGCTCGCGAGCTGGGGGCCGCGGGGGTGCAGCTCGCGAGCGCGGGGAATGCGGCTCTGGCGCTGACCGCCTATGCCGCCGCCGCGGGTTTGAAGGCGCGGGTGGCGCTGCCGGCGGATACGCCGCGCACGGTTTTTGAGCGGTGCAAGGCGCACGGAGCGGAGGTGCTGTCGTCTCCGGGCACGCTGGTCGAGGCGGCGAAGCTCTTGGGCGACGATCTGTGGAACGTGTCGACGCTCAAGGAGCCGTACCGCGCGGAGGGGAAGAAGACGATGGGGCTGGAGCTCGCCGAGCAGCTCGGCTGGGAGCTGCCGGACTGGATCGTCTATCCGCTCGGCGGCGGTACCGGGATCGTGGGCATGCACAAGGCGTTCGATGAGCTGCGGCGCCTCGGGTTGATCGGCGCGAAAAAGCCGCGCTTCGTGATCGTCCAGATGGCCGGCTGCGCGCCGATCGTCCGCGCTTTCGAGCAGGGGAAGGAAGCGGCGGAGACGTGGCAGGATCCGCACACCGAGGTCTGGGGGTTGCGCGTGCCGAAGGCGATCGGCGATTTCCTGGTGCTGCGGGCGGTGCGCGAGTCGGGCGGCCGGGCGATCGCGATCGAGGAGTCGCGCCTGCCGGCGGTGACCGACCGTCTGGCCCGCCAGGAAGGGTTGCGCGTGGGGCCGGAGGGCGCCGCCGCGTTCGCCGCCGTGGACGACCTCGCCGCCGCGGGCGCGTTCTCAGCCGGCGAGCGGGTGGTGGTGTTCCAGACGGGCGACCCGGCGAACTACGTGTGAAGCCCTTCCTCGACGACCTCCTCCGCTCCGGGGCCGCCACCGCCGCGGCCACCGCGGTGGGAACGGCAGACCGCATCCTCTCGCAAGAGGCGGCCGGAGCCACGGTGGGCTCCCGCTTCGACTACGCGTCGCTCACCAAGCCGTTCGTCGCGACGCTGGCGCTGGTGCTCGATGCCGAGCGCGTCCTCCCGCTCTCCACCCGGATCGGCGAGGTGTGGCCGGCGGCGGACCCGCGCCTGAGCCGGCGGCCGTTGTCGGATCTCCTGCGGCACCGCTCGGGTCTGGCGGCGTGGAAGCCGCTCTACCATCTCTGCCGGTCGCGCGCGGAGGTGCTCGATCTGATCCTCGGCGGCTCGCTCCTCGGCACGCGGGCCGGAACGTACAGCGATCTCGACTACATCCTCTTTGGCATGACGGCGGAGCGGGTCACCGGCGTCGCGCTCGGCGAGCTGGTGCGGTCGCGCGTCCTGATCCCCCTGGGGCTTTCCAGCGTAGAGCCGGCTCCGGGAGATCGGCCCGATGCCTCAGACATCGTAGAAAGCCGCATGGGCTCGGCGCAGGAGGTGCTCCTCGCCGCCAGGCAGGGGCTGACCATCGTGCCGCCGCCGCTGGCTCCGCGCGGCATGCCGCAGGACGGCAATGCGCGCTTTCTGATCGGCCTTGCGGGGGGACCGGGGCACATGTCCGGCCACGCCGGGCTGTTCGGCACGGCACGGGAGCTCTGGGCGCTGGGGGCGGAATGGCTGGCACCCGGGCGTTTGTTGCAGCCGGAGGGAGTGGCCGCGGCTCTCGGTGGCGGTGGCTCCTTCGCTCTCGGCTGGTGGCGGCGGACACTCCGTGGCAGCGCCGGCCGCACCCTGTCTCGCAGCTCGTTCGGACATACCGGCTTTACCGGAGGCAGTCTGTGGATCGATCCCCGCGCCGGAATCGCGGATAACACCGGGCGGATCTTCGTCCTCCTCGCGGCACGGGCCGATCCGCTCAGCAACATGAACCGTTGGCGCCGGCGCTTCCATGGGCTGGCTTCCCGTAGAATCTTCTTGGAGGCATGATGAACCTTCGCGATCTGGTGTTCCTCGACGGGGTGCGCACCCCGATGATCGATTACAACGGCGACTTCGCCGACGTCTCGGCGATCGAGCTCGGCGCCCATGCAGCGCGCGCGCTGCTGGAGAAGACGGGCGTCGCGGGCAGCGAGATCGACCACGCGGTGGTGGGCAACGCGCTCCAGACCTCGCCGGACGCCATCTACGGCGCGCGCCACGTGGCGCTCAAGGCCGGCCTGCCGAAAGAGGTTCCGGCGCTCACCGTCAACCGCCTGTGCGGCTCCGGCATCCAGTCCGTGATCTCCGGCGCGCAGATGATCCTCACCGGCGACGCGACGACCACCCTGGTGGGCGGCATGGAGAACATGTCGCAGGCGCCGCACGTGATCTGGGGCGCGCGCAAGGGGTTCAAGCTCGGGCAGGGCCAGCTCCAGGATCTGCTGATGGTCGCCCTGATGGACAGCTACTGCGGCTGCTACATGGCGCAGACGAGCAATAACCTGGCGCGCGACTATGGGATCAGCCGGCAGGAGCAGGACGAATTCGCCATCCTCTCGCAACAGCGCGCCGGCGCGGCCTGGGCGTCGGGGAAGATGGCCGACGAGGTGGTGCCGGTCGAGGTGGGGAAGGGGAAGCGGGCGAAGAAGGTGGAGAAGGACGACCACCTGCGTCCGGCGACCACGATGGACGATCTGGCCGGACTGCCGACCGCCTTCGACAAGGACGGCTTCGTCACCGCCGGCAACGCCTCCGGCATCGTGGACGGCGCCGCGATGATGCTGCTCACCACCGCCGAGAAGGCGAAGGCGCGGGGGATCAAGCCGCTGGGGCGGATCGTCTCCTGGGCGGTGGTCGGCGTCGAGCCGTCGCGCATGGGGATCGGACCGGCGCCGGCCATCCGCGCCGCGCTCGACAAGGCGGGGATGACGCTCGCCGATCTCGACCTGATCGAGATCAATGAAGCCTTCGCCGGCCAGATCCTGGCGGTGGTCAAGGACTTGCAGCTCGACGTGGCCAAGCTGAACGTCAACGGCGGCGCGATCGCCCTCGGCCATCCGCTCGGCGCATCGGGCACGCGGCTGCTCATCACCCTGCTCAAGGAGCTGCAGCGGCGGGGCGGTGGGGTCGGAGTCGCGTCGGCCTGCATCGGCGGCGGCCAGGGCATCGCCATGGTGGTGGAAACCGCTGTATGATTGATCTATCCGGCTATCGGGTTCTGGTGACGGGAGGCAGCCGCGGCATCGGCGCCGCCTGTTGCCGCCTGTTCGCCGGGGCGGGCGCCACCGTCCTGGTGCAATACCTGGCGAGCGGCGCGGGAGCGAAGAAGGTCCTCGACGAGATCCTGGGGATCGCTCCGCTGCCGCACCGCATGGTCCGTTGCGACATCACCGACGGCGACCAGATCGGGGAGCTGTTCGACTTCGTGAACGAGGAGTGGGGAGCTTTGGACTGTCTGGTGAACAACGCCGGTGTCTGGATCCACGATCCGCTGGTCGAGCTCGACAAACGGAAGCTCGACGCGACGCTGTCGGTCAACGTCGTGGGCCCCTTCCTCTGCTCCCGGGAGGCCGTGCCCTTGCTCAAGGAATCGCCCAACGGCAGCATCATCAACATCAGCTCGACAGCCGGGCAGCGGGGCGAGGCGTTCTACAGCCCCTACGCGGCGAGCAAGGGGGCGATGATCTCGGCGACTAAATCGTGGTCCACCGAGCTGGCGCCGGAGATCCGGGTCAACGCGGTGGCTCCCGGCTGGGTGGACACCGACATGACCGCCGAGGCCCTCTCCGGCGATGGGCGTGACAAGGCGTTGGCGGCCATCCCCTTGCGGCGGATCGCCACTGCCGAGGACGTCGCCGGCTCGGTGGTCTTCCTCGCCTCCCCGCTGGCCCGCCACATCACCGGTGAGATTCTCAACGTCAACGGCGGGAGCGTTCTGGTCGGGTAGGGCAGCTCCAGCGGAGACAGCGTGCGGGAGATCCTGGTGAAGAGACGCTGGCTCCAGATCGTGGTGCTCGCCGCGGCCTACGGCTTCGCGGGCTGGCTCGGCCGGCAACTGGCGATTCCGCCGGGCTATGCGACGGCGGTCTGGCCGGCGTCGGGGATCGCGCTCGCCGGAGTGCTCCTGGGCGGCCGCCGCGTCTGGCCGGGCGTCCTCCTGGGCTCTTTCTGCGTCAACTTCCTGGCAGCGGTCGAGCCGTCCGCGCCGGCGGGGATGATCATACGGGCGGCCGTGGTCGCGACCCTTCTCGGCGCTTGGGCCTCCCTCCAGGCGGTGGCCGGCGCCGAGCTGGTGCGCCGTTCGACCGGCGGCGCTGCTCCTCTGATGGACGACCAGCGGCACGTCCTGCGGTTGCTCTTCTGGGGCGGCCCGGTCGCCTGCCTGATCAGCACGACGCTGGGCGTGCTCACGCTCCTGCTCTGGCACATCATCACGCCGCGTGACGTCCTCTTCCACTGGGCGACCTGGTGGGTCGGGGATACTCTCGGCGCGCTCATCTTCGCTCCCTTGATCCTGCTCTGGACGGGGCCCTACCGCACCTGGCGGCGGTGGCTTTCAGTGAGCCTGCCGCTCCTCGCGACGTTCTGCTTGTCGGTCTTCCTCTTTTTCTATGCGAGCCGCCGCGAAGGCGACGCTTTGCGAACCGCGTTCGAGGACCGCGCCCGGACTTTGACCTCGGCCGTGCGGGCGAGCTGCGACAATCACCTGGAGGTCCTGGTCTCCCTGGACAGCCTGTTCGCGAGCTCCCAGGAGGTGACCGCCCAGGAGTTCCGCCGCTTCGTGGCCACGGCTCTCCAGCGCCACCCGGGGATTCGCGGTCTGTCGTGGAACCAGCGGCTGACGGCGGCCGAGCGCCCGCGGTTCGAAGCCGAGACCGGCATGCGGGTCACCGAGATCAATGCGCAGAAGCGGCGCGTGCCGGCGGGACCGCGGAAGGAGTACGTGGTGGTGCGCTACGTCGAGCCGGCCGCCGACCTCTCGGCCTTGGGGCTCAATATTGCCTCCGAGCCGGTGCGCCGCGAGGCATTGGGGCAGGCCCGCGACACGGGAGAGATCGCGGCGACCGGACCGATCGTCCTGGTCAGTGAGCAGGGGGAGCGGCGCTCCGTCCTCCTGTTTGCTCCCTTCTACGGCATCGGGAACCTGCCCACGACGATCGAGCAGCGCCGCCGGGAGCTCCGCGGCTATGCCACCGGCGCGTTCCGCCTCGAGGATCTGGTGGAGCGGGCGATCGAAAACCTGCCTCGTGAAGGGCTGACCATCGCCCTCTTCGACAGCCAGAGGACGAAGGAGAGCGGTCTGTTGTACGCCGACGGTCGGTGGAGCGATCGCGGCCAGGGCGCCGGGGACCCGGTCTGGCGGGAGGGCTTCGTGTATGGCCAGCGCCCCTGGGAGATCCGCGTGGCGGCGACGCTCTCCTCTCTGGACTCCCACCGCTCGTGGAGCTCCTGGTTGATCCTCATCTGCGGTTTTCTCTTCACCGGTCTGCTCGGCGCTTTCCTTCTTGTGGTGAGCTCACGCACGGCGAAGGTGGAGAAGCTGGTCGTCCGGCGCACCGCCGAGCTGCAGAACGAGCTCCAGGAGAGGCGCCGCGCCGAAGGGGTCGTACGGCTGAGCGAGGCGCGCAACCGCGCACTCCTGGAGCACATGATCGGCGGCATGATCACTTTCGACGAGGAGAGCCGGATCGAATCGGTCAACCCGGCGGCCGAGAAGATGCTCGGCTACCGGGAGGACGAGCTGATCGGCCAGAGCGTCGCGCTCCTCATCGCCGACGCGCCGGCGAATGCGCAGGAGGCGTACCTGCGTAAAGCGCACCAGACGGCCATCGGCCGGCTCACCGAGTGGCGGAGCCGCCGCAAGAACGGCGAGACGTTCTCCTCCGAAGCGGCCCTGTTCGAGTTCGAGGTCCCCGAAGGACGCCGCTTCGCGTGCAACTTCCAGGACATCTCGGAGCGACGGGAGGTGGATCGCCTGAAGTCGGAGTTCGTGTCCACGGTGAGCCACGAGTTGCGCACACCCCTGACCTCGATCCGCGGCTCCCTCGGCCTCCTGGCGGCGGGAGTCCTGGGCGACCTCTCCCCCCGGGTGCGCGACATCGTCAGCCTGGCCGAGCGCAACGCGGTCCGGCTCACCGCGCTGATCAACGACATCCTGGATTTCGAGCGCCTGGAGAGCGGCCGGGTCGAGATGCAGATGGAGGACGTGGGATTGCAGTCCCTGTTCGAGCAGTCGCTCGACGCGGTGCGCCCGATGTCCGACGAGCGCCGGATCACCCTGGTCTGCGGCACGACGGGGCTGCGGCTGCGGGCGGACGCCACGCGCATCGTGCAGGTCCTGGTCAATCTCCTCTCGAACGCGATCAAATTCTCGCCGTCCGGCCGGGAGATCCGGGTCTGGGCCGAGCAGAAGGACGGAGTCTGGGTGCGCGTCCTGGTGGAAGACCGGGGAATGGGCATCCCCGAGATCTACCACCAGAGGATCTTCGAGCGCTTCGCCCAGGTGGAGACCTCGGACAAGCGCGACCAGGGAGGAACCGGGCTGGGTCTCGCGATCTGCAAGGCCATCGTGGAGCACCACGGAGGCCGCATCGGCGTCGACAGCATCCCCGGCGAAGGGAGCACCTTCTGGTTCGACCTCCCGCAGGCGTCAGCGTGAACGGCGCGTCAGAGCTTCAGGTTCTTCACGCACTCGTCGAACTTCTTTTCGTTGTCGCTGTAGGCGTTCAGGCAGTAGCTGATCATGTTCAGGCCGCCGATCACCTGGCTGAGGGCGCGCTGCCGGCGGGCGGTCACGGTGGTGGGGTTGTGGATCGTCTTGTCGTCGATCACCGTTGTGGCGCCCGGCTTGCGGGGCTCGACTTTGGGAGGCGCGCCGGTCAGCAGCGCCTCTTTGGTGGCGTCGAGGTCCACCGTGACGACCATCACCGCCTTGCGCTGTCCGGTTGCCTTGTCGGTGAAGTTCAGCCAGTTGTCCTGGACCTTCCAGCCGCCGACGGTTTCGAACGAGACGCCCGTGCGCAGGACCAGCCAGCCGGCCTTCGCCGATGCGGCGGACAACAGCACTGCCAGAATTCCAGCGATCACCACGCGGTGGCGCATACGTTCCTCCCCCTTCTTCGGATACCCTCTATTTTCCCTTAACGCAGGGCCGGGTGTCCAGTGGCCTCCCGCTCCTGCCGCTCCTGGAGATAGCCCAGGCACTTGTAGATCAGCTTGGCGGCGAGGAAATCGCTGGCCGGCTGATGGCCGAGAGGGGCGAGCTCGATCAGGTCCATGGCCACCACGGTCTTGGTCGCGAAGAGGTGGCGCAGGAGGGCGAGGGTCGGATACCAGAGGCCGCCGCCCGGCTCGGGAGTGCCGGTCGCCGGCACGAGGGAGGGGTCGAAGTAGTCGATGTCGAAGGTGAGGTAGATCTTCTCCGGCAGTTTCTGGAGGAGCTGCGGGAAGAGGTCGGCGGCGCAGTCGAGCTGGTGCCCCCAGATCACCGGCAGGCTCTTGGAGCGGACCACCTCCGCCTCGGGCGCCGAGAGCGACCGGATGCCGATGGCGAGCGCCGGGATGCCGGCGTCGACCACCCGCTTCATCACGCTGGCGTGGCTGTAGGGCGTTCCTTCAAACTCTTCGCGCAGGTCGGCGTGGGCATCGAACTGCACGACGCCGATCGTGCCATGCGTCTCGCGCGCCGCTTTGATCGGCGCCTGGCTCAGGCTGTGCTCGCCGCCCAGGGTGACGAGGAACTTCCCCTTGTCCATGTGGACGCGGCACTCGGCCTGCAGCTCGGCCATCGCCGCGGCCATGTCGAACGCTTCGGGGAGGAAGGGCGCCAGGGTGGCGATCCCCTGCCGCGACGGATCGGCCCCCAGCTCCTCGTCATAGAGCTCCATGGACTGCGAGGCGCGGATGATCGCCGCCGGACCGGCGGAGGTCCCTTTGCCATAGGAAGTGGTGCGTTCAAAGGGGACGGGCAGGACGGCGACGCGGCTGGTTTCGTAGGCGCTCGCCTCCGGCTCCAGAAGGCCGAAGTTGGTGGACAGGAAGGGCATGGGGGCGGTTTGTAGCAGGCGGCGGCCGGGGTGTCAACGAAGATGGCATGAAAAAAAGTGTGAGATTGGCGATCCGTTTTCCGTCTTATATGGGGGTAACGGCTCATTCGCTGTCGTCTGGAGCCGGAAAGGAGAGCGATGGAGGACCATCTGGACCATCTGGAGATGCCTGAAGAGATCCGCAAGCGCTTGCGCAACGCCCGGAGCGCCGTGGCGTTTTCCGGCGCCGGCGTGTCGAAAGAGAGCGGGCTCGACACCTTCCGCGGCGCCGGCGGGCTGTGGGAGCGCATGCGGCCCGAAGAGCTGGCCACCCCCGAAGCGTTCGCCGCCGATCCCGGCCTGGTATGGCGCTGGTACGCCTGGCGGCACCGTGTTGCCACGGCGGCCGAGCCCAATCCGGCGCACCGCGCCCTGGTGCGTTGGGAGGAGCTGTTCCCGTCCTTTGCCCTGGTGACGCAGAACGTCGACGGCTTGCACGCTCGAGCCGGCAGCAGGTCGATCCTGGAATTGCACGGCACGCTGATCGAGGCCAAGTGCGAGCTGTGCTTCCGGCGGCGGGACATGGGCGAGGCGATCGCCGAGTCGCCGGAGGAGCCGCCGCGTTGCGCCTGCGGCGGGCGTTTCCGGCCGGCCGTCGTCTGGTTCGGCGAGTCGCTCGATCCGGACGTGCTGGGCCGGGCGCACCGGGCGGCGGCGCGCTGCGATCTGTTTCTCTCCGTCGGCACCTCGTCGACCGTCTACCCGGCGGCGGGACTGATCGAGACGGCCTGGCGGGCCCGCGCCTGTGTCATTGAGGTCAATCCCGAGCCGACGCCGTTCTCGCGGCTGGTTCATCTACAGATTGCCGCGCCCGCCGGCCTGGCCGTGCCGCGGCTCACCGAGGAGATCGAGCGATGCCGACCGATTGGATGATCCGCGACCTGCCGGAGAGCGAACGTCCGCGCGAAAGGCTGCTCGACCAGGGGAGCGGCTCGCTGTCGGATGCGGAGCTGATCGCCGTGCTGCTGCGCACCGGCCATACCGGCGCGTCGGTGGTGGAGATCTCCATGGAGCTGCTGAACGAGAACGGCGGCTTGCAGGGGCTGCTGGGAGCGACCGCGCTCTCCTTGCAGCGCAAAGGGATCGGCCCCGCCAAGGCCGCCGGTCTCCTCGCCGCCCTGGAGATCGCCCGCCGGCTGGCGCGCCGGAGCCTGGAGCAAGAACGCCAGCCGCTCAGCCGGCCGGAGGAGATGGTGCGCTATCTCTCCCTACGCTACCGCGTGCGCGACCAGGAGATCCTGGGAGCGCTCTTCCTCGACAACCGCGGCCGCCTGCTCGGCGAGCGCGAAATCTACCGCGGCACCCTCGATCGGGCGGCGGTCGAGCCGCGGGAGATCCTCAAGGAGTGCCTGCTGCGCGGCGCGGCGGCGGTGGTCATCTTCCACAACCACCCGAGCGGCGACCCGGCGCCGAGCCAGGACGACATCGCCTTCACCCAGAATCTGGCGGCAGCCGCCCAGGTGGTCGGAGTGCGTCTCGCCGATCACCTGATCCTGGGAGAAGGAGGGACCTGGGCCACGGTGCGCGACCGGCTGGCGTGGTAGGCCGGCGGAGAGGGGGGCTATCCGCAGTGATAGCCTCCCCCCATGACGCACTATCACCTCGACTGCGCGAGCGGCCTGGCCGGCGACATGTTCCTCGGCGCCTGTCTCGATCTCGGCATGCCGCTCGATCTGCTCACTGAAACCGTGGCCCGGCTCGGCCTGCCCGGCGTCTCCGTCGAAAGCTGCAAGGCGCTGCTGGGCGGCGTGACCGGCACCCGCTTCCGCGTCCTCGAAGGCGGCCGGCCGATCGAAGGGCCGGACCCCGACGAAGGGCACGAGCACAAGCATGGACACGATCATGCCCATGATCACGCCCACGAGCATCACGAGCACGACGCCCATCCGCGGGACCGGGGGCATGTCCCTCATCCTCATGAGCATCCTCAGGATCACCCGCACGACCATTCTCACGATCACCACGACCATCATCACGGGCGCGACTTGGCGTCGATCCGCCGGCTGATCGCGGAGAGCGGTCTCGCGGCGCCGGTCAAGGAGCGGGCGATCCGCCTGTTTCAGCGGCTCGGCGAGGCGGAGGCGAAGATTCACGGCATGGAGGTCGACCGCGTCCACTTCCATGAGGTCGGCGCGGTCGACTCGATCGTCG
This sequence comes from Thermoanaerobaculia bacterium, assembly GCA_036264355.1. GTDB lineage: Bacteria > Acidobacteriota > Thermoanaerobaculia > Multivoradales > UBA5704 > UBA5704. The sequence continues at coordinate 27,866 of DATARD010000398.1, forward strand.
ACCTGGTCGGCGCGGCGGCGGCGATCGAATTTCTCGCTCCCGGGCGCCTGACCTGCGGACCGGTCAACGTGGGGAGCGGCCGGGTGAAGACCGCGCACGGCGAATTGCCGGTGCCGGCGCCCGCCACCGCCGAGCTGCTGCGCGGCATCCCGATCTGGGGAGGGCCCGGAGGCGAGCTGACCACTCCGACCGGCGCCGTGCTCCTCGCCGTGCTGGTCGACGAGTTCACCGAGCTGCCGGCCCTCACCCTCGACGGCATCGGCTACGGTCTGGGAAAGAAAGATCTGCCGGGCCAGCCGAACGCCGTGCGGCTTTTGCGGGGTCGCGTCGCGGAGGGCTCCCGGCCGCAGGTGGCGGTGCTCGAAGCGGAGATCGACGATCTGCCCGGCGAAGGCTTCGGCTTCCTCATGGAGCGGCTGCTCGAAGCCGGCGCGCTGGATGTCTACTTCACCGCGGTACAGATGAAGAAGAGCCGGCCCGGCACCCTGGTCACCGTCCTCTGCCGTCCGCCGCAGCTCGAATCCCTGGCCGCCCTGCTGCTGGTGGAATCCGGCTCCCTGGGATGCCGTTATCACCTGACGAGCCGCTTCGAGGCGGAGCGCGAGATCGTGAACGTCGCGACCGCGTTCGGCACCGTGCGGGTCAAGCAGGCCCGGTTCCAGGGCCGGCCGCTCGCCGCGGCGCCCGAGTTCGACGACTGCCGGCGCCTGGCGCTCGCGGCCGGGGTGCCCTGGCGCGACGTCTATCGTGCCGCCCTCCTGGCTGTCCCATGACGCTGGCTGTTCCATGACCTGAAAGAGAAGAGATGTCCGAGATCAATACGCATGCACACCCGGAGAGCCGGCTCGAGCTGGGGCTCGCGGGTGGAGGATCGCTCCGTTGGGCGGTGGTCGACCTGACCGCCGTCGTCCAGGAGGCGCGCGACCGGCGCGACCTTGGCCCGGTGGCCACCGCCGCGCTCGGCCGCAGCATGGCCGGCGCCGCACTCCTCCTCCGGCTCGCCACCAAGACCCCGAGCCGCCTGGTGATGGAGGTACGCGGCGACGGGCCGATCCTCCGCGTCCTCGCCGAAGCCGACCAGCAGGGCAACCTGCGCGGCCTGGTGGGCGACGAACGGGTCGACGTGCCGCACTACGAGAACATGAAGCTCGCCGTGGGCCGGGCGGTGGGGAAGGGCTTCCTCCGCGTGCTGCGCGAGTTCGAAGGCGGCGGCGCCTACCACAGCCAGGTGGCGCTGGTCAGCGGCGAAATCGGCGACGATGTCGCTCACTACCTGGAGCAGAGCGAGCAGACCCGCTCCGCCGTGCTGCTCGGAGTCCTCGGCAAACCGGCCGGCGTCGCCGCTGCCGGTGGCATGATCGTGGAGCTTCTCCCTGGCGCCACGGAGGACGTCATCGAACGCCTGGAGAGCAACATCGGCGGCATCCGCGGCATCAGCGAGCTGCTCGAAGAGGGCGGCACCCCGCACGTCGTCGAAACCGTCCTCGCCGGCCTCGACCGCGAGGTCAAAGAGATCAGCCCCATGCAGTACCGCTGCCGCTGCAGCCGCGAGCGCCTGCTCCAGCACCTCGTGATGCTCTCGGACGAAGACCGCGAATACCTCCGCCGCGACGACGGCACCATCGACGCCGACTGCGTCTTCTGCGGCACGCACTATCTGTTCACGGCGGACGACCTCGCGGCGGAGTAGGCGCCCCGCCTGCTACAATCCGCGATTCCATGAGCACCTTCTACGTCACCACCCCGATCTACTACGTGAACGATCTGCCCCACATCGGGCACATCTACACGACCACCGTCGCCGACACCCTGGCGCGCTACCGCCGGCTGGCCGGGGACGACACCTACTTCCTCACCGGCACCGACGAGCACGGCCAGAACATCGAGCGCGCCGCGAAGAAGGAGGGGATCGCCCCCATCGAGCTCGCCGACCGCGTGGTCTCGCGCTACTTCGCGCTGCGCGACCGCCTCGGCTTCTCGAACGACGATTTCATCCGCACCACCCAGCCGCGGCACTACCGGGGCGTCGAAGAGATCATCCGCCGCATCCAGGCGAACGGCGACCTCTACGCGGCGACGCACGAGGGGTGGTACTGCTCGCCCTGCGAGACCTTCTACACCGAGAAGGAGCTCGCGGCCGACCGCACCTGCCCGGTGCACGCCACGCCGGTCGAGTGGCAATCCGAAGAGAACCTGTTCTTCCGGCTGTCCAAATACCAGCAGCCGCTCCTCGACTGGTACCGATCCCATCCGGAACCCGTCCGTCCGGCGACCCGTCTCAACGAGGTCCGCTCCTTCGTCGAATCCGGCCTGCGCGACCTCTCCGTCTCGCGCGCCACCCTCGAATGGGGCATTCCGTTCCCCGGCTACCCGGGGCAGACCGTCTACGTCTGGCTCGACGCGCTGACCAATTACATCAGCGCCCTGGGCTTCGGCGCCGAAGACGACCATCTCTACCAAAAGCTCTGGCAGACCGGTGACGTCCGCCTGCATCTGATCGGCAAAGACATCCTGCGCCACCACGCCGTCTACTGGCCGGCCTTCCTGATGTCCGCCGGCCTGCCGCTGCCCACCACCGTCTGGGCGCACGGCTGGTGGTACCGCGACGGCAAGAAGATGTCGAAGTCGACCGGCAACATCGTCCGGCCGGACGACCTCATCGACCGCTTCGGTGCCGACCCCGTGCGCTACTTCTTCCTCCGCGAAATGGTCTTCGGCGGCGACGCCACCTTCTCGGACGAAGCGTTCATCGACCGCTACAACAGCGATCTGGCGAACGACCTCGGCAACACCGTGAGCCGGCTGGTCACCCTGTCACGCAGCGCCTTCGACGGCAAGACGCCGAACGTGGCGTGCGATGACAACCCGGTCCGCGACGTCGCCACCCGCGTGCTGCCGGAGTATCGCGAAGCGATGCAGGAGCTCGCCTTCAGCCGCGCGCTCGAAGCGCTCTGGCGTCTCCTCGCCGAGACCAACCAGTATCTGGTCGCCCGCGCGCCGTGGAAGCTGATCAAGACCGAAGGTTCGACCGAGGCCCTGTCGCGCGTCCTGTGGAACGGTCTCGAAGCCGTGCGCCTGGTCGCCACCGGCCTGCTGCCCTTCATGCCCAAGGTCGCCCCGCAAGTGCTCGCCGCGATCGGCGTCACCGCTGTGCCTTCGAGCTTCGACGCATTGATCTGGGGCGGCCTGCCGACCGGCGCCGAGATCCCGGAGCCGAAGCCGATCTTCCCGCGCATCGACAAGAAGGAGTACCTGGGAGACGCGCAGGTGCCGGCTCCGGATCAACAGCCGAAAGAGAAAAAGAAGGAAAAGCAGAAGGACAGTCCGAAGGAAAAAGCGACGAAAGAGAGGGAGACGACGTTGATCACGATCGATAAGTTCTTCGAAACCGAGCTGAAGGCGGGCACCATCCTGACGGCCGAACGGGTGCCGAAATCCGAGAAGCTGATCAAGCTCTCGGTGGACCTGGGAGAAGAGACCCCGCGCCAGATCGTCGCCGGCATCGGGCTCGCCTACCAGCCCGAGGAGCTGGTCGGCCGGCAGGTCGCCGTGGTCGCCAACCTCCAGCCCGCGAAGCTCATGGGCGTCGAGTCGCAAGGCATGGTCCTCGCCGCCTCGATCGACGGCAAGCCGGTGCTTCTGCACCCCGACACGCAGGTCACGGCCGGAACCCAAGTCCGGTGAATATTCCGGTGAGAACCGGCCTCATCGACTCCCACTGCCACCTCCAGAGCCTGCCCGCCGACGAACGCGAGCGAGCTCTGGACCACGCCCGCGAGCACGGAGTGGAAGGCTTCCTCGTCCCGGCGATCCGCCTGTCGGACGCCGACGACGTGCTGGCCCTCTGCCACCGCCATCCCGACGTCTGGTGCGCCCTGGGAGTCCATCCCCACGACGCGAATACCTGGCAGCCCGGAGACCAGGAACGGCTGCGGAGTCTGCTCGCCGATCCGAAAGCCGTGGCGGTGGGGGAGTGCGGCCTCGACTTCTTCTACGACCGCTCGCCGCGCGACGTGCAGGGCCACGTGCTGCGAGAGCAGTGGGAGCTCGCTGTCGAGCTCGGCCTGCCGGTGATCGTCCACAACCGTGACAGCAACGAAGAGATGCTCGCCGCCTTCCGCGAGCCCGCCTTCGCAAACCTCCAGGCCGACTTCCACTCCTTCGCCGGAGGCCGCCCGATGGCCGAAGAGCTGATCGCCCGAGGCGGCTTCCTCGGCCTCTCCGGAATGATCACCTTCCCCAAGGCCGACAACGTCCGAGAGGTCCTCCCCATCCTCCCGCCGGACCGCTGCCTTGTGGAGACCGACACCCCCTACCTCGCACCCATCCCGCACCGAGGCAAACCCAACCGCCCCGCCTACGTCGTCGAAATCGCCACCCGTCTCGCCCAGGAGACTGGAGAGACCTTCGAGCAGGCGTGCCGGCGGACGGGGGAGAACTTCTTCCGGTTGTTCAGCAAGGCGCAACGCTCCCCTGATCCGGCCGCGTGATCGGCCTCTCCTTCCGCCCCAACGGGTGACCGGTCAGCATCGACGGAACGCGAGTCAGGGTCGACGAGCCACTCGCCAACGTCGACGAGCTGCTCGTCAGCGTCGACGGGCCGCTCGTCAGAGTTGACGGGACGCTCGTCGGGGTTGACGGGCCGCTCGTCAGGGTTGACGGATCACTGGTTGACGTTGACGGGTCATCCGTCAGGCCTGATGGGTCATCGGTTGACCCTGATGGGTAATCCGTCAGAGCTGACAGACGACCGGTTGAGACTGCCGAGTGATCCGTCAGGGCTGTCGGACGACCGGTTGGGGCTGACGGAGCATCCATTAAGGCCGACGGATGACCGGTTGACGTTGACGCGTGACCCGTCAAGGCTGACGAATGATCCGTCAGAGCTGACTCGTGATCCGTCAGAGCTGACGGGTCACAAGTTGGCGCTGATGGAACGCGAGCTGACGCTGTTGGAACGCGAGATCACGCTGCCGGGACGCGAGTCAAGCCACGCTCCTCGCTGGAAGCGCTGGCTTCCAGCCGGCCCAAAGCCGTCAGGCTTTTGGCGTTCGCGGAGGCACCGTACCGTCAGGTGCCACCCTTCGGCGGCCGGCTGCGCAAAGCCGCCAGCGCCGCGGTGAGGCTCTCCGCGGCCTCCGGCTCTCCGGCTGAGCGCCGGAGCGCTTTTTCGAGGAGCGGGCCGTCGACCTCCGGTGAGCCCAGGAGGGCGATCCGGCCTGCCGCTTGGGCGACCGCCCTCGGGCTGGCGTGCTCGACGAGATACCGGTAGGTCGGCAGCGAGCGCGGCTCCTCCTTCTGAAGGTGATGCAGGCGCGACTGGCCCATGGCCGCGCCTTCCCATTGGACGATGAATTCGCCGTCGGTGCGGGTCTTCAGGATGTGGACCATCATCACCAGTCCGGCGGCGAGCGCCACGACATGGAGGCCGCCGACGATCCGCACGGCCAGCCGGCCGGGGAACGGTTTCGAGCCGAACGCCAGAAGGGTCGCGACCAGCGGCGGCGTCATGAGAAACGGAACCACCAGCGGACCGACCATCGCGCCACCTACGGCAAAGGCGACGAGGGCGAGGCCGATCGAGCCCAGAAGGCCGGGCTGGGCGGGAAGAGGCGCCTTGGCAAACGTCCGGATCGCTCCATGGGCGAGAAACTAGGTGAAGGCGAGGAGGAGCCACCACTGCACGGGCGGAGCGAACGAATCCACCATCGACGCCACGCAGGTCCCGCAGGCGAGCGCCGGCCGGGCGGCTCCCAAGAGCGCGAGGGCGATGAAGATCCGTTTCATGGCTGGCTGCCGCTGGCTTAATGATAGCGCATCCGCGCGAGCGGCCGGGCAGACCTGGCTAACCGGCCGGTCGTGGACGCGGAACGCCTCTTGCGTCATTCCGGAGAGGAACCGTTGGATCGAGTCTGCGGCTTCGACGATGTCCAGCAGGTACAGCCGGTCAGGCCGCATAGACGACCCGGGCGGCCGCGAGCACCGATTCGCGGATCGCGGGCTTGAGGCCCCGCTTGGGGACGAGATCGACCTTGCGGTCGAAGAGCGCTTCGAGATCGCGCTGCAGGCGGGTCAGGGTCAGGAAGCCCGGCCGTGCCTGCGGTTGGAAGGTGACGAGGAAGTCGAGATCGCTCGCAGGCCGAAACCGGTCGGTCTCTGCCGAGCCGAAGAGGGAGAGCTCCTGCACTTGGTAGCGTTGGCAGAGATCCGCCAGGGCTTCAGAGGAAATCGAGTCGAATGGAGATTTCGGCATGCTTCGAACCTCTCTCGATCCAAGGGTAGCACGCCCGTCGCCGTCGCCGCGATACAGTGGAGGCAATCGATCCGAAAGGACTTCGCACCATGTGGTGGACCCTCCTCCTCCCGCTGCACCTCGCGGTCTTCGCTGCCGCGACGCCACCCAAGGCTCCGGCGCATCCGCCGGCGCAGTCGTTCCGCCTCTCCTGGGAGCGGCAGGTTCCCGGCGCGTTCCAGTCTGCGAGCCTGTCGGCGGGGGAGGACTGCATTGTGGTGACCACGGACGCCGGGGTCTCCGTGCTCAACATGAACGGCAGCCTGCGGTGGCAGCGGACTTTTTCTGGCATCAATCCCTGGATGACCGCGACGAGCGCGGCGGCTCCGGCGGGGTGCGAGTGGGTGGCCGTGGTGGGAGATCCGAGCTACAAGTACGTCTGGGTGATGGAGCGGAAAGGGCCGATCCACTTTTTCCGGACGAAGGGCACGCCGGAGGGCGTCGCCGTTTCGCACCAGGGGGACCGGATCGCGGTTGGCACCGCGGATGAGCACCTGTATCTTCTCGATGCGCAGGCCGCCCTGCTGTTCGATCGCGAGCCCGGCTACGCCTATTCCCTGGCCTTCTCCAAAACCGACTCGCATCTGATCGTGACCTATGGGACAGCGGGGCTCTACACCCGGGACGGGGAGCCGGTCTGGATCGCGAAGGTCGGCGACCGGCTGTCCGCGAGCACCGATCTGAAATGGTTCCTGGTTTCGGGCAAGCCCAACCATGGACCGGCCAACGGCTCGATCGCCCTCCTCGATCAGAACGGCAAGGTCGTCTGGAGCCGGGAGGGGAATGGACCCGAGGGGGTGATGGCTCCGGACGGCACTTATTTTGTCGTCACCGATTACCTGTGTCCTCCCAAGGCGCTTTGCTACGGCGAGGACGTTGTCCCGGGCTTTCAGGTCCTGCGGCCGGACGGCAGTCTGATCTCGGACCGCTCCTGGCCGGATGGCCATGTGTTCGCCATTGCGGACGACGGCCGCGCCTTCCTGCAATACGCGTATGGGAAGCGCGAAGGGCTCTACGACCTGTCCCGGGACGGCGAGATCCTGTGGCAATTCCCTGAACCGACGCAGCCCGACCAGGTGCTGGCGTTGCGCAATTTCGGCGCCTTTCTGGTCCTGCCGCCGAAGTACTCCTCTGGGAACGCCTTGCAACTCTACGTGCGGCGGTAGCTGTGCCATACTCCGCCGCGAGCCCTTTTGGATCGGAGTCCTTGCGCCGATGAAGTTGGAGGAGCAGATCCCGTCTCTGAGGAACGGCGCGCTCGCCGGGCCGGAGGACTTGGTCCGCGCGGTGCTCGACTTTCAGCGCGGCAACGATCGCGAAAAGAGCTTCGAGGTGCTCTTCCGCCGCTTCCGGCCGCGGATCGAGCGCTTCCTTGCGTCGCGGGTTTTTTCTCCCGACGAGCGGCTCGACCTAACCCAGGCGACCTTTTTGCAGATCTATAAAGGGTTGGAGGGATACCGCGGAGAGGGCTCGCTGGAAGGGTGGGTACTGCAGATCGCCTGCAACATCTACCGCAAGTGGCGCGACCGCCAGCCGGGAGGGCGGCATGCGGTTCCGGAGGTCCACTTCGAGGACTCCACCGGCGCGCCGGAGCCGTCGCCGTCCGCCCAGCCCGGCTCGCCGTCCACCGCGGACTCGCCGCTCGACCACATCGTCCGCGAGGAGCAGTTGGCGGCCTTGCGGACGGCGATCGGCGAGCTGGCTCCGCAGCAGCGGATGTGCATGGAGCTGCGCGTCTACCAGGAGCGCAGCGTGCAGGAGATCGCCGCCGCCCTCCGGATCTCTCCGGAGACCGTCAAGGCCCACCTCTTCCAGGCGCGCCAACGGCTGTGGGACAAGCTGCACCAGACGTTGGGGACGATAGAATTCTGACGGGGGTGACGACGTGGCAGAGACCTCATCCAACTTTCGCGACCTCCTCGTGGAGCTGATCGACACGTCCCCGCAGCCGATGGACCATCCCACCCCGGATCAATGGATCGCCTACCACCGCGGCGCGCTGTCCGCCGCGGAGGAGGCGCATCTCCAGGAGCACCTGGTGCGCTGCCGCGACTGCTTCGACCTGGCGGAAGGCGCCGCGGCGTTCGCCGAACCGCTTCTCGATTCCGACACCGAGCCGAATCCCGGCCAGGAGGTGGAGACCGCCGCGCTCTGGCGCCTGCTCCGCCCGCAGCTCGATCCACCCCCGTCGAACGTCCGCGAGATCGCCGCCGGTCCGCGGCGACCGACCTGGCGGTTTCGCCTGCCGATGATCCTGGCGGCGTCGTTCTTCGTGGCGCTGGTCGGCATGATCGCCTGGAATCTCTCCCTGCGCGCGCCGCGGCCCAACGCATCCATCATCGATATCCCTGCCGGCGAGCGCGATCCCACCCAGAGAGAGCTGATTCTATCGACCGGACCTCAGATGCTCATCCTCCATCCCGCCGAGCAGCTTCCGGTCTACCGGCTGGCGTTCCGCGACGCCGAGTCCGGCAAGGAGCTGTCGTCCCTCGAAGGGCTGAAATTGGATCGAGACCTCGCCTTGACCCTCTATCTCCCCGCGGGGTTGCCGCCCGGCCGCTGCCGGATGGAGCTGATGGACGGCTCGGGCGTGAAAGCCGGGAAGGTGCTCCAGACGCAGCTTCTGCGCGTGGCGGAGCCGGGCCGAGGGCAGTGAACCCTCGCAAGATCTCGAATTCCCCCTCTCCCGGGTGGTGGGAGGCGGATGGGAGAGGGGGTTAGGGGGTGAGGGCCCGCGGGGCAGCGATGTTGCTCTTCCTCTGCGTCCTCGGCTGCCGCGGCGAAAAGAAGACCGTGCCTTCTGCGAGCCGACCAGCGCGGGCCACTGTGGCCGCCACGCCCGCGCCGGTCTGCGTCGGCGCATCGAGCCTGAGCATCCCCGTTCAGCCGGGCGACTACATCCACGCCGTGGCCGGCCAGGAGTCGCGCGACGTTGCTTTGAAGCTGTTCGATCCGCAGGGCCGGCAGCTCCTCCGGATCGACAGCCTCGTCGCGCCGGCGACTCATCCCTTACCGGCCGAAGAGATCCACTGGGTGGCGGACGCCCCGGGCGAGCTCAGGATCGAGCTGACTGTCCCCTCCGGTTTTCATGGTCCTTGCGATCTCCGACTGGCCGACCGGCGGCCGGCCACCGCGGCGGACCGCCGGCGGGCGCTGGCGGAGGCGGAGCTGGCCCGTGCCCATGAGCTGCGCCGGACCAAGACGCCGGAGTCGTGCCGTGCCGGCATCGCCGTCTACGAGAGCGCGCAGAGCCGGTTCGCGGACCTCGGCCTGCCGCGACGCCAAGCCGAGGCTCTGCTCGGCCTTGGGCTGCTCCAGCGCTACTGCCTGCTCGCGGACAACGCGGCCCTCCAAGTGTTCATCCGGGCCGAGCCCTTCTTTCCCGGAGAGCCCGCTTTCGAGGCCCTGGTCCGGCAGCATCTCGGCGAGCTGCGCTTCAACCTTGGCGACCTCGAGGGCGCTATCGGCGAGGACCGGAGGGCTTTGGCGCTCAGCCGGCGGATCGGCGAACGGACCATGGAGGCCTTGTCCTCCAGCGACCTGGGCTGCGCCCTCCACCTGCTTGGGCATTACGACGAGGCGGCGATCCAGCTCGATCGCGCGCTCGCCCTTTGGAAGCCGGGCGACGAGCCTGCCAAGCGGGCCATGAGCCTGCTCAACCGCGGCCAGCTCCACCGGCAACTCGGAGAGGCGGACCAAGCCCGCGAGCGGCTGAGAGCCGCGCTCGCGCTCTTCCGCCAGGCGAAGGACCACGACGGCGAGGCCACCGTTCTGAATGCTCTCGGGTTCCTTGCTTTGGAAGCAGGGCAGCCCGGTGCGGCTTTGGAGCCATTCCAGGGAGCCTTGGCGCTGCGCTCTCCCGGTTCCCACGGTCGGGCCGTCACGCTGGCCTCGCTCGGCGTGGCTTACCGCCAACTCGACCGCTTGGAGGAAGCCCGGCGAGTCTATACAGAAGCCCTGTCGATCTTCCGCGGTCTCGGCGATTCCCGCGACCAGGCGCGCAGTCTCGGCAATCTCGGCCAGTTGGAGGCCTCCACAGGCCATGACGCGGCCGCACTCGGCGACTTCGACCGTGCACTCGGGCTGTTCCGGGCGCTTGCTGATTCGCTGAATACTGCCGAGGTCCTGGAGGGAAAGGCCTGGGTGCTGCATCGCCGCGGTGACCTCGAAGCGGCCCGCGGGTTGATGGAAGAGGCACTGGCGATGGTCGAGCGGCGGCGCTTCAGCCAGACAAGCTACACGACCCGCGCGGCCTTTTTCGCTACCCAGCAGGATTCCTACGACTCCTTGATCGACCTGTTGATGGAGATGCACCGGAAGGCGCCCACCGCCGGTTATGCCGCCGCCGCCCTGAAGGTTAGCGAGCGATCTCTGGCGCGTTCGCTGCTCGATGGGCTGGCCGTCGGCGGCACGCGCCTCGGCCGCGGCGAAGCCGCTCCGGAGCTCCACGCCCGCGAGCGGGAGTTAGAGACCGAGATCGGCGTGCTGGTCTCCCGCGAGACCCGCTTGACTCAGGAGGGGGGCACAGCAGCGTTGTGGCAGCCGGTTGAGGCCGAGCTCAGGCGCCGCTGGGACGATCTCGACCGGGTGCGGGCGGGCCTGCGCGCCAGCGATCCCCACTACGCCGCACTGACCCAGCCGCAGCCCTGGAGCGCCGCAGAGATTCAGCGCGGGCTGCTCGACCGCGATACCCTGCTGCTGGAATATCGGCTGGGCAAGAAGAGGAGCTTCCTGTGGGCTGTCACACCCAATTCACTGGCGAGCTTCAGCCTTCCCGGGCGCGACGAAATCGAGCGGGTCGCCCGCCCGGCCTGTGATCTTCTCGCCCGCAGCAGCAGCCGCAAGGCCGAAGGTTCCGTAGGGCCGCAGCTCTCCAAATTGAGCCACTTGTTGCTTGAACCGGTGGCGCCACTTCTTCCGGGTAAGCGTCTGCTGATTGTGAGCGACGGAATCCTCCAGAACGTTCCCTTCGCCGCGTTGCCGGAACCGGGGACCGGCCCCAATGGCGAGCCGTTGGTTACCCGTCATGAAATCGTCGCCTTGCCGTCGGCGTCGGTGCTGGGAGAGCTTCGCCGGGAGACCACCGGCCGAGCGCCGGCGCCGAAGTCTTTGTGGGTGCTGGCCGATCCCGAGTTCGGCGGCCTGTTCGCGCCGCTCCCATACAGCCGGCAGGAGGCCGAGGCGATTCTGGGCCTCGCGCCCGCCTCGGAGCGCTTCGAGGTCCTGGGCCGGGAAGCAAGCCGCGCGGCGGTCCTGAAAAGCGGTGCTCTGAGCGACTACCGTTTCCTGCACTTCGCCACCCATGGCTTATTCGCAACCACCGATCCGGGCGGTGGCCGGCTGGTACTCGCCCAGATCGATCCGCGGGGCCGGCCGGAGGCGAACGGTTTCCTTCACCTGGCCGACATCTACGAGCTGGACCTGCGAGCCGACCTCGTGGTGCTGAGCGCCTGCCAGTCGGCCCTGGGCCGCGAAGTGCGAGGCGAGGGGATGATGGGAATGACCCGGGGATTCTTCTATGCCGGCGCCGAACGCGTGCTGGTGAGCCTGTGGAACGTCAACGACCAAGTGACCGTCGAGATGATGCGGCGCTTCTATCGCGGAATGCTGAGCGAGCGCCTCTCTCCCGCCGCGGCCTTGCGGGCGGCCCAGGACTCCATTCGCCGCGAGGAGCGCTGGCATGCCCCATATTATTGGGCTGGTTTCACGCTCCAGGGTGAGTACCGCTGACGGGACTCGCCGGAAAACATCCCGCGAGCCCCCGTCTGCGGCATGATCTCAGGCATCAGGAGAGCAAGAGAAGGGGATCGAGATCGCCGTCGCCCGGCGGCTTGTCCGGTGGGATCTGGTCATTGCCGTTGCCGGTCCCCGTGGACGCCGTCTCAATGATCGACCCTGGGTCCATGGGAGCCACGCCGGCGCCGGCTTGAGCGGCGGGGACCGGGGAAACCTGCGATTCGGTGGGATTCTTGCTGATCATGATGCTCTCCTTTCGGTTGGTGTTCGTTCGGTGAAGCAGCCCGACAAACGTGATAGATCTTTCGTGTCCGGAAAGGTTTAGTGAGCCACGGTGAAAAGGTGTCCGTCGGTGGCGCGGAGATAGAGCACCGGCGTGCCCCATTCCGGATTGTGCTCGGCGGCGAGAGCGCGGCGCACCTCGCCGATGCAGGCGTCGACCGGCAGGCCGTCGGCGAGCGCTTGGTAGAACGTTTCGGCAAAGCGGCAGGCCGTCTCGTCCATGACCTCCGACTGCATGGCGATCACCGCCGGCACGCCGTGCTGCACGAGCACCTGCGCGGTGCCGGCGAAGGGGTTCTCCTGCGAGGAGCGGGCACCGTTGCAGGCGTTGAGTACGGCCAAACGGAGCGACGGGTGGTCCTGGAGAAGATAGGCGAGGCTCGGCCCGCTCAGCGGAACGCCCTTGCCGTTTTCGTCCTCGAACACCAGCACCCCTTCGCCCCGCAATTCGCTGAAGCCGCCGTGGCCGACGAAATGCAACACGTGGACCGGCGTGCCGGTCCGCAACCGCGTCTCCAGGGCCGCGGCGGTGGGATGCTCCAGCCGTTCGATCTCGATCAGGCCCCTTTTGAGGAGAGGCTTCAGGGTGGCGGCGAGCCGCCGCCACTCCTCGTCCGCCTCGGCGAGCTCGCGGTAGCCCTGCGGCGTCGAGATCACCGCGAGCACCCGCAGCGGCGGCTCGACCTGCAACGAGCCGAGGCCCTCGCTCAGCTCCAGATAGCGAACCACCGGCGTGCGGCCGGAGAGCGCGAGAAAACCCCGGCTCTCGGCGTCGTACAGATACTCCCAGGGCAGCCCCGCCAACTGCGGAACCTCGTTGAGCCGTAAGCGGATGCGCAGTCCGGGTCCGCCTTGCGCTTTGGCGAGACAGCCTTGAAAAGCTTTCAACAGCTCGCCCCGGAAGACGGTGCGGAACAGCTCGCCGCCCGCCTCTTCCGCGCTGGCGCCTTCCATGGTCTCGGAGGAGGAGCCTCCGCCCCGGAGGGCACCACCGGTTGCGAGGCAGAGCCCTCCGCCCGCGAGCAGAGCTGGGAGCGAGAAATGCTCCGTGGCTTCGAAACCCGCGCCGCCGCTCCATGCCTTGGCGCGGTAGAGGCCGTCGGATTTCTGATCGATCCAGACGTCGAAGTCCAGATATCCCGGGGGAGCCTGCGGCGCGGCTCCGGTGGGCTGCAACGGTTTCGGCGGGATCATCAAAAGACCGCCGGCCGCGCCGATGCTCCCCAGAGTCAAGAGGTACGAGAGCGCCAAGGCGAGCTTGACGGCCCAGATTTTGTTCCAGCAGGACCGGAATCGGCTGGGATCGAGGCTCATCTCCCGGATGCAGCGGGCGTCATCCAGGGAGCAATCACAGAGCCCCGACCGCGACGTACCGACGACATAGGTGATGCTCCTGGTCCTGGTCCCTTCGAGATAACGGATTGGCCGCGCGAACCCCAGGTAGAGCCCGAGCAACAGCGTCATGCCGGCCGCCAGCACGGCAAAGACGGCCGACAGGCGCCGCCGGCGGGCTGTCTCGGTGAGGCGCGAGAAAAGTATCGCCGCCCCCAAAGCTGCCAGCCCGCCGGCGAGGGTCGAGAGCGGCACGAACAGGAACCGCAGGGCATCGAGCTCGCCGTCCAGCAGCGTGCCGGCGAGCCAGGCCAGGACCCATCCCAGTCCCGCGCCGGCCGCGAACGTCCAGATTCGCCGTTTCCAGCTCACGAGTGGCACTCTTTCTCGTCGGCGACGTGTTGGCAGTAGCCGTCATCGAAGTGGCAGCAGAAGAAGTTGCTGCCGGTGACAAGATCCAGTTGCTCGCTCGCGAGCCCGCCCGCCGGAGCGCCGGCCTGGCTGGGATATGCGATCAGATGGCTCCCCGATTTTTGAGGCAAGGTGGCGAGATAGGAGTAGAGGCCGCGCAGGATATGCTCCTTCTTGCCGTTGGTCCGGATGGTGACGGGTTCCGGCGCAGACCCTTTGATCTGGCCCTGCGTCCAGAAGCGAAAATCTACCTTCTGCGCCGGCGTGCTGCCAACCCAGAGCTTCACCTCGAGATCGTCGTGCGAAGCGAGAAAGAAGATGCGGTCGACCACATCTCCCAACTTATCCAGGAGCCGGTCGGAAACGTCGGCGGGCACCGTCTTCGTCATCGTCTTCGGAGCGGCGGAGCCCGCCTTGGCCGGCAAGGGGCGCGATTTGAGATTGGCGACCAAGGCGATCGCGCGAGGATTGGAGAAACCGGGGAACGCGACGGCAGTCTGGACCGGCAGCGCCTTGAGCTGTTCCTGGATGCTCCGCAGCTTGTCGGCTGACCAGGCGCGCAATCCCGCCAGCTCAGGCGCTCCGACCTGCTCGATCGCCTCGTCGAGATCTGTCCCGGTGCGGGTGACCAGGTCGTTGACCTCCTGGACGGGATGGGCTGGCACGCTGCCCGGGCCGTTGAGGGTGTGGAGCGCATGCCGGCTCTCGCTGAGCTTCGTTCTGACCGCCTCGACCTTTGGGGTGAGAGCCTGGGACAGCTCCTTGGTGGAGGAGTCGAGGCCAAACCCGAGCGCCAATCTCCCGATATGAATGGTATGACCGCTGGCGTCGAGACTGGCCGCGAAAAAAAGGTTGGCCAGCAGAATCGAAGCGACCTGGGTACACACCGCAGGGAATCGATCCATTTTCACGTTGCACCTCCTTGGACGTTGCAGGCGATCCGCACCGCGGGATCGCCAATGATCGTGTAATTGCGGGCGTCATGCGCGGCGGTCCAGAGGTCGGCGATCACTTTCTCGTCGAGCTTCTTGCCGAACCCTAGAGACTCCACCTCCGCCGCCAGATCCGAGGCAAGCTCGGCATACCTCTGATTGAAATATTCCATCGCCCAGCCGACCGGCTGCCCGTCGAGCAATCGGCGAAGGGCGCTTTCGAAAGCGCAGATCTGCGGCCCGGCCTCGGGCCACACCAGGGAAAATCCCCACGCCCTGTCCACATGGCCGACCACCGCCAGCGCGCTGCCCTGCGGGTGGCTGAGCAGGCGCTGCGGCAGACGCCCTAGGAAAGCTCCGGGAGCCAGCATCCGCCGGTCCCGCTGATTTTTGCGGGTGAACTCGTCCCAGCGTGGCGTGCCGGCGCCATAGCAGGCGAAGCAGAAGGCGATGAGCCCATGCACGTGAGCCTTCTCTCCCACGTCCTCGGCCGCGAAGTAGTGCTCACGGTCGATGCCTTGAGGGCCAGGACCGGGCCAGTCCTGGCAGACCAAAGCTCCCTGCTGGTCTCTCTGTTCCGGATCGTCGGCCGCGAAGCCCAGGCCGTGACAGGCGGCGAAGAGAAACGCCGGAGACTCCGCGAGCAGATCGCCGAGCCGGCCGCGGGTCGCCTCGTCTCCGAGCGCCGTCTCGACCGTCCAGCCGGGCTGATGGCTCCGCACACCGGCCGCCACCGGTTGCACCAGGTGTGCGTTCATCGACGCGGTCACCGGGTCGCCCGCATTGGACGGAGCGAAAAAGCAGGCGCGCGCGTTCCGCCTGCCAGCGCCGGCTTCCGCCGCGACCACACTTTCGGCGTAGCGCCGGTAGTCTTCCATCCCGTCAAAGCACAGGCGGCCGACGGCGTACTGCACATCGAGCTGGTATTGGAACGAAAAAGGGATCACTTCCGGATCGCCGACTAAAAGAAGGTAATAGGGAACCTTCTCCGGATCGGCCGGTCCGGGACCGGCGCCATGGCGGGCGAGGAACTCGATCTTGCTTTCGCCCTCGCGGTAGCCGTCCTCGCCCACGAATTCGCGGAAGAAGCGCTCCTGCCGCTTTCCTGACTGTGCTCGCCGAAGATCGAGCAACGGAGCGAGAGCCTCGCGCAGCGGCGCGGAGTCCGCCGAGCGGGCGAAGATCACACCCCATCCGGCCTCGTCGAGCTTGCCCGGATCGAGCCCCTCCTTGAGCCCCCGCCGCGCCTTCCCCTCGCCGCGAGCCACCCAGGCCTGAAGCTCGCGAGCCCGCGCCCGGTCGACCGGGATGCCGAGGGCGAAATCGGCGAGATCCCGCGCCGGCGCGGGAGGCAACAGATAGCTGCCGCGCCGGCCGTCGACGCCGTTGAACCAGAGCAACGGCTCTTCAGATCGGGTGGTGCTCAGTGCTCCGTTGGACATCAGCAATTCCTTTCACATTCCGAGGGCCGCGGACCGCGAGCACCGGATGCCGTTCATCTCTCTAGAGCCGAGATCGCGTGAGCCGGTTTAGTGCGAGCGGTATTTAGATGGGCGACTCCCACCGCAAGATTGTTACGGAGGCCTGAAGGAAAAGTTATCAGGCCGCTGTGAGGTGTTTTTATGAGCACTGCTGCATATCTGAATAATGGCGGCGCCTGGAGCTCTGCGACCTCCCAAAAAGGAAGTGTCGTGAGCATCCGAATTATTTCAGCCAAATCGGGCTAAACCTCTGCCTGGCCTCTGAGATCTATCTGCGGCGGGACAGAACGAGCCCCTAACTCAGCCTCCAAACTTTCCAAGGAGAAGGATCATGCGAAAGACTCTAGCTGCCACCGCCCTTATCGTCCTGCTGGTCTTGCCATCTGCCGTGCAGGCGGCGCCGAAGGGATTGACCTGGAAACTGCTCGCGACGAATTCGACGACTGGAACCATCGATGTCGGCTGTGCGACGGGCTGCAACGCCTACCAAGGAGACACTTCGTGCACGACTGCATTGCCCATCCTATGCATCAAGAAGTCCGGTGCGGGGTTCCCGCTTCCAGTCCCCACCGCCGTGAACAACTCCGACCAGTACCACAAATGGTCCGGTGGTGTGGTCGGGACGACCGCCGCGACGGTGCCCCCGGCGACGCTTGCCGCCGCGAATGACCTCTGCCTCAAGGCATTTGGAGCTGGTTGGCGGGTCGCGGAATTTCACGATGGCTGGGGGTGGCACTTCCAGGCGTTCGGTGGTGTCGGCCATCCGACGCAGAGCTTCTGGGTCCACATCAATGATCAGCCCGGGGCGACCTGCTGGCATTAGGTACAAGCCGAGAGGGTGTCGCCTTCCGGTCCAGGACCGCGAAGGCGACACCCCGCGAAGGCGTCTATCAGCATTTTGCTTGCGATACTAAACCTGCGGGGTGGCTGCGAGATCTATTGCGGACAGGCCAGCGCTCCGGCGAGCTCCGCCGGAGCACAATGACTGATCAGGCCGAGGAGTCGTCATGCGATCCAAGATCCACCTTGTCCTTGCCATCGTTCTCGCGCTCGTTGCGGCAACCGCGGCTCGTGCCCAGGTCTTCACCACGAATCAAGTCATGTACGCGGGTTCGGCGCCGGCACTGATTCCCGTGGACTACGAAACGAACTCCACCACCAGTCATCCTCCACTGCTCACGGCGACAATCGGTCAGCCGGTCAACCTCGCCTACGGCATTACGGTCACTTCGGCGAACACGAGCCCCAACCCCGTCTCGATCGGCATTACCCTGCCGCCGGCCTTCACGGTGACCAAGACCCGCTGCGCGATTTTCCCTGGCGGAGGGAGCTCCCCGAATGCTGGGTCTCTCTGCTCGCTGACGTGCGCTCCGGGGGATTCTCCTTCGGAGCGCACGTCTGGCGGCTGCTCCCCGTCGTCTGCGCCTTGCTCCCCGTCGTCTGCAACTCGCTCCCCGTCGTCTGCGGCTTGCTCCCTGTCGTCTGCGGCTTGCTCCCTGTCGTCTGCGGCTTGCCTTCCGCCCACCCAGGGCGGCCACACAGGGTGCCTGACGGCATCCTGTGGACCGCCCCTACGAAAGCCGGATTAGGGGAGAGAGGGACCGAGGGCGAGGTTTCAGGTTTCCCCACGACCGTCACAGCGCTAAGCTACGGTATATGAAAGTCATCCTGTTCGGCGCGACCGGTATGGTGGGGCAGGGCGTCTTGCGCGAGTGCCTGCTCGATCCCGAGGTGGAGAGCGTGCTGGCGATCGGGCGGCGCGGCACCGGCCAGAAGCACGCGAAGCTGCGGGAGATCGTCCATCAGGACTTCTTTGACTTCTCCGCGATCGAGAGCCAACTCGCGGGCTATGACGCGTGCTTCTTCTGCCTCGGCGTTTCTTCGGCGGGGATGAAAGAGGAGGAGTACCGGCGGCTGACCTATGACATCACCCTGGCCGCGGCGCAGGCGCTGGCCCGGCAAAACCCAGGCACGATGACCTTCCTCTATGTGTCGGGAACGGGCACGGACAGCAGTGAGAAGGGGCGTGTCATGTGGGCGCGGGTCAAGGGCGAGACCGAGAATGCGCTCCTCCGGCTCCCGTTCAAGGCGGCCTACATGCTGCGGCCGGGTTACATTCAGCCTTTGCACGGCATCACTTCGAGCACGAAGTGGACGCGGGTGCTCTACGCGGTCATGGGGCCGCTCTATCCGGTGTGGAAGACGCTCTTTCCGAAGTACGTCACGACGACCGAGCAGCTCGGACGCGCGATGATCCACGTCGCCAAGCACGGCGCCCCGCAGCCGATCCTGGAGAACCAGGATCTCGCCCGGCTCACTACGCCCTCCTGAGACCGCTGGCGCAGTTCTCGCATCTGCGCTCCGCAGCTTCTTTCCGGTGAGCCCTGCGGAATGCTCATCCGGTTAGCGATAGCAATTTTACTGTTGTAAGCTGCGGTGTCACGGCGGAGCATAGTCAAGGGGACACGTATGAGGGATGGCGCAGGATCCTCCAGCGGCACCGGTGTGGATTTTCTGCTCGGTGGCGGCGAGATGGGCGCGCGGATGCGTGCGTTCGATTGGTCGCGGACGTCGTTGGGGCCGGCCGCGCTGTGGCCGCAGAGCCTGAAGACCGCGGTGCGCATCATGCTGACCTCGCGGCAGGCGATGTTCGTCTGGTGGGGCGAAGAGCTCATCAACCTCTATAACGATCCTTATAAGGCCATCGTCGGCGGTAAGCATCCGGAGGCGCTCGGTCAGCCGGCGTCCCAGGTGTGGCGCGAGATCTGGGACCAGGTCGGCCCGCGGGCGGCGTCGGTGGTTCGCGACAACGAGGGCACCTATGACGAGGCGCTGCTGCTCATCATGGAACGCCACGGCTATCCGGAGGAGACCTACTACACTTTTTCCTACAGCCCCGTTCCCAACGACCAGGGAGATACCGGCGGGATCATCTGTGCCAACACGGAAGAGACCCAGCGCATCCTCAGTGAGCGCCAGCTCGCTCTCCTCCGCGAGCTGGCGGCCCGGACAGTCGACGCGCGCACCTTCGAGGACGCCTGCTCGCTGAGCGCCCTCTGCCTGGAGACCAATCGCCAGGATCTGCCGTTCGCGGCGATCTATCTGGTCGATCCGGAGTCTGGAAATCCTGTGCTGGCGGCGACCAGCGGGATCGAGCACGATCATGCCGCGCTCCCCGCCACGGTCGTTCTCGATCAGCCTTCACCGTGGCCGTTTGCCGAGATCCTGCGGACCCACAAGGCGTGCGTGGTCCCTGATCTGGCGGCTCTAGGAGCGCCGTTCCGCGGCCTTCCGTCGGGCGCCTGGCAGCGGTCGCCGCGGCAGGCGGTGGCGGTGCCCATCGCGCCGTCGGGGCAGAAGGGGCAGGCGGGGGTGCTGCTCGCCGGCCTGAATCCGTTCCGTCTCTTCGACGACAACTACCGGGGATTCGTCGATCTGGTCGCGGCGCAGATCGCGGCCTGCATCGGCAACGCCCAGGCGTATGAAGAAGAACGCAAACGGGCGGAGGCCCTGGCCGAGCTGGATCGCGCGAAGACGGCGTTTTTCTCGAACGTGAGCCATGAGTTCCGGACGCCGCTGACGCTGATGCTGGCGCCGCTCGACGACGTCCTCGGCGGATCCGTCGGCGAGGCTCCGGCCGCGGCGCGGGAGCTGCTGACCATCGTGCGGCGCAACGGCGAGCGGCTTTTGAAGCTGGTCAACACGCTGCTCGATTTCTCGCGCATCGAGGCGGGGCGCGTGCAGGCGGTCTATGAGCCGCTCGACCTCGCCGCCTGTACGGCGGAGCTGGCGAGCGTCTTCCGTTCGGCGGTGGAGAGGGCGAGGATGCGGCTGGCAATCGACTGTCCCCCTCTCTCCGAGCCGGTTTTCGTCGACCGCGACATGTGGGAGAAGATCGTCCTCAATCTCGTCTCCAATGCGTTCAAATACACCCTGGAGGGAGAGATCCGGGTGGCGTTGCGGGCGGCGGAGGGCTCGGCCGTGCTGACGGTCGAAGACACCGGCACCGGCATCCCCGAGGACGAGCTGCCGCGGCTCTTCAACCGCTTCCACCGCGTCGAGGGAGCGCGGGGACGCACGCAGGAGGGCACGGGCATCGGGCTCGCGCTAGTGCAGGAGCTGGCCAAGCTGCACGGCGGCACGGTCGGCGTGGCGAGCGTGTTCGGCCATGGGAGCACGTTCACGGTGACCATCCCGCTCGGCGACGGGCATCTGCCGGCGGAACGGATCGGCGGTCTCCGCACCCTGGCGTCGACGGCTCTCGGCGCCAGCCCGTACGTCGAAGAGGCGCTCCGCTGGCTGCCGGACGGAGACGCGCCAAAACAGGACGCCTTGCATCTCACGCGCGGCACGGGCGGATATTCGCGCGCCGCGGTGTTCACCGCGAGCGGGGAGCCGCGGGCCACGGTCGTTCTCGCCGACGACAACGCCGACATGCGGGACTACGTCGGGCGTCTGCTCGCCGCGGAGTATCACGTCCTCGCCGTGGCGGACGGCGAGGAGGCGCTGCGGGCCAGCGTGGAGCACAAGCCCGATCTGGTGCTCACCGACGTCATGATGCCGAAGCTCGACGGGTTCGGCCTCTTGCAGGCATTGCGGGCAGACCCCGAGACGATGGCCATTCCGGTTGTCATGCTCTCCGCGCGGGCCGGTGAGGAAGCGCGGGTCGAAGGGCTCCAAGCCGGCGCGGACGACTATCTCATCAAGCCGTTCAGCGCCCGCGAGCTGCTCGCCCGGGTGAGCGGCACGCTCGCGCTCGCCAAGGTGCGCCGCGAGGCCGCCGACGTGCTCAAGGAGGCCGACCGCCGCAAGGACGAGTTCCTGGCGACCCTGGCGCACGAGCTGCGCAATCCGCTCGCGCCGATCCGCAACGGTCTGCAGATCATGCGGCTGGCGAGCGGCAGGCCCGCCGTCGTCGAGCAGGCCCGCGGCATGATGGAGCGGCAGGTGCGGCAGATGGTCCGCCTGATCGACGACCTGCTCGACCTGAGCCGCATCAGCCGCGGCAAGGTCGAGCTGCGCAAGGAGCGCACCGAGTTGGCGGCCGTCATCGGCAACGCCGTCGAGACCAGCCGGCCGTTGATCGAGCAGGCCGGCCATGAGCTCACGGTGACGGTCCCCGGCGAGCCGATCTTCGTGGACGCCGACGTGGTGCGGCTGTCGCAGGTGTTCTCCAACCTGCTCAACAACGCCGCCAAATACACCGACCAGGGAGGCCGTGTCTGGCTCAATGCCGAGCGGCGGGAGAGCACGGTGGTGGTGAGCGTGCGGGACAACGGCGTCGGCATCCCGGCGCCCATGCTGCCGCACGTCTTCGAGATGTTCACCCAGGTCGACCGCTCGCTCGAACGGACCCAGGGCGGTCTGGGGATCGGGTTGAGCATCGTCAAGAGGCTGATCGAGATGCACGGCGGCACGGTCGAGGCGCGGAGCGGCGGGCATGGCCAGGGGAGCGAGCTGGTCGTCGAGCTGCCGCTGCTCCCGGACGCCGGTCCCCAGCCGGCGACGGTGAACGAGGACGGAGAGCGGATCAGCGCCGCCGCCCGGCGCCGCATTCTGGTGGCGGACGACAACGAAGACTCCGCCGCCAGCCTGGCGACGATGCTCGAGATCATGGGCCACGAAGTCCGCACCGCGGCGGACGGTCTCGCGGCCTTCGATCTGGCCGGCTCCTTCCGCCCCGACGCGATCCTGCTCGACATCGGCATGCCGCGCCTGAACGGCTACGACACCTCCCGCCGTATCCGTGAGCAGCCGTGGGGGCAGGAAGTTCTCCTCATCGCCCTCACCGGCTGGGGCCAGGACGACGACAAGCGCCGCTCGCGCGAAGCCGGCTTCGACCACCACCTGGTGAAGCCGATCGAGCCGGCCGCGCTGCACAAGCTGCTGGGGGCCCTCACCCCCTGACCCCCTCTCCCACACACCCACACACGCTCCCGGGAGAGGGGGAAACCTGAAGTGCAGAGTTTGTGTTTTCCCCTCTCCGGGGGGCCGGGGAGGGTGTGTGGGAGAGGGGCAGGGGGTGAGGGCTTATTGACGTTCGTCGATATCTTTGGTAGCTTAGTCTGAAGCAGTACCTATGCAGGCTGTCTCAGGGAGGTGGGGAAGTGCGCAAACATACCCCGCGAGCCATTGCTCTGTCTCGCTGTTTCTTGTTCGCTTTCGCCATGCTGGTGTTGGCCGCCGGTTCGTTGGCGGCGCAGGGGACCAGCTTCTATACCGTGACGCCGTGCCGGGCAGTGGATACGCGCAACACCGCCAGCCCCTTTGGCGGACCGGCTCTCGCTCCCGGCGGCAGCCCGCGGATCTTCGGCCTCGCCGGCCGCTGCGGCATTTCGACCGGCGCCACCGCGGTCTCCGTCAACGTCACCGTGGTCACTCCCACCGGCGCCGGCTATCTGACGTTCTTTCCAGCGTCCGGCACCCAGCCGCTCGCCGCCACGATCAACTATGCGCCGAGCCAGGTGCGCGCCAACAACGCGATCCTGACCCTCGGCGCCGACGGCGGCCTCGCGGTCGTGGTGGGGCAGGCGGCCGGCAGCGTGCACGTGGTGGTCGACGTCAACGGCTACTTCGCCGACGACGCGATCGACCAGACCAAGGTGGCGCCGCCGGTGATCAGCCCGCCGCCCGGCATCTACGCGGGGGCGCAAAGCCTCACCCTGGTGACCAGCACGCCCGGCGCGCAGATCCGCTACACCATCGACGGCTCGGTGCCGACCAGCACCACGGGCACGCTCTACAGTGGACCGGTCCTGCTTTCCAACACCGCCACCGTCAAGGCCGTCGCCTTCGCGAGCGGCCTGACCGACAGCGCGGTCGTCTCCGGTGTCTACACCCTGGTCAACCGGCCGACGCTGTTCATCGCCACCATGACGCCGCAGGGGGCCTCCCAGTCTCTCGGCACCGGCTCGGCGTCGTTGCTGCTCGCCGCGGACGGCGCGTCGGCGGTCCTGCGCTTCAGCTATTCGAACCTGACGACGCCGGTCACCGGGGCGCACATCCACGGCCCGGCCCCCCAGGGCGCCAGCGGCGGCATCCTGTTCGACATCGACGCGGCGACCCCGGCGGCGGACGGCTCCCTTCTCTGGACCTTCGTGCCGGTGGGGGCGGTCACCGTACCGCAGATCGTCGATGCGATCCGCAACGGCCTGACCTACATCAACATCCACACCTCGCAGTATCCGTCGGGAGAGATCCGCGGCCAGTTCCTGCTGTCGACCGGCACGCCCGTCTTTACCCCGCCGCCGCCGCCGCCGAATCTCCCCCCGGGACCGGCCAACGCCCGCGACGCCGCGCGGTTCCTCGCCCAGGCGACCTACGGTCCGGCCTCGCTGGCCGAGATCAGCGCGCTGCAGACGCAAGGCTTCGACGGCTGGCTCAACCAGCAGCTCGCCCTGCCGGTCACCTCGCACCTCGCCTACCTCGATGCGGCGGCGGCGGCCGGCGAGGACATCTCGTCGAACCAGGTCGATGAATCGATCTGGAAACAGGCGGTGCAGGGGAACGACCAGCTTCGCCAGCGCGTCGCCCTGGCGCTCTCCGAGATCCTCGTCGTCTCCGACGCCAGCTCGGCCTTCCCGGCCGAAGGGCTCGCCGCCTACATGGATATTCTCGAGCGCGATGCGTTCGGCAACTACCGGCAGCTCCTCGAAGACGTCACCCTGAGCCCTGCGATGGGCGCGTATCTCAACATGCTGGGCAACGACAAGGAAGACCCTTCGATCGGTCAGAACCCGAACGAGAACTATGCCCGCGAGATCTTGCAGCTCTTCTCGGCCGGTCTCTATAAAACCTTCCCGGACGGCACTCCGCAGCTCGACGCCAATGGGCTGCCAATTCCGACCTATAACCAGGACGTGGTCATCGGTTTCGCCCATGTCTTCACCGGCTGGAGCTTCGGCGGCTCCGACACCACCGATCCCGATCTCTTCTATTGGCCGCCGGAAAACTGGCGCATTCCGATGGCGGTCTGGCCGAGCCATCACTCCGAAGGCGCGAAGCTGCTTCTCGACGGCACCATCGTGCCGGCGGGCCAGACGCCGCAGCAGGACCTCAAGGCGGCGCTCGACAGCATTTTCAATCATCAGAACGTCGGACCGTTCATCGCCCGCCATCTCATTCAGCGGCTGGTGACCAGCAATCCCAGCCCGGCGTATGTCTACCGCGTCGGCCAGGTGTTCAACAACAACGGCCAGGGCGTGCGCGGCGACATGAAGGCGGTGATCCGCGCCATCCTGCTCGACTATGAGGCGCGCGCCGAGGTGGTCACCGCCAACCAGGGCTACGGCCATCTGCGCGAGCCGATCGTACGCATGGGCAACCTGATGCGCGCTTTCAACGCCACGGCGCCGAGCGGCAAATTCCACATCTGGTATCTCGAAGATCCAACCTGGGGAATTGGACAGAATCCGCTGCGCTCGCCGACGGTGTTCAATTTCTTCAGCCCCGACTACCTGCTGCCCGGAGCCGTCGCCCAGGCCGGTCTCGTCGCGCCGGAATTCCAGATCCTCACCGAAACCACGGCGATCAGCAACGCCAACATGTGGAACTGGATGATCTATTACGGCTATGACAACGACGGCGAGGTGATCACCCTCGACTTCTCGCCCTGGCTCGCCACCGCCGTCAATCCCACGCAGCTCGTGGATTCGTTGAATCTCCTGCTGATGTCGAACAGCATGTCCTCCGGCATGCGGACGATCCTGATCAATACGCTGAGCGATCCGTCGCTCTCCGATCCCGGCGACAGGGTGCGGGCCGCCGTCCGCCTCATCGTCACCTCGCCGGAATACTCGGTCCAGCGCTGAAGCGGGCGCAAGGAGAGCGAAATGTCATTCAGCCGCCGCGATTTTCTCCGCACCTCGGTGTGCGCCGCCGTGGGCACCACCTCGATCGTCCGCACGCTGCTCGACCTCGGCGGCATCGCCGCCGCCGCGGAGCTGCCGCGCCGCCATTCCGTGGTCCGCACGGCGGCCGACTACAAGGCGCTGGTCTGCGTCTTCATGTATGGCGGCAACGACGGCAACAACATCATCGTGCCGCGCACCGGCAGCGACTACACCCAATACGCCGCCGGCCGTGGCTCCGTGGCGCTGCCGCAGAACGTGCTGCTGCCCATCACGCCGACGATGAGCGACGGGCGCGTCTGGGGCCTGCATCCCAGCATGACCGGCTTGCAGGGCCTCTTCGGCCAACACAAGATGGCGCTCCTCGCCAACGTCGGGCCGCTCCTCGCGCCGCTCACCCGCGACCAGTTCCTGAATGGCAGCGTCGCGGCGCCGCCGCAGCTCTTTTCGCACAGCGACCAGCAGGTGCACTGGCAGACCTCGATTCCCGATCAGCCGCCGCACACGGGCTGGGGTGGCCGCACCGCCGATCTGCTGCGCACCTTGAACGGCAACGCCCAGGTTTCGATGAGCATGTCGCTCGCCGGCTCGAACGTCTACCAAGTGGGCGATATCGTGACGCAGTATCAGGTCTCGCCGGCCGGCACCATCGGCCTCGACAACTTCACCGACGGCCCGAACGGCGATCCGGTCTCGCTCGCCATCCGCAGCCTGCTGACCAATCAAACCAATAACCTTTTGGTGGGAGCGGCGGGAGCCGTCACGAAAAGAGCGCTCGACAACAACGCGCTCCTGCAATCGGCTCTCGACCAGGCGCCGGCCCTCACCACCGTCTTTCCCGACAGTTACCTCGGCGGCCAGCTCAACATGGTGGCCAAGCTCATCTCCGTGCGTGCCGCTCTGGGTCTCTCCCGCCAGGTCTTCTTCGTCGCCACCGACGGCTTCGACACCCACGGCGACCAGCTCGCCAGCCAAGCCGGTCTCCTCGACGACCTGAGCGCCAGCCTGACCGCCTTCTACAACGCGACCGTCGAGCTCACCGTCGCCTCAAACGTCACAACTTTCACCGCTTCCGACTTCGGCCGCACCTTCCCCGGCAACGGCAGCGGCACCGACCACGGCTGGGGGAGCCACCAGATCATCGTCGGCGGTGCGGTGCAGGGAGGCAACATCTACGGCCACGTCCCGACCCTGGTGACCGAAGGTCCCGACGACTCCGGAGAAGGGCGCTGGATTCCCACCACCTCGGTGGACGAATACTCCGCCACCCTCGCCCGCTGGTTCGGCGTAGGAACCGCCGACATGGGAACGATCTTCCCGAACCTGGGGCGGTTCAACAATCCGAATCTGGGGTTTATGGGATGAAGGTTTTTCTTGAGGACGGTACGAGCCCGCCAGACGAATCACCGCACCGGTCGATCTCCACAGTCGGTCTTGGCAGAGGAAGGAGAGGTGCTTTGTGCATGGAGGCTGAGAGTGCCCTGCCGCAAGGCGACTTCATAAGAATAAAGGTAACGATCTATGGAAACTCCCAGAAGAGCGTATAACATACCGGCCGCGGTGAGGATGCTCCATGCTTTATTAGGCCAAGTCCCGGTCAGCAGTAGATAGACCGTCGCGATCACGGATAGAAAGGCAAAGTTACTGGCCAGTACATACATGGAATAGTGGCTCTCTGCCCACTGAATGGCCGAATCTAATTTCTTGTCGTACAGCAAGCCCACCGCGATCCCTCGATCGTTGACACCTAGAGGAAAGCCTGACAACGTTTCACTTGCTGCCGCAACTTCGGCGAAACGCTCTTTCCAGAAGGAGTAGCTCTTGGCTGCGTGCGTTTGGCGCAGAAACACGAGCGCCCAGTTTTTCCTGACGATCCATCTGATCGGCTCTCTGATGATCATCGCCGTCAGGCCTTCACTCACAGCTCCCGCAAACGCAGCAACCGGTAGAAGGAGGATGCCGCTTACCACGACGAAGAGGGTTTTTCCGCCTTCGCCAGCCAGCGGCTCGATGGCGTCCGTTAATCGATCCACACCAAATTGGTGCAGAAGGATGGCGCCGATGCCGAAGATCACGAGGCCCCCGACCAGGAAGAGACTGACGATCTTGTTGAGGGTGGTCGGCTGCACTGATCAGCTCTCCTTGTGGGTCTCCGGCCACACCACCGGCCGGTCGCTGGACCGGAAATCGCGATCGAGGGCCAGGATCGGGAGGTCCTCCACGACAGCCAGTGCGTAGGCGAAGCAATCTCCGAGATTGAGAGGATAGCGCAGCCGCGCCTCGGCGGCGATTCGGGCCTGCTGTACGTCCGGCGGGACAAAGCGGATCCCGCTGTTCAAGAGCTCCGTCTCGATCTGCTCGAAGGACTCGGGCTGCCGGTCGCGCACCCGGATCAGGGTCTCCGTGAGGTTGACCGTGCTCATGCAGAGGTCTCCAGCATGCTCGGCAAGCCGGGCGGCCGCCCACTCCCCGAAGGGCTCGGCGAAGAAGATGGCGAGGAGGGCAGAGGTGTCGACGACCACGGTTCAGCGCCAGAGGTCGTCGTCCGACTGGAACCGGGGAGTAGGATTCTGAGGCGCTTTGGTGCCCAGGCCGACCCAGCGCGAGAAGTCCGGAGTCTCGCGACGGCGCCGTTCTCGTTCCACGGCTTCTTGAACGGCCGCTCGGATGGCGTCCGACTTGGTCTTGATCTGGCGGAGGCGCATGAACTCGGTGAGCGCCTGCTCAAACTCCGAGGTCAGATGGATGTTGATCTGGGACATGTACAGAGCCTATACAGAAGGCTTGACCCTGGCAAGTGGCCGTTTGGCGCCTCCTCCGGGGGGAGAGGCCCGCTCGACAGGTGTGGGTCGGCACGGGAGGGATGAAGCTCCCGCGGCGGTGTGGAAGAGTGGGGGGCCGTGGAAATCTAGAGCTAGGGAGGCGGACGCAACCGTGAGCTCAGACCGGCTCAGCCAGCTTCTCACGTAAGAGGGAGTTGATCAGAGACTCCGAAGAAACGTGCCGAGACCGGGCGATTTTCGCAACCTTGCCTGCGAGATCGTCGTCGAGAGCAACGAGGTGCTTGCGGCGGCGTAGGTCGATGTCGAAGTCCGCTTCGGGCATCTGATCCCAAAGATCTCCCATGTCATGCGTGTCAAAAAACTCCACGA
Organism: Thermoanaerobaculia bacterium; assembly: GCA_036264355.1. Taxonomy (GTDB): domain Bacteria; phylum Acidobacteriota; class Thermoanaerobaculia; order Multivoradales; family UBA5704; genus UBA5704. The sequence goes on from DATARD010000398.1 coordinate 56,333, forward strand.
GCTTGGCGATCGAATCTGCGGCCGGCAGGGCCTTCTTCTTATTTGTTGCCATACCTTCTACGCTCCTTGTCCGCCATGTCCCGAGCGCTCAGGGGTAACACCTCTCCAGTGCCCTTGTCGATGAAGAGAATGGTGAGGTAGCGGCCCGCATCTGTCTGCCCCCAGAGCCATGTAGACATCCTATCCCTTCTGCTTTCCCTTCTCGACACGCCGTATCTTCGGCTTGTTGTCGAGCACCTCCTCGACCTCGAAAGCCTCAACATTATGCTTATAGGCCAGCTTGTCGACAACTCCTCTCAGCCAGATGATTCCGTCGATTCTCAACCCCATGACACCTCGTCGCGCGAACCAGCCACGGCTCTTAGTCTAGCACTCTCTCACCCGCAGGGCTCGCCTTGCCTGCGTCGGATCAGCCAGAAAACCTGCGGCGATCAAGAGCTACCAAGTCCGCCGCAGGAGATGCGCCTCCGTGTTGAATACGGCACGCCGCAGATCCAGCGCCTTGTCCGGCGCGAAGAGGAGGTACAGGTACTTGAGCGTCTCGGCCAGGAAGAAGCTGGGCATGAGATCGCCTTTTTCTTTGGTCACGACGTCTTTGAGGACGGTGTAGCCGGCGTCGGTCCGGCAGTGCGCCATCAGCCCTTCAAAGTAGGTGCGGCCCATGTCGAGGTAGCGCGGGTCCTTCGTGGCGCGGTAGAGATACCAGGCAGACTCGATGATCTCCGGGCGCAGCGGATAGCCGGGGCTGGTGACCTGTATGGTGGCGTAGTCGATCACCTCGGGCTCGATGCCCTGGAGCTTCCACATCGCGTGGCTCGACTCCTGGAGGCGGCGGGCGGTGCGGAGGTCGCCGTCGAGCACCAGCACGCCCGGAAAGAACGCGTTGAGGCTGCCGAACTCGGTGGCGGTGCGTTTGCCGGTCACCATGTCGGCCTGGCCGTACCAAAGACCGCTCGGCACTTCGTCGGCCAGGTACTTGTCGAGCGCGCGGCGGCTCTCTTTCCACATCCTGGCGCAGTCGCGGTCACCGAAGAGGATCGAGCACTTGAGGAGATATTCGTAGTAGGAGTCGATCGCGCCGCCGACGTGGCTCGCCCGGCTGGTCCAGGCGCCGGTCTCGACATCGATCTCCTCGCCGACCAGACCGAGAGAGGAGCGGCGGTTGTAGAGCTGGACGACGGCGTTCTTGGCCTTGTCGTAGAAGATTGGCCTGTGGACGAGCTTCGCGAGCGTGCCGAATTCGAGCAGGAGCGTGCCGATCTCCGCCGGGTTCGATTTGGCTCCTGAAGTCTTGCCGGTTTTCAAATTGACGTACATGTACGGCATGCCGGTGGGGGAGTCGAAGACCGGCAGCAGGCGGGTGCCGAGATCCTCGGCGAGCTTGAGCAGGCGCGCATCGCCGGTCATCTGGTAGCTCGACAGCAGTCCGCCGAGCAGCCGGATGGTGACCTCGAAGTTCTTGACCGGCACGTCCTGATCGAACGACAGCTTGGTGACGATCAGATCCTTGGCCTTCTCCGCTTCGTCCGTGAGCCCCATCAGCAGCAGCGTGTCGAGAGCGTCGACCGGCGTCATCAGGAGCGGCGTGCCATACCAGTCGCGGCTCGTCTTGCTGAGCGGCTTGAGCTCGTCGTGGCCCCAGGAGGTCTGCTCATAGGCGCGCCAGGCGAAAAGGAATTCCTCGCGGACTTTGGCGGCTTCCGCGGTGTCGGAGGCGGCACCTGCCGGCAGGGCGGAGAGGAGGAGGACGGCGAGGGAGGCGAGGAGGAGACCGATCTTCATGTGGCTTTTCGTCACCGCAACAGCGTCCCGTGGAGGATCACGAACGCGACGGTGAAGTAGATGATCAGGCCGGTCACGTCAACCAGGGTGGCGACGAAGGGGGCCGAGGCGACCGCGGGATCGAAGCCGAGGCGGCGCAGGAGGAACGGCAGCATCGAGCCGGCGAGCGAGCCGAAGGTGACGACGCCGATCAGGGCGGCGCCGATGGTGAAGGCGACGAGGAGCCAGTGCTCGCCGTAGTTGTAGAAGTGGAGATGCTGCCAGAGGTAGATGCGCACGATGCCGATCACTCCCAGGATGGCGCCCAGGCAGAGGCCGGCCGGCAGCTCGCGGAGCGCGATCTTCCACCAGTCGCCGAGCCGCACCTCGCGCAGCGCCAGGGCGCGCACGATGAGCGATGTCGCCTGCGAGCCCGAGTTGCCGCCTGAGCTCATGATCAGAGGGATGAACAGGGTCAGGACGATCGCTTTGCTCAGCTCGCTTTCGTAATGCTGCATCGCGGTCGCGGTGAGCATCTCGCTCAGGAACAGCGCACACAGCCAGCCGGCGCGCTTTTTGATCATCGAGGCGAAACCGATCTGGGTGTAGGGCTTGTCGAGGGCCTCCATGCCGCCGAAGCGCTGCGTGTCCCGGGTCTGTTCCTCGACGATGGCGTCGATCACGTCGTCCACGGTGACGATGCCGAGGATCTGTCCAGTCTTGTCCACCACCGGCGCGGACAGCAGGTTGTATTTCGAGATCAGCACGGTGACGTCCTCCCGCTTGTCCTCGGGGCGGACGGTCAACGGCGGTCGCCGCTTGCCGACGTCGAGAATCCGGGTTCCGGGCTCGGCGAGGAGCAGGTCGCGGAGCGATACCACGTGCACCAGGTGCCGGTCCTGGGGATCGATCACGTAGATGGCGTAGACCGTCTCCTTGTCACGCGCCACCTGGCGGATGTGCGCGAGCGCGTGCTCCGCCGTGCAGTCCGCCGGAACGCTGACGAATTCGGTGGTCATGATGCCGCCGGCGGTGGTCGGCGGATAGGAGAGCAGGAGCTTGAGCGCCTCGCGGGTCGACGGCTGCACGGCGTCGAGCACGCGTTTCTGCTCGGCCTCGGGCAGCCCACGGACGAGGTCCGCCTGCCGGTCGGCGGAGAGCGCTTCGAGGAGCGTCACCGCCTTGTCGGTGGGCAGGCGCGAGAAGGCGAGATGGTGGCGCGTGAACTCGGGCTCGTCGAACACCTGCACGGCGAGGTCGAACGGCAGCGCGGCGAGGACCTTGGCGGCCGACGCCTCGGGAAGCCGGTCGAGGGCCTCGGCAAGGTCGGCGGCGCGCATCCCGCCGATCGCTTCGAGGAGCTCTCGGGGATCGCCGTCCGCCAGGGCGCGGAGCGTCGGGGGTTGCAAAGCGGTGGTGGGCATGCCGGTATTCATGCACAAGGCCGCGCCACATGCAACCGCCCTTTCTACGGATACCTATTCGTCGAGTGGATCGAGCCCGGGCTCCTGCACCGCCGGGAGCGTGGCGAGATAGCGCGCCACGCCGAAGCTCGCCGCCTGCGCCGGGTTGGTCGAGAAGACATGCCCCGCCGCCACGATCCGGCCGTTCGCCTGCACCGCGACCGACGTGCAACGCGATCCTTTGCTGCCGAACTGGGTGGTGACCTTGCCGGCCGAGCCGAAGGTCGTGTCGAGCTGGCCGTTGGCGGTGTAGCGCGCGATTCCGAACTGGCCGTTGCCGGAGCCGGTCGTCGTCGCCTTGACCTCGCCGGCGGCGAGGATCTTGCCGTTCGTCAGCACCGCGATCGCAGCGATGTCATCGGTGTTGCCGGCGGTGCCGCCACCGAAGTCGGTGACCGTCTTGCCGCCGGTGCCGAACGTCTTGTCCAGGGTGCCGGTGGGATTGAGACGCACCAGGAGGAAATCGTTGCCATGGCCGTTGGCCTGGAAGATGCCGCCGCCGACCAGGATCTTGCCACCCGCAAGGACCGCGATCGCGGTCGCTCCGCTCTTGACACCCAGGGTGAGCAGCAGCTTGCCGCCGGTGCCGAACGTCGTGTCGAGCCGGCCGGCCGGCGTGTAGCGCGCCAGCGCCATCTGCGGCGAGCTGGTGGGAGCCGCGGTCGGAGCCGACAGGCCGCCGACCAGGATCTTGCCGTCGCTTTGCACCGCGATCGCCGCCGGGCGGTCATCGCGGCCGGTGAAGTCGGTGATGACTTTGCCGCCCGTCCCGAAGGTGTTGTCCAGGGTGCCGTTGGGGTTGTAGCGCACCAGCGCGAAGTCGTGACTGGCCGGGCTTCCGGTCATGCCGGCGGCCAGGATCTTACCGTCCGACTGGACCTTGAGGGCGAGGATCCAGTCGTCGCCGCCGAGATCCGTCTGCACCATGCCGCCGCTGCCGAACGCGGGATCGGGAGTGCCGTCGGTGCGCAAGCGGACGAGCGCGAACGCCGGGGAGCCGCCGAACGCGCCGGTGAAACCGCCGATCAGGATCTTGCCGTCCGCCTGGCGGGCGGCGGCAAACGCCTCGTCGGCGGAGAGGAAGCCGAAGCCCACCCGCGTGAATCCATGGTTGCCGAACGTGGTATCGACGGTGCCGTTCGGGTTGTAGCGCACCACCCCGATGTCGGCCGGGTCGGTGATGTCCGACACCCAGCCCACGACGACGATCTTCTGATCGGTCTGCACCAGCACCTTGAAGGCTAGATCAGCGTTGACCGGGCTGGCCGGATTGAACACCGTGTTCAATTTGCCGGAGCCGTTGAAGCTGGGATCGAGAGCGCCGTCCGCGGCCAGCAGCGGTCCGGTGAGAGCCGAGCAGATCAACAGGAGAGCCATCGACAGAAGAAAGGAAGCGCGAATTGGCATGAGAGCCTCCCGGGAGAGTTGGGCCGCGAGCCCAAGTATATAGTCAACTGGCTCTGCAAGTCAGGGAAAGTTACGAAGAGATCAGACGCCGCCAGCCTTTCAGGCCGAGCCGCCGCAGAGTCGCGATATTCCTTTCGTAGATCTCTGCCGGATCGGAGATCGACTGCACCGCTCTTTCGACGCTCGCCTCGCGCAGGAGGTGCAGCATCGGATCGGGAGAGCGGTTCGTGTAGTTCTCGATGTCGTCCGGCGCGGTACCGGCGAATTGATACCGCGGATGAAAGCTGGCGATCTGGAGGATGCCGCGGAGACCGAGATCGTCGACGGCGGCGTCGGCGACGGCGAGGAAGTCGTTGTAGTCCAGAAAATCGGTGAGCACCCGGGGGTGGATCAGCAGCGTCGTCTCGATCGCCGCCGGATCGGCCGTCGCGAGGCCCTGGAACTCGTCGAGGAGATCGGCCAGCAACTCCTCCGGCGTCTCGGCCTGGCTGACCGCATAGCGGATCTGCTCCTTCGCATGCACCGGTTTGGCGAACGGGCAGAGGTTGAGGCCGATCACCGCCGCTTCGAGCCAGTGGCGGGTGCGCGCGATGATCTCGTCGGGCTCATCGGGTGATGTCGTCATGGCTCCGGGAATCATCTCTCACTTCGTATACTCTCGGACGTGTTCGCCAAGCCCAGCATCGAAATGGCCCGCCGCGCGGACGGTGTGCTGTTGCTGCGTTCGCAGGCCGCGCTGCAGGAGTACCCGGCTCATCTCGGGCTCGTGCTGCGCCGCTGGGCGGAGACGGCGCCGGATCGGGTCTTTCTCGCTGAGAGACGAAGCGACAGTGTCCGCCGGGTGACCTACGGCGAGGCGTACCGGACCGCTAGGTCGCTGGCGTCGCGGATGCTCGCCGAGGGTCTCGGTGTCGACCGGCCGCTGATGATCCTGTCCGACAACTCGGTCGACCATGCGCTGCTGATGCTCGGCGCGCTGGTCGCCGGCGTTCCCGTCTCTCCGGTCTCGCCCGCCTATTCGCTCCTCTCGCAGGACCACGTCAAGCTCCGGACGCTCCACGGGATGCTGCGGCCGGGCTGGATCTACACCGCGGATCGCTCGGCGTACGCGAAGGCGCTGGACGCTCTGCCGCTCGATCCGGCGACGCGGATCGTCAGCGGTGACCTCGCGGAGCTGGCCGCCTTTCCTGAAGATCCGAAGCTCGTCGACAGCGCGTTCGACCGCATCGGTCCGGACAGCCTCGCCAAGATCCTCTTCACGTCGGGATCGACCGGCGCGCCGAAAGGCGTCCTCAACACCCACCGCATGCTCTGCTCCAACCAGCAGGCCATGACCCAGGGGTGGCCGTTCCTGCGCGAGCGGCCTCCGGTGCTGGTCGACTGGCTGCCGTGGAGCCATACCTTCGGCGGCAACCACAACTTCAATCTCGTGCTCTGGCATGGCGGCACCCTGTGGGTCGACCGTGGCAAGCCGGCGCCGGGGCGGATCGAGGAGACGGTCGCCACGTTGCGCCTCGTCTCGGCGACCCTCCACTTCAACGTGCCGCGCGGCTTCGACGCCCTGTTGCCGTTCCTCGAAGGCGACGACGGCTTCGCCGAGGGATTCTTCCGCGAGCTCGACCTGCTCTTCTATGCCGCCGCCGCGCTGCCGCGGCCGACCTGGGACCGGCTGGTCCGCGTCGCGCGGCGCGTGCGCAGCCGGCCGGTGCCGTTCGTGTCGGCCTGGGGCGCGACGGAGACGTCGCCGCTGGTGACGCAGGTGCAGGCCACGCTCGACGAGCCGGGCAACATCGGAGTGCCGGTGCCCGGCGCCGAGCTGAAGCTCGTCCCCAACGGCTGGAAGCTCGAGGTCCGCGTCAAGGGGCCGCAGGTCACGCCCGGCTACTTCCAGGACAGCGAACGTTTCAAGGAGATGCTGGACGAGGAGGGGTTCTACTCACCGGGCGACGCCGTGCTCCTCGCCGATCCGAACGATCCCAATCAGGGTCTCGTCTTTAACGGCCGGGTGAGCGAGGACTTCAAGCTCACCACCGGCACCTGGGTGCACGTCGGCGCGCTCCGCCTGAAGCTGATCGCCGCGCTCGCGCCGTTGGTCCAGGATGTCGTCATCGCCGGCCACGACCGCGACGCCGTGGGTGTCCTTCTCTTTCCGGATGTCGCGGCTTGCTCCCAGGAAACGCGTGACGGGCTACGGACGAAGATCGCGGCGGCGCTCGATGCCCACAACCGCGAGCAAGGGGGAGCGAGCAGCCGCACGGTGACCAGCGCCCTCCTGCTGACCGAGCCGCCGTCGATCGACGCCGGGGAGATCACCGACAAGGGGTACATCAACCAGCGCGCCGTCCTCGCCGTTCGCGCGCCGCTGGTCGAAGCGCTGTTCGCCCCGGCTTCAGACGACGCACCGGACGTGATCAGACCGGATTCGGCACGTCGATGAACTCGGCCGCGATGCCGAAGCGGTCCCGGACGTGCTCGCCGAGCGCGCGGATGCCAAGCCGCTCCGTCGCGTAGTGACCGGCGGCGAGGTAGTGGATCTGCGCCTCCCGTGCCACGTTCATCACCCATTCGCTCACCTCGCCGGTGATGTAGGCGTCGAGACCGCCATGGATCGCGGAATAGAGCTCGCGCTGGGCGCCGCCGCTGATGATGCCGAGCGTGCGCACGGGGTCCGGTCCCTCAAGAAAGGCGAGCGGTTCCTGCGCGTAGACCTGCGCGCAGCGCATCTTCAGCTCCGCGGCGGCGATCGGCTCCGGGAAGCGGCCTTGGAAGCCGATCGGCAGCCCTTCGTGGAGACCGAACGGCTCCAGGTCGACGAGACCGAAGGCGCGGCCGGCGAGCGCGTTGTTGCCGAGGTCGGCGTGACGGTCGAGCGGCAGATGGTAGGCGATCAGATTCATCTCGCCCTGGATGAGCGCCGCGACGCGCCGGTATTGCAGGCCGGTCAGGACGCGCGGCATGCCGTCCCAGAAGATGCCGTGATGGACGAGCACGGCGTCGGCGCCGGCTTCGCGGGCTCGGCTGAACAGCTTCTGGCAGGCCGAGACGCCGGTGACGATTTTGCCGATCGACGCCTTTCCTTCGACCTGGAGACCGTTCGGACCGTAGTCGCGCCCACGGCCGGCGTCGAGGAGCTGATCGAGATAGGTGACGAGGGTCTGGCGGTCGACGGTGGCGCTCATGGCGCGAAGTCTATCTGGAAAACAAAAGGGGCTGGAAACGAAAAGGGCGGCCCGCAGGCCGCCCCGGTTTTTAGCGCGGACCGCGTCCGCCGCGGTCGCCGCCCCGCCCGCCACCACCGCCGCGTCCGCCGCGATCACCCCCCCGTCCACCGCGGTCACCGCCCCGCCCGCCGCGGTCGCCACCGCGTCCGCCGCGCTCGCCACCCTCGCCGCCGCCGGTCGACGCCATGGCCATCTCCATCCCCTCATACTGTGCGGGATCGTAGTCCGGAGCTTCCATGATGACCGCCTTGCGCGATAGCCGCACGCGGCCGGTCTCGTCGATGCTGATGACCTTGACCGAGATCTCGTCGCCTTCCTTGACGATGTCCGTGACCTCACGGACGCGGAAGGGCGCGAGCTCGCTGATGTGCACCAGGCCGTCGGTGCCCGGCATGATCTCGACGAAGGCGCCGTAGGCTTCGATGCGCCGCACCTGGCCGGTGTAGACCTTGCCGACCTCGGGCACCTCGGTCAGGCGCTCCACCATCTGGATGGCGCGCTTGGCCGCCGGCTCGTCCGGCGAGGCGATGACCACCTTGCCGTCGTCCTGGATCTCGATGTCGCAGCCGGTCTCCTCGATGATCGAGCGGATCGTCTTGCCACCGGGTCCGATGACGTCGCGGATCTTCTCCTTGTTGATCTGCAAGGTGTAGAGGCGCGGCGCGAACTTCGAGATGTCGATCCGCGGCTTGGCGATCGCCGCCTCCATGATGTCCAGGATGTGCATGCGGCCGGCCTTCGCCTGCGCCAGCGCCTGCTGCATGATCTCCCGGGTGACGCCGGTGATCTTGATGTCCATCTGGAGGGCGGTGACGCCCTCGCGGGTGCCGGCGACCTTGAAGTCCATGTCGCCGTAGTGGTCTTCCTGGCCGGCGATGTCGGAGAGGACGGCGAAGTTGTCGTCGCCCTTGATCAGACCCATCGCGACGCCGGCCACCGGCGCCAGGAGAGGCACGCCGGCGTCGAACATGGCGAGCGAGCCGCCGCAGATGGTGGCCATGGACGAGGAGCCGTTCGACTCCAGGATGTCCGAGACCACGCGGACGGTGTAGGGGAACTCGTCCTCGTGCGGCAGCACCGGCATCAGAGCGCGGCGCGCCAGCACGCCGTGGCCGATCTCGCGCCGGCCCGGACCGCGCAGGAACTTGACCTCGCCGACGGAGAAGGGGGGGAAGTTGTAGTGCAGCAGGAACTTCTGCACGCTCTCCCCTTCGTACTCCTCGATCACCTGCGCGTCGCGGCTGGTGCCCAGGGTCGAGGTGACCAGGGCCTGCGTCTCGCCGCGGGTGAAGAGGGCCGAGCCGTGGGTGCGCGGCAGCAGGCCGACCTCGATGTCGATCTGCCGGATCTCGTCGAGCTTCCGGTTGTCGAACCGGATGCGCTCGTTGAGCACCACCTCGCGCAGGATCTCCTCTTCGAGGCGGCTGATGATCTTCTTCACCTGGCCGCGCTTGGCCGCTTCTTCGGCCGGGATCTGCTCGATGTACGGCTTGACGACGGCGCTGACCGCGTCTTTGCGCTCGAACTTCTTCTTGGTGAAGAGCGCCGCCTTGAGGGTGGCGTGCATGTCGCCGCGCACCTGCTGGTAGAGCTCGTCGGGATATTGCTCGGGCGCCGTCCACGACGGCTTCTGGTAGCCGCTGCCGCGGTAGAGCTCGTGCTGGAGCTTGACGATCTTCTGGATCTCGGCGTGGGCGCGGAAGATGGCTTCGAGGAGGATCTCCTCGGAGACCTGGTTGGCGCCCGCCTCGACCATCACCACGGCCTCCTCGGTGCCGACGACCATCAGGTCGAGGTCGGAGACGTCGCGCTGGCTGTTGGTGGGGTTGAGGAAGATCTCGCCTTCGATCAGGCCGACGCGCACGGCGCCCACCGGGTGGTAGAAGGGGATGTTGGAGAGCACCAGCGCGATCGAGGCGCCGTTGATGGCCAGCACGTCCGGATCGTTCTCGCCGTCGGCCGAGAGGCAGAAGGCGATGATCTGGGTGTCGGCGATGTAGCCCTCGGGGAACAGGTGACGCAGGGGGCGGTCGATCTGGCGGGAGGTGATGATCTCCTTTTCAGTCGGCCG
>DATARD010000400.1:0-2485 GCA_036264355.1 Thermoanaerobaculia bacterium
GGTCGGGCGTCATCTGTCGTCGACGGCCCATCAAGCGGCGGCCGCTTCGAGCAGGCCGGAGTATCGCACCGGCAGCCCGGAGAGCGACGTTCTCCACGAGATCCTTCTGCAGTGCCCGTCGATCACGCGCGTCTACGGCCACAGCAAGGGCGCACTCTGTATCCAGAACGCGATCCGCGATCTGCCGGCGGCCCGCTACCAGGACCTCCACGTGACCACCTTCGGCGCGGTCATTCAAGAGGAGACCGGCGCCGACTATAACCAGATCCTCGGCAGCCTCGACGGGCTCGGTCAGCTCAACTCCTGGGGAAATTGGCCGGAGCAATGGATCAAGACCTGGCACAGCACCAACTCGATGCTGCCCCTGACCATGCACCTCGTCGATCTCGTCAAGCAGGACGTCGAGGACGAGGCTCGGTCAATGTCAACGAGGACCAGATTCGCGGAGTGATCCGCTCCGTGCTGGAGGCCGAGCTGCCGAAGTATCTGGGCCAGCGCGCCAATTGATCACGCGCTGTCGACGAGGGGGAAGCAGACTCTCGACCTTGAATGACGCCCGCGTTCGCCTCGCCGCCGCGGCCCCCTCCCCGACCCTCCCCCGCAAGCGAGACCTTTTCAGAAGTGGGGGTTCGTGATTCCGTTAGGGAGGTGAGTCGGGGAACGAGCAGATGGCGGAGCGGTCGCTTGGGCAATTGAGCTTGGCGGATAGTCTGGTCGCAGGGAAGGGCCGGAACGAAGCTCTGGAGCGACTCGGCGCGTTGATCGACTGGTCGATGATCGCGCAGTTGCTGTCGCCGGTGCACGGCTCGCGCTACGGGGCGCCGGGCTACCCGGCGGTGGCGATGTTCAAGGCGTTGCTGCTGCAGCAATGGCATGGGTTGTCGGACCCCGGCCTGGAGGCGTCGCTCGAGGATCGTCTGAGCTTCCGCCGGTTCTGCGGCTTTGCGCTGGACGCCGAGACACCGGACCATGTGACGATCCATCGCTTCCGCGAGACGCTGCGGCAGCTTGGTCTCGCCGATCGGGTGTTCGAGGAGGTCAACCGGCAGATCGACAATCGCGGGCTGATTCTGCGGCAGGGCACGCTGATCGACGCCAGCCTGATCGACGCGGCGGTGAAGCGGCCCAAGCCGCCGGTCGAGCAGCCGCCGGCCGAGCAGCCGCCGGCCGAACCGGCGGCGCCGAGCGAGGTGAAGCCGGCGGCTCCAGCAGAAGGCGGCGCGGCCGCGACCAAGGAGCGGCCGCCGAGCAAGCTGGTGAAGAGCCCGCTCGATCCCGATGCGGCCTGGGCCAAGAAGGGCGGCCGCCGCTATTTCGGGTACAAGGTCCATGTTGGGGTCGACCAGGGCTCGGCCATCATTCGACGGCAGGTGATGACCCCGGCCAATGTCAACGACACCGAGCCGGCCGACCTGCTGATCTGCGGCGACGAAGCTGCGCTCTATGCCGACCAGGCCTACACCAGCGCGCGGCGGCGGGCGGACCTGCGTGCCCGCGGCATCAAGGACCGGATGATGCACCGGGCCAACAAGCACCATCCGCTCACGCCGCGTCAGGTCCAGCACAATACCGCGATCGGCCGACGCCGCGCTCCGGTCGAGCAGGTCTTCGCCAAGCTCAAGCGGCTGTATGGCTGGAGCCGCGTCCGCTATCGCGGCCTCGCCCGAAACGCCGTTCATCTGGCGCTCCTGTGCACCGCCCTCAACCTCAAACGTCTGGTCGTTCTCACGACGCCCCGCCTCGCCCCCGTCTGAAGCCGGCGCCCTCGACCGGCTTCCCTCCTCGCGCGGATCAAATCCAACCGCCTCAGACCCAACTCTCCTCCGCAAGGTTTCTGAAAAGGTCTCGCTTGCGGGGGAGGGTTGGGGAGGGAGCCGCGGCGGTGAGGCAATCACAGGCGTCGTTCAGGCTGAAACTCAGCTTCCCCCCCCCCCACCCTCCCCCGCAAGCGGGGGAGGGAGTTCACCGCCGCCCGTGAAAAGGAGATCACCACCACTTGTGAAAGTGATGCACCGGCCCGTGGCCGTGCCCCACGGCCAGTCGATCGGCGGCGGCGATGGCGGCGGTCACGTAATCCTTTGCCGTGCGCACCGCTGCGGCGAGGTCCTGCCCCTTGGCGAGGCCGGCGGCGATGGCGGCGGCGAGCGTGCAGCCGGTGCCGTGCGTATTCTTGGTCCCGATGCGGGCAGCGACGAAGCGCACGGTCGCAGTCGGGGTCACGAGGAGATCGGCGCTCTCCGCTGCCTTGCTGTGGCCGCCCTTGATCAGCACGGCGCGCGCGCCGAGCGCAAGCAGGCGCTCGGCCTGGCGGATCATCTCGTCCTCGCTCGTCGCTTCCGGCGCATCGAGCAACGCCGCCGCCTCCGGCAAATTCGGCGTCACCACCGCGGCGAGCGGCATGAGCTTCGTGCGCATCGCCTCGACGGCGTCTGGTTTGAGCAGGCGGTCGCCTGACGTCGCGACCATCACCGGATCGAGCACGATC
>DATARD010000392.1:0-28096 GCA_036264355.1 Thermoanaerobaculia bacterium
CCACAACTCCCTGCCAGGCGGCTCTGCTAGACTCGATCATGGTCATCCTCCTTGCGCCCCATCCGGCGCGGTTTCCCTGCAGGCCATATTCTGGCACTGCGTCAAGGGAGGGTGGCCTTCTCATCCCATCTCTACGCACCGTTTTGCCAGATCGAATTCTGCGCATTGCCCGCGCTGCTCGTCTCTGCCATCTGCGCATCGTTGCGGATTGATACCCGGTCGCGAAATAAAGACGCAGGATTCCTGCCCGGGAATGCCCAGGATTGGCAGGAACCTTGCTTCTTTTTCAGAGTGGAACGGGTCAGCGAGCGGCGACGACGATGGAGGAGAGACCGATGGCGGCCAGTTCGCGGCGCAGGTCTTCAGCACGAGTCTGCTCATCGAAGATGCCGACCTGGACACGGTTCCAGGTGCCGTCCGACATGACGACGGTCTCCGGATACATCGGGGTCAGCTCGCGGCGGAGCGCCTCGGCGCGGTCGGCTTCGCTGAACGCAGCGACCTGGACGGTGAATCGGGGTGTGGTGATGGAGTCGATCTGCTGCTTCTGGGCGGGGAAGATCTCGACGACGGCGGTTCCGGGGAGGACGGCGCCGATCTCCTTCGCCGCGGCGTAGGAGAGGTCGATGATCCGTTTGTGGGTGAAGGGGCCGCGGTCGTTGACCCGCACCTTCACCGAGCGTCCGTTCTGGACATTGCGCACCTCGAGGAGGGTGCCGAACGGAAGGGAGGGGTGGGCCGCCGTGTACTCGTGCATGTCGTAGCGCTCTCCGCTCGCGGTGCGGTGGCCCTGAAAGGACGGTCCGTACCAGGAGGCGGTCCCGCGTTGCAGGGGAGCCTTGACGGTGATCGGCTGCGGAACGGGATGTCGGTTGGCCGAGCAGGCCATGGAGAGGAAGGGGAGGAGCAGGGAGACGGCGGTGAGGACATGGGTGACCTGGATACGACCGGGTGACCGATGCGATGACTGAGATGTTCCATTCGCGTGGCGCATGGGCTTGGTGTTCTCCGTAAGGTGGTTCAAGCCATCTTCGTGAGAGCTCTTGGTCCAGCGCTGATACAGTCTTGCGCTTGGCCCTACTGTAACACAAACGCCATTTTTGCCTGGTTACCGCCATCAGCCCCCTCTCAGACGCGTGGCGCCGCGACCTCCTCCGCTTCGATTCCCTGCAGCGCCGGCTCGACGACTTCGGCGAGGAATTCGTCCACCTGCTGCGCCGAGCGGCCGGTGAAGGCCACCGGGTCGATCCAGGTCTCGATCTCCTCGCGAGTCAGCCGGAAGTCGGGATCGGCGGCGATCTTGCCGATCAACGGGTTCTCGCCGCCGTGCTCCAGGGCGGTCTGGGCTTCCAGGCTGTGGACGCGGATCTTCTCGTGCAGGTGCTGGCGGTCGCCGCCGCGCAGCGCCGCCTCCATGAGGATGGTCTCGGTGGCCATGAACGGGATCTCGCGCGCCACCCGGGCGGCGACGACGGTCTCCCGCACCACCAGCCCCGCTGCGATGTGCGCCGCGAGGCCGAGGACGGCGTCGGCGCAGAGGAACGCGTCGGGGATCACCAGCCGCCGGTTCGCCGAGTCGTCGAGACTGCGCTCCAGCCACTGCGTCGCGGTGTTCAGCGGACCGTTCAGGCTGTCGGTGATCAGCCGGCGGGAGAGGCCGCACATGCGCTCGGCCCGGACCGGGTTGCGCTTGTAGGCCATCGCCGAGGAGCCGACCTGCTCGCTGTCGAACGGCTCGGCGAGCTCGCCGACGCCTTGCAGGAGGCGCAGGTCGGTGCCGTATTTGTGGCAGCTCTCGGCGAGACCGGCGAGGGTCTGGAGCACCTGGCTGTCCTGCTTGCGCGAGTAGGTCTGGCCGGTCACCGGAAAGCTCTCGTTGAAACCGATCTTCCGCGCCAGGCGGAGGTCCAGCTCCCGCACCTTGCCGCCGTCACTCTGGAACAGGGTGAGGAAGCTCGCCTGCGTGCCGGTCGTCCCCTTGACGCCGCGGCAGCGCAGATTGGCCAGGCGGTGGTGGACCTCGGCGAGATCGAGCACGAAATCCTGGGCCCACAGGCAGGCGCGCTTGCCGACGGTGGTGAGCTGCGCGGGCTGGAAGTGGGTGTAGGCGAGGCACGGCACGTCGCGGGTGCGGCGGGCGAAAGCGGCGAGGGCGGCGAGAGCGGAGGCCAGACGGCCGCCGAGCAACTCGAGCGCTTCGCGCATCAGGAGGACGTCGGTGTTGTCGGTGATGAACGCGCTGGTCGCCCCCAGATGGAGGATGCCGCCGGCGCCCGGCGTCACGCGGTCGGCCTGCTCGGCGAAGTGGCGCAGATGGGCCACCACGTCGTGGCGGGTGCGCCGTTCGAGCTCCGCGACCCGCTCGAGATCGGTGTCGCCGGCGACGGTTTCCAGGGCGGCGATCTGCTCGGCGGTGATCGGCAGGCCGAGCTCGCGCTGGCATTCGGCGAGGGCGATCCACAGCCGGCGCCAGGTGCGGAAGCGGTGGCTGGCCGAGAAGATCCGCGCCATCTCCGGCGAGGCGTAGCGTTCGTAGAGAGGATTCTGCGGCGATTCGTGCGGTGCGTCCGAGGTCATCACGGCCCGGGATTGTAGCAGTGGTACAATCCGCCGCCGCGCCAGCCCGGCGCGTCTTTTCTTGAGTTTTTGAGCTCAGCATGCCGATCCACGTCGATTCCGAAATCGGACGCCTGCACCGCGTCCTGGTCCACCGGCCGGGACGGGAGATCGATTGGATGGTCCCCTCGATGATGGGGAGCCTCCTCTTCGACGACATCCTCGACGGCAACGAAGCGCGCGAGGAGCACGACGCGTTCCTGCAGATCTTCCGCCTGGCCGGCGTCGAGGTGCTCGACGCCCAGGACCTGCTCGCCGAGGTCCTCGCCGACGATGCGGTGCGCCGCCGTCTCCTGGAGGAGCTGGAAGGGGAGTATGGCGCGCCGTATAGCGTGGTGCGCCGCCTCTACGAGCTGCCGCCGGCCGAGCTGGCCTCCAACCTGGTCGAGGGGATCCGCGCGCCGGCCGAGACGGTGGCGTCCACCTATCCGCAGCTCTTCGAGCTGAATCCGGTGCCCAACTACTTCTTCCAGCGCGATCCGCAGGTCGTGCTCGGCGAGCAGGTGCTGATCTCCTCCATGGCGACGGCCGCCCGCGAGCGCGAGCCGCTCCTCGCGCGCACGCTCTTCGAGCACCATCCGGCCCTGGCGGAACGCACCTCGCTGTTCGAGATCGACGTGCCGCCGACCGGCGCGCCGCAGCACAATCCGAACTTCCCCTATCCGAACCTGGAGGGAGGCGACGTGCTGGTGGTCAGTCCGGAGATCGTCCTCGTCGGCCTCTCCGAGCGCACCAACCGGCGCGGCATCGAGGTGCTGGCCGGCTACCTGCGCCGCGTACGGTCGCGGTTCCGCCACCTGATCATGGTCGAGCTGCCGCGCAAACGGTCGTACATGCACCTCGACACCGTCTTCACCCTGATCGACCGCAACCTCTGCCTGGCGCACCTGCCGGTGATCCTCCCCGGCGGTCCGGAGTCGGCGCACGTCTACACCGTCGACCTGCACGCCAAGGACCTGACCTTCACCCTGCGCAGCTCGCTCCTCAAGGTGTTGAGCGAGCTGGGCCTGGAGCTCGACGTCGTACCCTGCGGCGGCGGCGGCGAGCCGATCTTCCAGGAGCGCGAGCAGTGGACCGACGGCGCCAACGCCTTCGCCATCGCCCCGGGCCTGATCCTGCTCTACCGGCGCAACCGCAAGACGATGGACGAGCTGGCCCGGCGCGGCTGGCGCATCCTGCCGGAAGAAGAGGTGATCGCCGGCAAGCACGAGCTGCTCACCGGCGGCCCGGCGGCGATCTCGCTCCAATGCAACGAGCTGTCGCGGGCCCGCGGCGGTCCGCGCTGTATGACGATGCCTCTGGAGCGGGATTCCCTCTGATTCCCGATCATCCCCGCTCCTCGATCCTGATCCTTTTCTTTCTCCCGCTCTTGAAGGAGACCCGATGGCTACGCGTCACCTGATCTCGATCCACGACCTGACCGCGGCGGAGGTCGCCGGCCTCTTCCGCCTCGCCGCCGACGTCAAGGCGCATCCCGCGAAGTACGAAAACCACATGCACCGCAAGAGCCTGGGCATGATCTTCGAGAAGTCCTCCACCCGCACCCGGGTGAGCTTCGAGGTGGGCATGGTGCAGATGGGCGGCCACGCCCTCTTCCTCTCCAGCCGCGACATCCAACTCGGCCGCGGCGAGCCGATCGCCGACACGGCACAGGTGCTGTCGCGCTACGTCGACGGCATCATGGCCCGCACCTTCGCGCACCAGACGGTCACCGACCTCGCCAAGTACGGCTCGGTGCCGGTGATCAACGGCCTGACCGATGACCTCCACCCCTGCCAGGGGCTCACCGACTACTTCACGCTGAGCGAAGTCTTCGGAGGATTGGACGCCCTGCGCGGACGCAAGCTCGCCTACGTCGGAGACGGCAACAACATGGCCCACTCCCTGATGTTCTGCGCCTCCAAGGTAGGGATGGACGTCGCCGTCGCCGCGCCGAAAGGCTACGAGGTGAAGCCGCACTACCTCGACCTGGCCAAGCAGGACGCCGCCGCCGCGGGCACCAAGGTGCTGGTCACCAACGATCCGAAAGAGGCCGTCGAAGGCGCCGCCTGTGTCTACACCGACGTCTGGGCGTCGATGGGCCAGGAGGCCGAAGCGCAGGAGCGCCTGAAAGCCTTCCAGGGCTTCATGGTGGACAACGCCCTGATGCGCCGCGCCGCGCAAGACGCCGTCTTCCTCCACTGCCTCCCCGCCCACCGCGGCGAAGAGGTCGCGGCCGAAGTCGTTGACGGTCCGCAGAGCCGCATCTTCGACGAAGCCGAGAACCGGCTGCACGTGCAGAAGGCGGTGATGCTGTGGCTGATGGCGGGGGTGGGGGTTTAGAAGAGCCGGATGCCAGGAGTTTCAACCGGCGGTTATGATGACCGCCGGGTTTCCGGAAAGGAGTACCCGATGTGGAAGCAACTTTCTGCATGGTGGAGCAGCCTGTCTACTATTTTTGCGTACGGAGTCGATGCGCCGCTCACACCCCTTGCGCTTACGACGATCACTAGCTATGGAGCCGATGCTCCGCGAACGACCTTAAACCCCTAGCGGACGGCGAGCTTTAGGTAGGCGATGGGCGAAGCTCCAGCTTCCGCATCATCTCCCGCCACGCCCTCCCGCGGTGGCTGACTGCCAGCTTCTCCAAGCCATCGAGCTCCGCGAAGGTGCGGGTCTCGCCGGCGGGGAGGAAGACGGGGTCCCAGCCGAAGCCTTGGCTGCCGCGGCCAGGGCGGACGAGGGTGCCTTCCGCCACTCCTTCGGCGACGATCTCCTCGTCTCCATCCTTATAGAGAAGTTGGCAGCGGGCGATGGCGCGGGGGTCCCCCAAGGCTTCGGCCACACGGGCGATCCCTTCGGCGCCGGTGGCCTGGAGCATCCACTTGACCAGGGGACCGGGAAAGCCGTTCAAGGCGACCAGCTCTAGGCCGGCTTCCTCCACCACGACCGGCCGTTGCAACGCCGCCCAGGCGGCGGCGGCTTTGCCGCGCAGGATCTCCAGCATGTCGAGGGATTGGATCTCGGGCAGATCGAGCTCCGCCGCCGGCAGATCCGCTCCGGCGATCAGGCGCGCCTCGGTGATCTTTCCGCGGTTTCCGGAGACGAGGACGAAGGGGCGGGCGGGGATTCCGTTCTTGAAATCGGCCATGATGGGCTCCTCGCGCCGAAAAGCGCCCTCACCCCTAACCCCTCTCCCGTCTCCCTCCCCCCTCCGGGAGAGGGGAACTAGATAGAGGGCTCAGGAGCGGGGCGTGAGGACCCGCGCGGTCTGGGAGATCTTCTCAAGGACAGTGGGGAGGTCATGGAGCACGGCTGCATTTGGGAAACGCAGGATGGTGCAGCCGAGGGACCGAAGGTGGGCATCCCGGTTCTCATCATGAGCGACCTGATGAGGTTCGGTATGGATGCCGCCGTCGAGCTCGACGATGAGCTTCAGCGATTGGCAGTAAAAATCCAGCACGAAACAGTCCAGCGGGGCTTGGCGACGAAATTTCAGTCCTTCGAGCCGGCTTCCCCGCACCGCTGTCCAGAGAGCCTGCTCCGCGGGAGTCATCGTCTGCCGGAGATCGCGAGCCCGGTCCCGAGCATCGAGAACGCGTTTCAGCTCATCCCCTGATCGAACCCTCTCCATCCTTTATCCTTTCATACAGCCAGAGCCTGCCTTTTCCCCTCTCCCGGCGGGGGGAGGGTGGGAGACGGGAGAGGGGCCAGGGGTGAGGGCGCTTTTCGGCGCGGTCGCCGGACTGCCTCCCTCTCACTCCCCTTCCGACACCCGCTTGAGCTCCACGATCAGCTCGTCGACCTGGTTGCGCAGGTGGGGGAGGTCACAGCAGTTGTCGAGCACACGGTGGGCGGCTTCGCGGCGCTGCTCGCCGTCTCCCTGGGCGAGGAGACGGGCGCGGGCTGCGGCCTCGTCCATGCCGCGTTCGACGGCGCGCTTGAGGCGGGTCTCGGCGTCGCATTCGACGGTGATGATGCCGTCGAAGAGCGGAGCGTACCCGGCCTCGACGAGGAGAGTGGCTTCCAGGATGACGACGCCGGGGCTCTGCCGGGCGATCTCCTCGAAGCGCTTGCGCACAAGCGGGTGGATGGCCGCTTCCAGACGCTTCCGCGCTTCCGGATCGGCGAAGACCTTGGCGCCAAGCTTGGTGTGATCGACGCCGCCCTCGGCAGTGAGGACGTCGGGACCGAAAAGACCGCGGACCACCGCGACGCCCTCGCCGCCGGGCTGGTACAGATCGGCCACCAACTGATCGGCGTCGACGACGAGGAGGCCGGCGTCGCGCAGCCAGCCGGCGACGGTCGACTTGCCGCTGGCCAGACCGCCGGTGAGACCGATCCGCAGGTTCTTTTTCATCAGCCCGCCTCCTAGGCGTTCGCCACGCTGGCTTGCAGATCGAGGGCCCTGACGGGCAACCCCTGCCGCAGCCGGGCGGCGTTCAGCGTATTGACCAGGAGCATCGCCACCGTCAGCAGGCCGACGCCGCCGGGCACCGGGGTGATCGCCGAGGTGACCGGCGCGGCCCGCACGTAGTCGACATCGCCGATGATCGTCGAGCCCCGGGTTTCGAGCTGCCGCAGCCGCTCCGCGTCGCCGGGGAAGAAGCGCTCCACCTCGGCGCGCTCGCGCAGGCGGCTGATGCCCACGTCGATCACCACGGCCCCCTCTTTGATGTGCTCCGGGCCGAGCATTCCGGGACGGCCGATGGCGGCGACCAGGATGTCGGCCTGGCGGGTGACCGCGGCCAGGTCGGCGGTGCGCGAGTGGCAGATGGTCACCGTGCAATGCTCACGCAGCAAAAGGGCTGCCATGGGCTTGCCCACGATGGCGCTGCGGCCAACGATCACCGCCCGCTTGCCGGCGAGCGGGATGCCCGCGTGGCGGAGCAGCACGAGGATGCCGAACGGCGTCGCCGAGAGGAAGCCGGGCTCATCGAGCCACAGGCGGCCGACGCTCATCGGGTGAAAGCCGTCGACGTCCTTCTCCGGCGCGATGCGGTCGATGGCGTGCCGCTCGGTGATCTGGGAGGGCAGCGGGAGCTGGACGAGGATGCCGTCCACCGCGTCGTCCGCGTTGAGGCTGTCGACCACCGCGAGCAGCTCGGCTTCGCTGGTCGTCGCCGGCAGGCGGAGGGTGCGGCTCAAGATGTCGACTTCGCCGCAGCTCTTGGTCTTGCTCCCCACATAGACCTGCGAAGCCGGGTTTTCGCCCACCAGCACAGCGGCCAGACAGGGCTGGCGGAGGCCGGCTTCGGTCAGCTCGCGGACACCCGCGGCGACGTCCGCCCGGATGGCGGCGGCAAGAGACTTCCCTTCGAGAATGCGCGGTCCGCTCATGCGGCGAGTTTCCCTTCATAGAGGCAGACGATGCCGCCGGTCATGTCCTTATAGATGAGGTCGGTGAATCCCGCCGCGGCCATCTTCGCCAGGAATCCGTCGCGCTGGGGAAATTCGAGGACGGAGCTGGGCAGATAGCGGTAGGCCGAGCCGCGCGCGGAGACCAGGCGGCCGATGAACGGCAGCACGTGGCGGAAGTAGAAGAGGTAGAGACCCTTGAGCGGTTGCAGCCGCGGCACGGCGAACTCCAGCACGACCAGCTTGCCGCCGGGCTGGAGAACCCCGGCGAGCTGGCGGAGCGCGGCGTCGAGGTCCGCAACGTTGCGCAGGCCGAAGGAGACCGTCGCGCCGCGGAACCGCCGCGGCCGAAAGGGGAGGGCGAGAGCGTCGGCGGCGAGCGCGTGCGGGCGCGATGCCTTCTGGGGGTCCTGGCGCGCGAATTTATGCCGCGCCAGGGCGAGCATCGGAATGCAGAAGTCGCCTGCCGCGACCCGCGCGCCGCGATTGTGCAGGGCGACCGCCTGGTCGCCGGTGCCGCAGCAGAGGTCCAGCACCTCGGCCCCCGGCGGCACGTCCAACGCGGCGGCGGCGCGGCGGCGCCAGACGACGTCCAGGTTGGCCGACAGCAGATGGTTGAGCAGATCGTAGCGAGGCGCCACCCCGGCGAACATGTCCTGGATGGCACGCCCCGACTTGTCGAGGCTGGCGGCGGCGTCGGTCATGCGCACAGTGTATCGCGGACGCCGTCGCGCTCCGCAGGGTTGACATCCACTGCCACGCAGGAAGAGCATCGCTCTTTCGAAGGAGAAGCGTCATGCGATTCCGATCGGTCGCCCTCGTCCTCGCGCTCACTGCCGCGCTCCCTGCGGCGGCACAGACCCCCGATCCCGTGTGGACGAAGGTCGACGCCGTCTTCGGCGCCGCCGGCAAAGACCTGCCCGGCGGAATCCATCGCTTCGGCTGGCCGCGGCGCGACCTGCACGTGCGGGTGGGCGACGTCGAGGTCGCTCCGGCCCTCGCCCTTGGCTCCTGGGGCGCGTTCCTGAAGACCGGGGACGACGGAAAAGCCATGGCGATGGGGGATCTGGTCCTCCTGGAGACCGAGCTGACGCCGGTCGTCACCGCGCTCCAGGCCGGGGGGATCGACATCTCGGCCATCCACAATCACCTCGTCAACGAGTCGCCGCATGTCGTCTACGTCCATTTCTCCGGTCACGGCGAGACGGCGGCTCTCGCCGCGAGCCTGAAGAAGGCCCTGGAACAGACGGCGACCCCGCTCACCGCGGCTCCGCCGGCCAAGCTGGAGCCCGCCGACGAAAAAGCCTACGACGCGGTGCAGCAGGCGCTCGGCCGCAAGGGCACCCTCGCCGGCACCGTGCTCCAGGTGGGCGTGCCGCGGGCCGAGAAGATCGAGGAGAACGGCATGGAGATCCCGCCCACGATGGGCATGGCCAACGCGCTCAACTTTCAGCGCATCGGCGACAAGGTGGCGACGACCGGCGATTTCGTCCTGCTCGCCTCGGAGGTCAATCCGGTCATCCGTGAGCTGCGGTCGCACGGCATCGCGGTCACCGCCCTGCACTCCCACATGCTCGCCGAGACGCCGCGCCTCTTCTTCATGCACTTCTGGGCGGTCGGCAACCCGGAGACGATCGGCGCCGGGCTCAAGGCGGCGCTGTCCAAGGTCAACGTCAAGCCGTGACAGGGAGGAACCGGGGTTCCAGATTCCAGTCAATTCAGACCAATTCAGGGAAGAGCCCGGAAGCGAGAATGTTAGACTGCCGGAGTCAATGAGGGCGATTCGTGCCATCCTGGCCCTCCTGGGCTTTCTACTGCTCGCCTCCCGGGCGGGTGCCGAAGGGGGTCCCCGCATTTCGCCGATCCGGGTCACCATCGACGGCGACCGGGTGCTTGCGGCTTTCGCCCTGCGCGACGGCTTCGACGACCGCCTGCGCAGCCGCATCGAGAGCGGGCTGCCCACCTCCATCCTCTACCGCATCGAGCTGCGCCGCGAACGCAAACGGTGGATGGACCTCCGGCTGCAGGTGAACACCCTGGAGGTGACCGCGATGTATGACGCGGTCGCGCGCGTCTACAACGTCTTCTACAAGCTCGACGCCAAGCTCATCGAGAGCCGCACGGTGCACGACCTCAGGGCGGTGGAGGAGGCGATGACCCTGATCGGCCCGGTGCCGGTGTTCCAGGTCACCGGCATCCCGCGCGACTGGCGGCTCCTCCTCCGGGTGGAGGCCGAGATGGGCTCGCGCACCATCCTGTCGTTCATCCCGGGCACCCTCAGCACCGACTGGAAGGAATCGCCCAAGTTCCGCGCGCCCACACCGCCATGAGCCACCGCCGCTCCAAGCTGCTTCGCCTCCTCCTCCCCAAGCTCCAGCGGTACCGCAAGGACCACCGGCTGATCATCGGCGCCCTGGCCGCCCTGCTCCTCCTCTTCACCTCTCTCTTCTACTTCCTGCAGCGCGGCCGCGACCTGCCGGCCACCCTGGTCACCAACCGCGTTCTGCTGTTCGTCCTCTGGTACGTCAACGTCGTCCTCATCCTGACCGTCCTCTTCGTCCTCCTGCGCAACATCTTCAAGCTGGTCATCGAACGCCGGGCGCGCATCCTCGGCTCGACGTTCAAGATCAAGCTGGTGGCCACCTACGTCGGCCTGTCGCTGATCCCGGTCCTGCTGCTGTTCGGCATCGCCACCGAGCTGCTCCAGGGCTCGATCGACCGCTGGTTCAACACGCCGCTGACGCCGGTGCTGGCGCGCGGCAACGCGGTGTCGCAAGGGCTCTACGACCAGATCGAGAAGACCGACCTGCGCGACGCGCGGCGGGTGCTCCAGGAGATCCAGGGGATCGATCTGCGGGAGGCCCGCGCCCGGCCGCGCCTGACCCGCGTCTTCGAGAGCCTCCTCCCCGAGCTCGGGCTCGACGTGCTGGAGGTGTACGAGGGGACGGAGTTCGTGCACGCGGTGATCAATCCGGAATCGGGGATGGCGGATCTGCCGGAGCCCGGCCGCGACCTGCTGGAGCAGGCGGCGGCGGCAGGCAACGCGTCGCGGGTCGACTCGCCGCCGGGCATTCCGGGACGGTTGATGCTGGTCGCCGTCACGCTGCCCGTCCCGGCAGACGCCAAGGGAGAAAAGCGGGCCCCGAGTCTCCCGGTCATCGTGGTCGCCGGCTCGCGCATCGATCCGGAGCTCGCCGCGGCGCGCGAGGGCCTGGTGCGCGACTACCAGACCTACCGCCAGCTCGAGGTGCAGAAGGACGACCTGCGGGCGAGCCATTTGCTGATCTTCTTCATGATCACCCTGCTCATCCTCCTCGCCTCCTCCTGGGTCGGCCTCTATCTGGCGCGCCGGGTGACGGTGCCGATCCAGGCGCTGGCCGAAGGGACGCGGCGGATCAGCGGCGGCGATCTGGCGCACCGGGTGGACGTGCAGGCGGACGACGAGCTGGGAGTGCTGGTCGATTCGTTCAACGGCATGACCCAGGAGCTTGAAAGCAACAAGGCGGAGCTGGAGCGCAGCAACCGCGAGCTGGTGTCGACCAACCAGAACCTGGCCGGCGAACGGGCGCTGCTCGCGGCGGTGCTGGAGAACGTGGCGGCGGGTGTCGTGTCGGTGGACGGCAACGGCCGGATCTTCCTCTGCAATGGCGCCGCGCTCAAAATGCTGCGCCAGTCCGAAGCCGGCGTGCTCGGCCGCCGGCTGGACGAGGCCTGGGACGATCCCGAGCGCGCCAAGCTTGCGGCCCTCCTCGCCTCCCCCACCGACGGCCGGGGGTCGCGCGAGGTGCAGCTCCTGCTCGGCGGCGAGAGCAAGACGTTCGAGGCCAAGGTGACGGCGCTGACGCGCGGCGGCGCGCCGGAGGGCAAGGTGCTGGTGCTCGAAGATTTGACCGAGCTGATCAAGGCGCAGCAGCTCGCGGCGTGGAACGAGGCGGCGCGGCGGATCGCGCACGAGATCAGGAACCCGCTGACCCCGATCCGCCTCTCCGCCGAACGGCTGCTGCGCAAACACCGCCAGAACGATCCCGGCATCGGCGAGGCGATCGAGCAGGGCGCCGAGATCATCATCCGCGAAGTGCTCACCCTGCAGGGGATGGTGGACGAATTCTCCCGCTACGCCCGCATGCCGCGTCCGCGGCCCGCGCCGGTCGACCTGTCGCGGCTGGTCAGCGAGGCGCTCCACCTCTACCGCGATCTCAAGCCCGGCGTCGAAGTGGCGTCCGAGGTGGATCCGGCCCTGCCGCCGGCCTGGCTCGACGCCGAGCAGATCCGGCGCGCCCTCATCAACCTGCTGGACAACGCGGTCGAGGCGACCGAAGCGCCCGGCCGGGTGACCGTCGCGGCGCGCCGGGTCGGCGTCAACGGAAGCCAGGGCCATCTGGAGATCCAGGTGGCGGACACCGGCCGCGGCATTCCGCCCGAGGCGAAAGAGAAGCTCTTCCTCCCCTACTACTCCACCAAAGGGCGCGGCACCGGCCTCGGCCTCGCCATCGTCCACCGCATCATCGCCGAGCACCACGGCACCATCCGCGTCGAAGACAACACCCCGCGGGGGACGGTGTTCACGATGGAGCTGCCGGCGGAGTAGATGGCGTCCTCGCGGCTGGAAGAAGAACGATCCGAGGGGGGCTTGACAGAGGCGAAAGTCAGGCGTCAAGATAACGTGCGGGAGGAACAAGCTCTCTCTGCTTGATTGCGCCGCTCCATGCTGGCGTATGCTGTCTTGCCCATGCCTGCTCCGCCTGACACATTTCCCGTCGACGAAGGGAGCTCGTTCTTTGCCCGTCTAAGCGCATTCGGCTGTACCGACGTTGTGGATCTCTCCCAAAAAGCTGCGGCCCCTGCTCAGCTTGAGTATCTTGATCTGTTGCCGAAGCGCGGGCGGACGAAGTTGCCTGTGCCGGTTGCAGCGGTGGCAGAGCATCAAGGCACGGCGCTCCTTTATCTCGTCAACGGGTATTCCATGGAACCCGTTGCACGGGAGGCGATCATCCGTGAGCTGCAGCACCAGTTAGCCAACCGCAGCGACCCTGCCTATCTCGGTGTGGCGACCGGAGGCACGCTGGACGTCTATCCCATCGAATTTCATCGCCAGGGCAGAAGCCCGTCGAAGCCGAAGCGGCTGCACACGGTAGAGCAGGCGGACCGTTCTGCGCCGCTTTTCTTCCAGAGCCTGGTGCATGGAAACTTCGGCGAACACCACCAGAAGCCCTCCGGCTCCGATCACGTGTACAAGGTCATCATGGACCTCCTCGACGGCACGACGGCTCAGTTTGGCGGGGATCCGAAAAAGAAAGGGTCCAGCAAGCTGCCGCCTCTCGAGGTCCTGTCCCTTGCAGGCCGTGCCCTCTTTTTCCGCTTCCTCGTGGATCGCGGCGTCGTCCTGCCGGACGAGGCGCCCTCCATTTGTCCATCGGCGCGGGAGCTTCGTGAGGCCTTCGCCACCGTTGCAGGCGCCGCCGAGACCTCGGCCTGGCTGGACAAGACCTTCAACGGAGATTTTCTTCCGCTGATCGATGAGGAGGAGCTCCCCTCGAAGGACCGCGAGGCCAGGCAGTCTGCCTATCTCAGCTATTATGGGAAGCTTCACAAGCTCACCGATGGCACCATCTTCGTCCACTTGGACGCCATCCTCCGCGGCTGGCACTCCGTGGACGGCAGGCATGTCCAGCCGACTCTGGATTTCGGTCTGGACTGGAGCGACCTGAACTTCGCCCACATTCCGGTTGGCGTTCTCAGCCAGGTGTACGAGAGCTTCAGCCACCGCGCCGACCGGCAGTTCGCGAAGGACACCAGCGTCCACTACACGCCTCGGACCATCGCCAGGTTCCTCGTCGACGAAGCCTTCGACTCCCTGAAGGATCCGGCACATGCCCGCGTCCTCGACCCGGCCTGCGGCGCGGGCATTTTTTTGGTGCTGACCCTGCGCCGCCTGGTGAAGGAGCGCTGGCAGCTCGACGGGCAGCCCCCCAACGCGGAGGCCATTCGGCAGATCCTCTACACGCAGATCTGCGGCTTCGACATCAGTGAGCCTGCCCTGCGTCTGGCCGCCCTCGGCCTCTACATCACGGCGATCGAGATCAATCCCTCGCCGCGTCCCCCCAAGTCCCTGAGGTTTCCTCGGAACCTGCGGGACTCCGTTCTCTTCAACTACAACGAGCTCGACGGGCAGCCGAGTACGCCGGGCCGTATCCCCCTCGGAAGCCTCGGGGAAGGCGTTCCGCGCGAGCGGTTCGACGGACGATTCCACCTCGTCCTCGGAAACCCGCCCTGGACTTCTCTCAAAGCTCCCGCACCCGTGACCACAGAGGCGAACGCCGCCCGGCAGCGGAAGCTGCGCGATGAGGGGCTGGTGGCCGACAAGGACGAGACCACGGAGCTGAATGAAAGCTTCACGCGAATCGCCCGGCGCGTGCTGGAGCAGAGAGCCCGCACCGCCGAAGAGGCCCACTCCGGAGACTTGGCCGCCGCATTGAAACACCTCGCCCGTACCTATGAGAATCCACGAAAGAACCCGGATCTGCCCTTCCTCTGGCGGGCCACGGAATGGGCGGTTGCCGGCGGCACCCTCGCGTTCGTCCTGCCGGCAAGGCTTTATCTCCTGAGATCGAAAGCCCGAGCTCTCGCCGGCCCTGAAGCTGAAGAGGACGAAGACGCCGCCCGCGCCGATGGTACCGACCACCTGGCGTGGCGCGCCGTCCTGCGGAGCATGGCCGTCACCGGGATCATCAATGGATCCGAGTTGCGAAAGACGGGGGTCTGGCCTCGCGTCGACGTACCGTTCTCGATCTTCTTCGCCCGCAACGAGCTGCCGGCGCCACGCCACGCGTTTCGCTTTGCCTCGCCGTGCTATGAGCTCCGGCAGCATGAAAGAGGAAGATTCCGGATCGACTACCAGAACGACGTCCTCGTTTCATCCGGTGAGGTGCTCGAGAAACCCTGGTTGCTCAAGACACTGGTTCTGGGCAGCTCACTAGACTTGAGCCTCGTTGAACGATTACAGGCGGCATTCAAGACAACCTTGGCCGACGTCTGGCGCCGGTGGGACCCCAAATTCCTTCGCACAGGAGAGGGCTACAATCTTTCACAAGGGCTGACACAAAACCCCGACGATTTTCTACATCTCTTGCCCGATTTCCGGGAGCCGAGAGGATGGCAGATCGATCTGCCCCTTCCCACGTTCGAGGCGGCCCACGGCTGTCAGACGGCTCACAGGCCACGCAGGAAGGAGCTGTTTACAGCGCCACTGGTGATTGTGCCGCAATCGCCGGGAGAAGAGCGTGGCCGCCCTCATGCATGGCTCTCCGGCCAAGACATGGCGTTTGCGAAATCCTGGTACGGATACTCCTGTGCGGGCCACCCTGAGCCTGCTGGGCTGGCTTCGGCGTTGTACCTGCTCGCCCACAGCCAGATCTTTCTATACTATGTGCTTCTCACGAGCCCCCGTTTCGGCGCCGATCGCCAGACCTTCAACAAGAGCGATCTCGATTCGATGCCGTTTCCCGATCCGGTGGAGCTTTGCAAAGATGACAAACTTCTCATCCAGGAGTTGGCCCGGCTTCTGGAGCAGAGCGAGGAAAAACCCTGGAAGGAGATCGACGCGTTTTTTGCACGGCTCTACGGCTTGAGCGCAGCCGACGGGGAGCTCATCGGAGACACCCTGTTCAGCTCCGCCTTCTACCGGAAGGAGGGAGCGGCGGCCTTCAATCCACCAAGGAAGGAAGACCTGAACATCTTTACCGGTTGCCTGGAAGCAGCGCTGCGGCCCTTCCTCGCCGCCGGCGGACACGACATCAGCGTCCGGCCAGCGGATTTCCCGCAAGATGTTTACCGGGACGCCTGGTATTTCGTGGAGCTCACGACGGGGGACCGGCCGGTCAACGTGACCTCTGGCCTTCTCGAGCAGGCCGTCGCCCTCGCGAACGATCTGGGTGCCAGCCGGGTGACGGTCCGTGCCGAGGGAGCTCAGGCCGGGCTGTTGCTCGGGCAGATCGCCCAGCGCCGTTGGTGGACGAAGACGCGCGCCCGCCTCTCTGCTGCTCATGTCATTCACCAACACCTCGACGCGTTGCGCCCCTCGCGCCCTGGAAAATGACCGGCTTCTTCCACAAGAAGGGACGTTATTCCAGCTACGCCGAAGCTGCGGAGCTTCCTCATCCGAAGTTGCCGCCTGAGGTCTTCATCATACTGCACCGCGTGCTGATCCGTGCCTTGCAGGTTCTGATCGCAGATGCCCAGCCTCTCGCGACGATGCATGAAGATTCCATCACCTCCGCTCTTCAACGGGTGATCGAGAACCGGCTCCGGCAGACCGGCGAAGTGTCCGGCTTCTGCGAACCGTTCTTCGAACGAGTCACGCGCCAACACGAGTGCGACAGCTTCGACGGAAGCCGTCAGCAAGAGCGCCCTGACCTGTTTTTCGGAATCCGTCCGGACGACGGCTTTCGTTGCCGTATTCAGAGCGATCAGTGGGGCGTCTTCGCCGAATGCAAACCGGTCGATGCTGACCATTTTGCGGGTAGCGACTACTGCGATCGAGGTCTCGTCCGGTTTATCCAAGGAGCGTATGCATGGGCGATGCAGGATGCCCTGATGGTGGCATACGCGCGGCATGGAAGGGCCATCGCGACGCATCTGGCTCCCGCCATGGAGTCGCGTGCGTACCTGCAAGCTCAGGAGGCGGTCGGCCCGCTTTCAGAAGAGGGCCAAGGGCTACACCGGAGCATCCATAGACGCCACTTCCAGTGGTCTGACGGCCGAGGCCCGGCTTGCCCAATAGCCGTCTATCATTCCTGGCACGACTGTGGTTCAGCGTAACACTGGCAAGCCGGCGCTCCCAGCCAGAAGCGGTACAGAGCCGGGCCGCAATCTTCTTTTGCCCGGCAAGAAGCTTGCTCCGGTGGGCCGCAAGCCGCGCCGCTTGCCAAAGATGCCAACTCCGGCTTGATGGCCGGCCCCTTGGTGAGCCGGTGGGCGAACAGCGGCGTCGAGCCGTCTTACTAGGCCGCGAGAGAACCTTATCTGTTCTCCAGGTAAGTTGCCCAAGGAGCAAGGGAACCTTATCTTCCCGCCAGGGAAACTTACCAAGCCACCAGGTAACCTTATTTTTTCTTCAGAGAAACTTACCGTGCCATCAGGCAAGCTTATCTGCTCGGCAGATAAGCTTACCAAGTCACGAGGGAACTTTATCTGCTCGTCAGAGAAGCTTACCAAGCCACGAGGCAACCTTATCTCCTCGCCGGAGAAGCTTACCAAGTCACGAGGCAACCTTATACCCTCACCAGGGAAGGTTATCAAACCGCGAGGCAACCTTATCTTTCGACCCGGGAAGCTTACCAAGTCACGCGGGAACCTTGTCTTTCGGCCAGGTAAGCTTACCGAGCCACCAGGCAACGTTATCTTCCCGGCAGACAAGTTTACCAAGCCACGAGGCAACCTTATCTTTCCGCCAGACAAGCTTACCAAGCCACGAGAGAACCTTATCTCCTCGCCTGGGAAGCTTATCCGGCCGCTGATGAAGCTTGTTTTTTCGGTGGGTCGGCTGATGGAGAGGCTTAAGAAAGGGGCGGGGCGTGCAGGTGGCACGCCCCGGAGGGTTGGTCTACTGGGTGGGCTCGGCCGGATGGGGCGGGACGACGGCAGGCGGCTGATTCGGCGCCTCGGCCGGCTTCTTGCGGCCCCGGAAGGGCCGCAGGTTGAACTCGGCCAGCTTCTCGGAACGGATTCCAAAGTGCTGCTTCACCGCGAAGCGCAGCACCGTGCTCAGACGCTGCGCCTCGGTCAGCGTGTCCCCGAGCTGCTTCGAGATGTCCTGCTTCTCCGCGGTCAAAGCGCCCTGGCGCGTCGCCAGCTCCTGCGCCTTCGTCACCATCGCATCGAACGTGGACGTGCTGCCTTCCAGTTGCGGCAGGTTGGCCTGGTTGGCGACCAGGGAGTCGCGAAGGTTCTGCAGGGTTCCCAGCTTTCCCGCTTTCGTCGTCTGCTTGGGCATCATTCGTCTCCTCATCGAGCCACCCGGCGCCTCGATCGGCGCCGGTGGATTCGACGGCTCGCCAGTACCTTCAGCGTGCCGACCGAGGAGCACTATACGTAGCCGCTGGATACTTGTCAAGTACAGAGTTACCCATGGAGGCCCGCCTGTCCGGTCAGAGGTCTGCCTCCCCCCGACGGCTCCACGCGGCGCCGGGCGCCGCGATACAATCAACCCAATGATCGGCAGAGTGGTCGGCAACTATCGGATCGCCGAGAAGATCGGCGAGGGCGGCATGGGCGCGGTCTACCGCGCCGTGGACCTGATGCTGGAACGCGAGGTGGCGCTCAAGGCGATCCGGCCGGAGCTGTCGCGCGAGCCGCAGATCGTGGAGCGCTTCCGCGCCGAGGCACGCACGCTCGCGCGGGTCAGCCATCCCGCCATCGCCAACGTCTACGCCTTCTTCTATGAAGGGGACGAGCTGTTCCTCGCCCTGGAGTACTTGCGCGGGCGCACGCTCTCCAAGGTGATCGAGACGGGTGGCGCCATCCCCTGGCAGCGCGCCGTGCAGCTCCTCGCCAGCGCCATGGAGGGGATCGAGCAGGCGCACCGCTGCGGCATCGTGCACCGCGATCTGAAGCCGGACAACCTGATGCTCACCGAGACGGGGACGCTCAAGGTGATGGATTTCGGCATCGCCCGCGTGCTGGGCAGCGGCCATCTGACCCGCACCGGTCTGCTGGTGGGGACGCTGCGCTACATGTCGCCCGAGCAGATCCGCGGCGAGGAGGTGGACGGCCGGGCGGACGTCTACGCCCTGGGCGCCGTGCTCTACGAGATGCTCACCGGCCGCACGCCGTTCGAGGGGACGAGCGACTGGGCGATCCTGCGCGCGCAGATGGAGGAGATCCCGCGCCCGCCCGGCGAGCAGGTGCCGCTCCTCCCCTGGTGGCTCGACCGCGCCGTCCTGAAGGCGCTGGCCAAACAGCCCGCGGAGCGCTTCCAGAGCGTTGAGGAGATGCGCCTCTCCCTGCTCCGCCAAGCCGAGACCGCCCCGTCGGTCCGCCCGGCCCTGTCGGCGGATGCGGCGGCGATCGCCGACCTCCCGACGATCGTCACGCCGCCCGGCTCGCGATCGGCGCCGGTGTTCACCCCGCCGCCGACCCTGCCGTCGATGGTGACGCCACCGGCGCTTCCCGGCGCGCAGGTCGCCAATGCCGGCGGCCACACCACCGCCGCGTCGGTGTCGGCAAGCCCACCTGTCGCCACACCGCCGCCCGTGCCCGCCGCCGCCTGGCCGGTGACACCGCCGCCGGTTCCGCCGTCCTCCTCCTACCGGCCGGTCGAGCTCGGACGCAAGGGCGGCGCCGGACGCAAGATCGCGATCGTCCTCGTCGCCCTGTTCGCGTTTTTCGGTCTGGCCATCGCCGGCCTCTGGCTGCTCGCCTCGCTCGCCCCGTCCAACTCTCAGAGCGCCCAGGGCACCCAGACAACGCCGTCACCGACCGACACACCGCCCGCCGCGGCCCAGGAGCCCACTCCCTCCGCCGAGGCCGAGCCGGCGTCGAACCCGCCACCCGTGCCCTCGCTGCCGAAGAGAGGCCCGCGCACGGAGCCCACGACCGCGCCGGCCGCCACGGACCAGTCCGCCACGACCGCGGAGCCGGAGACCCCGGAGACACAGGAGACGCCGGCCGAGGGGCGCGGCAACTACACCGGCGAGCCGCCGGTCTCCCGGCAGGGCGCGTTCGAGGAGCTGCGCACCCTCGCCGCCGAGCTCGACACGATGAGCGGCGACCTGGTGGACCGCTACAAGGAGCTCCTGAGCAAGAAGGAAGACAGCGGCGCCAAGCTGTCGCGGAACGACGAGAAGCTCAAGGACGATCTCGAAGCCTTCCAGGACGCCGCCGTGACCTTCGACAAGCAGTTCCAGGTCGGCCGCTGGGGCCGCATGTTCGGCCATCGGCCGGACGACCGGCGGCAGACCCGCGAGAACGTCAGCCGTCTCGCCACCCTCGGCCCCCAGGTCGAGCTGCTGATGAACGAAGTGCGGCCCGGCCCCGAGGTGCGCCAGGCCTGGAACGAGGTCCGCCGCCGCTGGAAGCGGGTGGGCGCGGTGGTGGCGGGGCTGCGGGAGTAGCCTTCTGACGGCACGTGAATTGCTGCATCTTCCCGAGATGCCGCCAACCCCTGGCGGCGAGGAGGAAGCCATGCGATTCCTTGAACGCTTCACCGAGCCCATCTACGCCATTTTCCGCATCGTCTTTGGACTGTTGTTCGCATCGCACGGCGCCATGAAGGTCTTCGGCGTGCTCGGCGGGCCGAAAATGACCGCTGGGCTGCCCCTGGCGGCGGGATGGATCGAGCTGGTGACCGGCGTCCTCATCACCATCGGCCTGTTCACCGGCATCGCCGCGTTCATCGCGAGCGGCGAGATGGCCGTGGCCTATTTCATGGTCCATGCGCCGGGCGGCTTCTGGCCGGTGGTCAACAAAGGCGAAGCCGCGGTGCTCTACTGCTTCGCCTTCCTCTACATGGCGGCGCGCGGCTCGGGGCTGTGGAGCGTCGACAGCGTACGGGTGACGGGATCGTCCAGAGTCCGCCGGATCTAGCCCCGTTGCTTGAAGCGCCGGACCTTGGCGCTCCCGGTCTCCCCGGGGAGGGCCGCGAAGCTGTCGAGATCGCTCTTGATCTCTTCGCGTTGCAGCCGGGCGAGACGGCGGGCGGCCATCGCGAGCCCCATCTGGCGCATGCCGAGGACGATGAGGAACTCGAGCACGATGAGCGCGATCCCGAGGTTGATCTCGCCGGTCGCCGCCACCACCAGCGCCATGGCGCAGAAGGAGACGACGAGCAGGTAGATCACGGTCACGATCCGCGAGCGGGCGCCGCCGAGATGTGACAGCAGATGATGCAGATGCTGCCGGTCGGCGTGGAACATGCGCAGGAAGCGCCCGGTGACCGGGCCCTTCGGCCGGTCGAGGAAGCGCACCGCCATCACCAGCAGGGTGTCCATCACCGGCACACCCAAGGCGAGGATCGGCACCAGGATCGCCACCGCCGCGGGAGCCTTCAAGGACGAGTGGACGGTGGCCGCCGCGAGCAGGAAGCCGAGCGACAGCGAGCCCGAATCGCCCATGAAGATCTTCGCCGGCTCCCAGTTGTGGCGCAGGAAGCCGAGGCACGCTCCCGCCGTCGCCGCCATCAGCAGCACGGTTCCGGTGTTGCCTTGCAGGATGGCGTAGCCAAGCAGGCTGGTGGAGATGATGGCCACCACGCCGCCGGCCAGGCCGTCGAGACCGTCGATGAGGTTGATCGCATTGGTCACTCCGACGATCCAGACGATCGAGAGGACGCCGCCGAGCCAGCCGAGCCGCACCTCGCCGACGATCGGCAGGCGCAGCACCTCGAAGGCCCAGCCGATACGTACCAGCAGCCAGGCCGCGGCGAGCTGGACGAGGAACTTCTTGGCCGCCGAAACGCCGATCAGGTCGTCGATCACCCCGATCAGGAAGACCAGCCCGGTGCCCAGCGCCAGGGCCACCATTTCGCTGCGGCGCATCCCCTGCCACTCTCCCCAGCGCGCCAGGGCGGTCAGCACGGCGCCGAGCCCCAGGCCGGTCATGATGGCGACACCGCCCAGGCGCGGCACCGCGCCCGACTGATGCTTGCGGCTGTTCGGATGATCGAGGGCGCGCAGGGCGAGCGCGAGGCGCGTCACGGGAGGCACCATGACGTTGGTGAGGAGAGCGGCGATCACTGCCGCACCGAGAGCATAAAAAAGAATGTCGTTCATACAACGCCGCTCTCCAACGCGGCACAAGGCCCGATCCGCAGGGTTTCCAGCGACCGATGCGAGGGTCTGGGTTGATTTTACGGCAAAGTGGATGGCAAGGGAAATCAGATCTCTTCGAGAAACCGGGCCACGCCGTCCGGATCCCCGACGTCGACGCGCCGGTAGCGCTCCGCCGGCAGACTCTCGGCGCAGAGGAGATGGACGTCCGACTGCTCGCTGCCGATGAAAAGGACGCGGCGGCCGGAGCGGATGCAGGCGTGCACCTTCGAGGGCAGGACGTAGCCGACGAATTCGTCGCGCAGGGTGATCAGATGCGCGTCGGGGGTGACCAGAAGGCGCGGCAGGAGGTCGAGCGGCACCGGCCGGCTGCGGTGGACGGGCAGGCCCTCGCGGCGGAGGATCTCTTCCACCCGGTCCGCCTTGGCGCCGGTCGCGTTGAGCCAGAGGGCGACGCGGCCCGAGCGGTCTGATCCAGGGCGGCGGTGATGCCGGCGATAGCCTTCGAGGAACGTCTCGTGGTCGTGGGCGACGCCGAAGTTTCCCGAATAGAGAAGGATGCGGAAGCCGCGCAGCTCCTCCGGCACGTCGAGCGGCGGCGTGCCGGGAGGAATCTCCACCGGCGACGGATCGCGCTTGAGGATGATGCGCTCCGGCGCGATGCCGATCGCGAGCAGCCGGCGCCGCTGGTCTTCGCCCAGCACCTCGAAACGGTGCACGCGCCGGCGCAGCAGCACGGTGAGGCGGTGAAAGAGGCGCAGCGGAGCCGGCACCCGGCCGAGCTCCGCCATCAGGCACTCGGGATGGAAGTCGGTGATGCGGTAGGTGAGCCGCCGCCGGAGGAAGACGTTCGCCGGCACCAGCAGGTGGATGAGGAACGGCGGGCTGCCGGTGAAGAGCACCTCGTCCGCCGCGGCGATTTCGCGGCGCAGGCGCCAGAGCAGAGCGAGATCGGTGCGCAACGTCCACAGCGCGCGGCGGCGGAAATTCGCCTTGTCGTAGACCGTGGTGCGCAGGCGGACGATGCGGAGTGTCCCCGCTTCCTGGCCCTCTTCCGTCACCGAATCCGTCGTCGAGGAGAGCCCGGCGAGGGTCACCTCCTCGCCGGCCGCGGCGCGCTGGCGGGCAAAGAGGAGGCTGTACTGGCCGACCGCTCCGAAGTCGGGAGGCAGCCAGTCGCAGAGATAGACCAGGCGGCGGCGTTCGGGAGCGAGCGCCGGAAGGGTGGCGAACCGGCGGTCCTTGAGCCGCAGGAAGGGCTTCTCGAACCAGCGGTAGGACGTGGCCGCCAGCAGGATAGTCAGGCCGATCGCCAGCGTGTAGTAGGCGGCGCAATAGAGCACGATGTGGCCGTGCCACCACGACGTCGCCACAAAGAGCTTCGAGGTCGCATAGACGGCGATCATGTGCAGCATGTAGATGCCGTAGGAGATCGTCCCCAGGTATTCGAACACCCGGTTCTGGACGCGGATGACGTTGCGCGGATTGGCGGCGACGGTGAGGATCAGCCAGGGGTAGAAGACGAGCTGCGCCAGCTCTTCACCCAGGTTCCAGGGGATGCGGCCGAGGCTGTAGTACTCGAGAAGCAGCAGGAAGAGGACGATCTGCACGCCGCGGCTGGTGAACACCGGCAGCGCCAGGAGCCTGTCGCGGTGGCGGTGGAGCGCCCAGGCGCAGAGCGCGCCCGCGGCCATGAAGTGGAACTTGAGCTGGCCCCAGAACAGCATCGGCCGGCCGGTGCCGAAGACGCCGAAGCGGTTGAGGAAGTGGACGGTCAGGGACACCGCCAGCACAGCGGCGCACAGGCGCGGCAGCACCCTGATGGCGCGTTTCACCGCGGGAGCCCAGGCGAGGTAGAACTGCTCCTCGACGCCGATCGACCACAGCGGATTGAGGATGCCGCCCACCGTGTACAGGCTGTTCATCAGGTTGGGCAGGAAGAACGTATAGAGGAAGAGCGCCGTCGGCAGCGAGTAGAGCACCGGATAGTGGATGCCGAGCCGCGGCAGCAGGAGGTTGTAGAAGATCAGCCCGAAGGCGACGACCGCGAAGTAGAGCGGCCAGATGCGGCAGACGCGGCGGAGGTAGAAGCTCCGGACGGCGATCGTGCCGGTGCGGCGGTGCTCTGCGAGCAGCAGATAGGTGATCAGGAAGCCGCTCAGGGTGAAGAAGAAGGAGACCGCCGGAGCGCCACGATAGAAAAAGGCGCCCCAGCTCGGGCTCGGCAGCCCGGCGCTCCCCTGGTTCAGGGGGATGTGGCCGATGACGACGAAGAGCGCCGCCAGGAAGCGCAGGCTGTCGAGGCCCCGGAAGTGGACCTTGGCGCTCACCCGCTCAGCCTTCTCAATGTTCTCAACGCTCGGTGAGCATTTCGGCGAGGTAGCCGCTGACCGTCTCCCGCTGCCGGCTGGCGAAGTACCAGTCGATCGTGCGGTGCAATCCGTCCATGAACTTCATCCGCGGCTCCCAGCCGAGGAGCTGGCGCGCCAGCCGGTTGCTCGCCACCCGGTTCAGCGGGCCGGTCGGCATGTGCGGCAGGAGCTTGATCGTGGCCTGGTGGCCGGTGGTGCGCAGCACCTCGTGCACGGCGTCGATGACGCGGGTGCGCTCTTCGGTGCCCAGATTGACCGCGGTGCCGTCGTCGATCTTTTCGGCAGCCAGCACCATACCGCTCACGATGTCGCCGACGTAGGTCCAGTTGCGGATCTGGGTGCCGTCGCCCCACACCTCGAAGGGGTCCTGGCGCACGAAGGCGCGGGCGATCATGGCGATGACGGCGTGGTTCTCCACCCCGCGCTCGCCGTAGACGGTGAAGAAGCGGCAGGAGGCCGCCTTGAGGCCGAAGTCGCGGGCGTAGGCCTGGAGCGTCATCTCGGTCATCAGCTTGGCCCAGCCGTACATGTTGTCCGCGTCATACGGCGGCCCCACCATCTCCTCGGTGAGGTAGAGCTCCTTGTTGACGTCCCCCTGGAGGAAGTTCGGATAGACGCAGCCCGAGGAGGCGAAGACGAATTTCTCCACGCCGGCCTCATGGGCGGCCTTGATCAGCATGCCGTCCATCGCCAGGTTCTGCGAGCAGGCGGCCTGGTGGAGATCGACGAAGCCGCGCCCGCCGTGGATGGCGGCGAGGTGGAAAACGACGTCGATCCCGGCCGTCATGCGCTGCGGCACGCCCGGCGCGAGCAGGTCCTCGCGGTGGAATTCGACGACACCGGAGTCGATGTGCCTCTCTATGTTGGCCAGCCGGCCGCTGGTCAGATCGTCCACGACGCGGATGCGGCGGGCACCCTTGTCGACCAGAAGGTCGATCAGATGGGAGCTGATGAAGGAAGCTCCCCCGGTGACGAGAATGTGTTTCTGAGTCCAATCCATGCGGAAATCTCCCGCCAGTAGTGTAAGGCGGCGGCGACGTCAGCGATAGTGCTCGGTACCCCAGCGGAGGGCCGCGCGGCGGCCGGCCAGCTTGTCGGCCAGCGCTTCCGGGCTGCGTGCGTTGAACGCTCCGGCCAGCCGCAAGGCGAGGATTTCGAGGCGGAGCCGGGTGAGCACGAGAGCGCGCACCAAGCGCGGCCGGCGGATCGTTCCCGCCTTGCGCAGCAGCAGCCAGCGGGTCTTGTGGAAGCGCAGCACGCGCTGGCTGGTCGCCTGCGGCGCGCCCGAGCCGCGGTGGAAAGCGACGATCTCCGGCGCCGCTTCGACCGTCCAGCCGGCGCGGCGGGCGCGGATGCAGAGGTCGAGGTCGAGGTCGAGCCAGTCGAACTCCTCGTCGAAGCCGCCGATCTCCTCGAAGGTGGTCCGCCGCATCGCCATGGCACAGGTGAAGACGCAGAGCGGCCCCTGGGGCAGAAAGCGGGCCAGACGCGCGTGCAGGCGCTGGCCGAGCACCAGGCTGGCCGCCCCCGGCTGCGGCTCGCTTGATCCGGTCGGCCGGCCGGCCTCGTCGACGGTGGCGAAGCCGAGAATGCCCAGGCGCGGATCGGCGGCGAAACGGCGGAGAGCCGGCGCTGCGAAGTCGGTCAGCGGGTGGGCGTCGGAGTCGAAGAGCACGACGACGTCGCCCGCCACCTCGCGGATTCCGAGATTGAGCGAACGGACCAGGCCGAGATTGTGGGGATTGACCTGGACGCGGGCTTTGAGGTCCGCGGGGACCTGGGCCGTCGAGGCGTCGTCGACGACGAGCACGTCGGAGACGCCTTCGCCGTGGGCCGCCACCTGGTCGAGGCAGCGGCGGGTGAGGTCCCACGTCTCGTAGTTGGTGACCACCACGCCGACGGTTTGCGGCTCACCGCTCATGGCGGATGCCTCATCACGGCTCCGGCGCACGAAAACCCCGGCGGTCGAGCCGGGCGATCAACCAGGGCTTCAGCATCGCGAGCCAGTCGCGGCCGGCGCGGATTTTCGAGTAGGGCCCGGCCTGCGGGTAGCGCATGGTCACCGGCACCTCGAGCCAGCGCAGCCGGGGATCGAGAAGGACCTTGGCGTACAAGTAGTACTCGAGGCCATACGTCTCGAGCCAGGGAGCATGCCAATCAAAATCGGCGCGCCGCACGAGATCGAGCCGAAAGGCACGGTAGCCGCAGGTCGCGTCGGTCAGTGTGGCGCCGGTGCAAAGCCGGACGAAGAGATTGACCCAAGGGATCGAACGGCGGCGAAAGGCGGGTAGGTTCGGTGAGGCGCCGCCGGCGAGAAAACGGCTGCCGGTGACGTGGTCGGCCTCGCCGCTGAGGACCGGGTCGAGGAGGCGGGGCATCTCGGAAGGCAGCATCTTGCCGTTGCTCGCCATCGTGCCGAAGACCTCGAAACCGCGCGCGAGGGCCCAGTCGAGGGCCAGCATGTAGCTGTAGCCGACCCCCTGGTTCCGCGGCAGATCGAGGTAGGGATAGCCGCTGGCGCGCACCAACGCCTCCGAGCCGTCGCTCGAGCCGTTGTTGACCAGGAGCACCGTGTCGCAGGCGGGGCCGCTGGCGCGCAGCTCCGCGAGCACGCCCGGGAGCTCGCGGAGCTGGTTGAAGACCGGGACGAAGAAGACGCTCTTCATGTGGCTCTCGGGATTGTCCTCGGGACATCGAGGCTGCCGAGCTCCTGGAGGAGAGCGGCACGCCGGATCTTGCCGTTTTCGGTCCTGGTCAGCGCGGCGACGAAGCGGAAGTGGGAGGGCACCTTGTAGGACTCCAGGACGCGGTAGAGGTGGCGTTGGAGGTCAGCCGCCGCGGGTGGGTGGAGCGGGTCGGCCGGTTGGATGAATGCCACCAGCGCCGCCGTCGCGGGCATCGCGGGCATCGCGGGATCGGGCCACCCCACCACAGCGGCATCCCGCACGCCGGCGATCTGCAGGAGCTGGTTTTCGATCTCCTCGGGCGCCACCTTATAGCCGCCCAGATCGATCAGATCGCTCTGCCTGCCCACCGAGTAGAGGAACCCGTCGCGATCGATCTGGACCCTGTCTCCAGTGCGCCACCAGCCCTCCGCCGAGGCGTGCTCGCCCGCCAACGACGGATTGGCATACCCGGCACAGACGTGCGGCCCGCGGACCTTCAGGATCCCCTCCACACGGTCGCCGATCTGCCGGGGCTCGTCCAGCGCCACGTCGACGCCGGGAGCCGGCCGGCCCAGGCTGTCCAGCTTGCCGCGGCCTGCCAGGTCGCGGTACTCGCAGAAGATCGAGCGCGAGGCTTCGGTGAGCCCGAAGTGGTGACAGATCTTCGCCTGTGGGAAAAGCGCCATGACCTGCTCGCGCTCGGCGACGGTGAGGGCGGCGCTGCCGATCTCGATCATGCCGATGGACGCCGCGTAGGAGCGTGCCCGCTCGCCGTACGCCAGGATCAGCCGGAACCCCGCCGGTACCTGAGCGAAGACAGTGGCCTGTTCCCGGCGGATCGCGCTGAGCAGGCGCTCGGCGCGGAAGACGCCGGGCTGGACGAAACCGGTCGCGCCGGCAACCAGCAGACAACGCAGGCGGCCCAGTCCGAAAGAGTGGTGCAGCGGCAGGGTGAGGATCTCCCGGTCCACCGCGGCGAGGCCGGTGAAGCGGTTGATCTGGTCCGCCGCGGCGGCCGTGGCGCGGTGCGTCAGCTTGACGCACTTGGGCTCGCCTGCCGTGCCCGAGGTGCAGAGGATGAGCGCCACGGCGTCGGGATCGACACGCGGCAGCGCGGTGTCCGAAGCTTGCGAGCAGATCTCCTGCCAGATCTCCTGCCATAAGGTCTCGCCCGGTTCGAGCCAGCAGACCGGCCGTAGCACGCCGGCCACCGTGCCGGTCACGGAGCTTCCGGCATCCGGCGCCAGGGGCACCGACGTGGCGCCGGCCGCCAGGGTCGCCAGGTGGAGGATCACGGCTGCCGGCGTGCTGCGGTCCATCGCCACGGCCACGCGGTCGCCGG
>DATARD010000397.1:0-41567 GCA_036264355.1 Thermoanaerobaculia bacterium
CCACAACTCCCTGCCAGGCGGCTCTGCTAGACTCGATCATGGTCATCCTCCTTGCGCCCCATCCGGCGCGGTTTCCCTGCAGGCCATATTCTGGCACTGCGTCAAGGGAGGGTGGCCTTCTCATCCCATCTCTACGCACCGCTTTGCCAGATTGAGACAGTCATTCCGTGACGAGCCCTCAGAGACCTCATGCGCGCTCTCCACCCACGACGCAACCGCGGTCCCATTGCGTGACCCGCCTCATGACTACACCCGCCTCTCCCCCGTCGTCACCCGCGGGTGGGGTGCCGGCACCCGCCAATTTAGTGTTGTCCGCCGCGGGTTTTGTGTTGCAACCCGCCGGTAGTGTTGCAAGACCGCCGGCTCCCGGAACGCGCTTCCTGGGTTTGGTGCCGTGACCCGCCGGTGACGGAGTACACGAGCCGGGTACGGCGACTCCTGCGGCGGGTTTTTCGGCGGGTGAGCCGGCGCCCGCAGCGGGTGCCGCGGGTTTATTGCTGGGCGAGCCGGCACACACACCGGGTGAAGCGGGTTTTTCGGCGGGTGAGCCCGTTCCCGCGCCTGCCGCCCCCTCCCCGACCCTCTCCCGTTCGGGGTGGGTGCGTTGGGGGGCGCACGGGGGAGGGGACGAGGGAGGGGGCGGATGGAGGGAAGGCTCTGTTCTCTCCTCCGGCTCCTCCGCCCTCCCACCCGGGAGGGGGCAAGCCCCTCCCCTACTTTGGGTTTACGCCTCTGCAGCGGGTTTCTCCTTCCCGCGATCCGCGATATGCTCCGCCGGTTCACCCTTTCCGGCGCGAGGACCATTGGCATGAAGATTCCAGCCCTCATCCTGAAGCAGATGTACACCCTCGGCAGCCTCGAGAACGTCGAGGACGGCGTGCGGTTCAGTCTCAAGAACCGGCTGAGCAATGCGACCGTGACCCGGTTGGCGGAGATCCGCATCGACGGCAAGGTGGTGCCTCCGGAGCGGCTGTCTCTGGAGATGAACGGCGAGGTCGTGCTCGCGTCGGCGGTGACTCCGACGTCCGCGGTCGCGTTTCCGCTCGCCCGGGTGGTGCGGATTCAGGCCAAGGGCGACCAGCTCGAGCTCGGGCAGCATGAGATCTCCCTGGCGTTCGAGACCGAGCCGTTCGGCTCGCTGTCGTTCAAGGTCAAGGACTCGATCGCCGAGAAGGTCAAGCGCACCGGGGTCCCGTCGGACAAGGAGAACAACGCCTCGCCGGCGATCATCCGCGAGCGCCAGAAGTTCATCGAGGAGTACAGCGGGGTCAAGCTGGAGCACATCAACAAGTATTCGTTCGATCCCGAGACGACCAAGGGGAACATCGAGAACTTCACCGGCGTCGCGCAGATCCCGATCGGTTTCGCCGGTCCGATCAAGATCAACGGCGAGCATGCGCAGGGCGAGTTCATCATCCCCCTGGCGACCACCGAGGGGACGCTCGTCGCCTCCTACAACCGCGGCATGAAGGTGCTCAACCTGTCGGGCGGGGTGATCAGCACGGTGGTCGGCGACAGCATGCAGCGGGCGCCGGTCTTCGTGTTCGACAACGCGCGCGACGGCCGGGACTTCACCTATTGGGTGGACGAGAACCTCGGCCGCATCCGCGAGGAGGCCGAGGGGACGTCGAGCGTCGCCAAGCTCGTCTACATCGACCGCTATCTGTCGAACAAGCTGGTGTTCCTGCGCTTCAACTACACCACCGGCGACGCCGCCGGGCAGAACATGGTCGGCCGCGCCACCTTCGCCGCCTGCTCGTGGATCCTGGAGAACCATCCCAAGATCCGCCGCTTCTATCTGGAGTCGAACTTCGCGACGGACAAGAAGTCGTCGCAGATCAACGTCATGCGCACCCGCGGCAAGCGGGTCACCGCGGAGGCGACGATCCCGCGCGACGTGCTGATCCAGAACATGCGGGTGGACCCCGAGACGCTGCACTATCACGCCGGCATCTCGAACGTCGGCGCCTTCATCTCGGGCGCCAACAACAACGGCGCGCACTCCCCCAACGGCATTACGGCGATGTTCATGGCGACCGGCCAGGACGTGGCCAACGTCTCCGAGTCGTCGGCGGGCATCGTCTACACCGAGGTGACCGGCGACGGCGATCTCTACATCTCGATCACCATCCCATCGCTCATCGTGGCCACCCATGGCGGCGGCACCGGTCTCGCCACCCAGCGCGAGTGCCTGGCGCTCCTCGGCTGTGTGGGCAAGGGGAAGGTGAAGAAGCTCGCCGAGATCATCGCGGGGGTCGTCTTGGCCGGCGAGATCTCGCTCGCGTCGGCGATCTCGTCCCTCGACTGGGTGTCCAGTCACGAGCAGTACGGCCGGAACCGCTAGGAGGAGGTATGCTCTGGATGTGATGCCGGCCGAGCCTGTCGAAACGATCCAGGTCGAGCCCGCTGCGTCCTCCCTGACGCCGGTCGTCGTGGAGCCACAGCCGCTCCCCGGCGCAGCCATCCCCGGCTTCGAGATGCTGCCGGACGAGCCGCCGCACGGCATCGTCCGCCGTTTCTTCACCGTCCAGCGCCACCTCGTCGCGCTCGCGTTCGGCGCCCTGGTGGCGCATGCCCGCCAGGGCAAGGTGCTGGGCAAGGGGCGCGGCTTCCGGCTGTTCCTCTTCCTGGAGAAGCTCGTCGCTTGGTCGGCGATGCCGTTCCTCGACCGCACGATCGTCGAGCGGCCGTTCCCGGTGCAGCTCCGCCGCCGCCTGGAGATCCTGGGTCCGACCTACATCAAGCTCGGCCAGGTGCTTGCGCTCCGCCAGGATCTGCTGCCGGCGTCGGTCACCGACGAGCTCAAGAACCTCCTCGACCGCCTGCCGGTCGTCCCCTTCGACCGCTATCTGGAGCTGATCGAGAAGGATCTCGGCAGGCCGATCGTCTCGATGTACTCCTGGGTCGATCCGATCCCCACCGGCTCGGCGTCGATCGCGCAGATCCACCGCGCCACGACGCGCGAAGGCGATTCGGTGATCCTCAAGGTGGTGAAGCCGGGGATTCCCGAGACGCTGGTGCGCGACGCGCTGCTGCTGCGCATGCTCGGCTTCTTCCTGCAG
Source organism: Thermoanaerobaculia bacterium (assembly GCA_036264355.1). Classification (GTDB taxonomy): domain Bacteria; phylum Acidobacteriota; class Thermoanaerobaculia; order Multivoradales; family UBA5704; genus UBA5704. The sequence goes on from DATARD010000397.1 coordinate 3,063, forward strand.
CTCATCCTCCCCCGTTACCGGCCGCGGCAGATGATCCGCGAGTTCGTGGACTACACCAGCCGCGAGGTCGATCTGCGGCGCGAGGCGGACAACGCGGAGTCGTTCGCCGCCAACTTCCACGACCTGCCGGGGGTGGTCTTCCCGCGCATCTACCGCCAGTACAGCGGCAAGCGGGTGCTGACCATGCAGTTCCTCGCCGGCTACAAGCCGGGCGATCCGGCGGCGCAGGAGCTGACCGACGAGGAGCGCGACCACCTGGTCGATCTGGGCGCCGCGAACATCATCCGCATGCTGTTCAAGGACGGCTTCTTCCACGCCGACCTGCATCCGGGGAACCTGATCATCCTGCCGGGGCCGCAGCTCGGCTTCATCGATCTCGGAATGGTCGGCCGTTTCGACAACGATCTGCGGCGCACCTTCCTCTATTACTACTACACGCTGGTGATGGGCGACGCCGAAGGGGCGGCCCGCTACCTCTCGGCGATCGCGCAGCCGGGGCCGGGCGCCGATCCGCAGGGGTTCCGCCGCGAGGTCACCGAGATCCTCCTGCGCTGGAACCGCAGCTCCAGCTTCCGCGACTTCTCGCTCGCCCAGCTCATCATGCGCTCGGTGAACCTGGGTGCGACCCACCGCCTGTACTTCCCGGTCGAGATGGTGTTGATGGTGAAAGCCCTCGTCACCTTCGAAGGGGTCGGCCAGATCTTGAAGCCGGGCCTCGACGTGGCGGCGGTTTCGCGCGAGCACGCCAACGCCATCTTCCGCAGCCAGTTCAGCCCGCAGAGCCTGCTGCAGACCTTCCTGCGCGGCGCGCCCGAGGTCCTCGAAGCGCTGGCCAAGACGCCGAACCTGATCACCGAGGGCCTGCGGATGATCGAGCAGGCCACCCGGCGCACGGAGAACCCCCTCGCCGGCCTCCGCGGCACCCTCTTCGGCGGCTTCTGCATGGTGGCCGGCGCGGTGCTCGCCGGGGCGCACGGGCCGTGGCCGGTGTGGCTGGTGCTGTTCATCGTGGGAATCGGGGCGGCGCTGCATCGATCGCAACGGTGATGCCCACCGACCGAGACATCCGCCGCGCGATCCTCCACCAGGTCTGGTCTACCTTCCAGCGCTACTATCCCTACTGGGACGTCGTGGACACCGACTGGAACGCGGCCTTCGACACCGCCCTCCGATCCGCCGCGACCGATCCGCACGATGACGACGACGAAGCCTTCACCCGCACCCTCCGCCGCTTCGTCGCCGCCCTGCACGACGGCCACGCCGCGGTCGTCCATGCCACTGATCTCCCCGGTCTCCTCTTCGTTCCGCCGCTCGCCTGGGACTGGATCGAAGACCATCTCGTCGTCACCGCCGGTCCAGCGCCGCTCCGCCCGGGAGACGTCGTCCTGGAGATCGACGGCACCCCCGCCGCCGAGGCGCTGGCCGCCGAAGAGGGGCTGACCTCCGCGGCCACGCCGCACCACCGCCGCGCCCGCGCTCTCGCGACCCTCGCCGCCGGCCGGCAGGACACGGAGATCCGGCTCACCCTCCAGCCCGCGGAAGGCCTCGTCCGCACTGTGTCCCTCCGCCGCTCACAGCCCGCGGACGGCTCTTTCCCCGCCACGGTGGAGATCATCCAGGAGATCCACCCCGGCATCCTCTACGTCGACCTGCGCCGCGCCACGGACGACGATTTCCGCAATGCCCTCCTCCACCTCGCCGTCGCGCGAGGAATCGTCTTCGACCTGCGGGGCCACCCCAGGATCTCGAAAACCTTCCTGCAACATCTCACCGACCAGCCGCTCGACTCCCCCCACTGGGACCTCCCGGTCACGGTCGGCCTCGACGGCACCATTACCTGGCACCGCTCCCACTGGACCCTGCACCCGGAGGCTCCGCGCCTGCGCGGAAAGCTCGCCTTCCTCACCAACGGCGCCGCCATCAGCTACGCCGAGACCCTGCTGGGGATCGTGGAGCACTACGAGCTCGGAGCCATCGTCGGAAGCCCGACCGGCGGAACCAACGGCAATACCGCCTGGCTCCACCTCCCCGGCGGCTACGCCATCCGCTGGACCTGCATGCGCGTCATGAAGCACGACGGCACCCGCCACCACGGCGTGGGGATCCAGCCGACCGTGCCGGTCTCCCCCACGCTCGCGGGCGTGCGGGCGGGGCGGGATGAGGTGCTGGAGAAAGCCGTGGAGGTTACGAGCCGGAGACGGTGAATCTCTGCTCTACCGCGGTTTTCTCTTCGCCGGGCAGCCGTCGAACGCCTGGACGTCGAAGATCGAGCGCAAGCTCCCCTTGGCGCTGTGGTAGGTGCGCACCGGCGTCGAGCTCTGCAAGGTGATGTCCTCGACCGTGACCGTGTAGTCGACGTCGGTCGTGCCGGCCAGCATCACCCAGGAGCGCTGGTTGACGAAGCAGCCGTCGACCACCTTGACCTGGACCTCCCAGGAGTTGGGAGTGAAGAACCAGAACGCGGTCGAGGCGTCGGAGCGGAAGTTGACCGGCACGCCGGCATGGACGACGCCCGCCGCATCCTTATAGGTGACTCCCACGCAGAAATGCCCGCCGACCAGGGAGAGCGAGCCCGGACCGCCGGCAGGGATCAAGGCGTGCGCCGCGCAACTGGAGACGTGGATCTCGCCGGGGCCGCTGACGGTGTCGCTGAATCGGCCGGCCAGCGGATCGTCCGAGGTGGTGACCACGTGATAGACCGCGCCGGCGGTCAGGATGCCGGCGATGTGCGAGGGCGAGACGCCGTCCGGCCCGCCGTCGCTGCCGGCCACCAGGTTGAGCAGCGGCAGCGCGGGATCGAACGCGCCCGCGTACAGAAAGACATAGCCGTGGAAGGGGACGACGGTGCCCGGCTGATCGCTGTCGACCTGATAGGTGCCGCTCCGGTCGACAAAGATCGACTGCACACTGTACGGGGTGGGCGCTCCGGACGCGGCCTGCTGCATGTCGGCGGTCGGCCGGTGCCAGGTCTGGGCGGACGACAGGGTGTCCTGCCAGCTCAGCTCGAACGCGGCGGATGCCGGGGCTACGTAAACCAGCAAGAGTACGACGGCTGCGACGAGAAGCTTCGACCATCTCTCACGCATACGACCTCCTGGGGTTTAAGAACGAGATTGAACAATCTCGCGCCGAAGATTCAGCAAAAAGCATGCCGCACTGGCAGCCTCAGGCCGCAAAAGGGCTCTGGAAGTGACGCGTGTCGCGAGGATGCTACCATGCCCCTTCCCGCATGCTTCCGCCGAGCTCCGCCACCGCCTCCCCTCTGCTCGATCCGCAGAGCTGGAGGGTCCGGTGGTGGCTGGCGATCTTCGCCGCCGGAGCCGCGCTCCGCATCCTCGCCGTCTATCCCACCTTCCGCAGCCCGCTGGAGAGCGACATTCTGCAGACGGCGCTCCCCGTGGGGACGGCACGCTGGGCCTTGCCTCTGCTGCCGCTCCTCACCGGCATCGCGCTCCTCGCCGCCTACGCCTTCTTCGTCCACGAGCTCGCGGGGGACCGCGAAGGCCGGGTGGCGTTCCTGCTGCTCGCGGTACCACCATCTCTCGTGCTGCTGTGGACGTCCCTGCCGTTCGGCGACGCCGGGATGCTGCTCTGCATGACGGTGGCCCTGGGCTGCGCCACCCATATCGGCCGCCGCGGTCGCCGCGAACAGGGCGGAGATGCCCCCTGGGCGTTCTTCGTCTGCGGCCTGGCCGCGGGTCTCGGCTGGTGGTGCTCGCCGCTGAGCCTCGCCGGCACGGTGCCGGCGGCGCTCTGGATCCTCCTCCACCGGCCTGCCCTGCTGCCTCGCCCGCGGGGGATCGGCCTCGCCGCGGCCGGTCTCGCTCTCGGCGCGCTCCCCTGGGTGAGCGCTCCCCTGCACAGCCGCGCCTTTCCGCACTCGGCGGTTCTGGACCGCCCCATCCCCAGCCATCCCGTCTGGAGCGTCCCCACCCTGCTGCTGGGAACGGGCTCGCCGCGGCCGGCCTATTTCATCGTCCTGCTGATCCTGGCCGGTGGCCTTTATCTCATCGCCCTGGGGCTCGCCGCCGTCCGCGTGGCGTCCCGCCGTTCCTGGGCCGAGGAGCCCCCGGTCCTCCTGCTGCCGCTGCTGATCGTGATCGGCACGGGCCTCTCGGCACTGGCTTCGGCAGGCCGCGCGGAAGGAGACGGGGTGCGCTCCGTCCTTCCGCTCTGCCTGGCGGCGCCGCTCCTGCTGGCGGCGCTCTGGGGACGCCTCAGCCGGCGGCACGGCCACAGCGCTGCCGCCGATGCTCTCCTCGTCCTCCTGCTGGTGGTGCACGCCTCGGGCTACGTGCTGCCGGGGATGCTGCGGCGGACGGCGCTCCATTGGCAGGCCCTGGCCGAGGACCATATTCTCTATCTTCTGGAAGAGCGCCACACCGCCTGGGTGTTCGGCCGCTACGAAGACGTCTACGCCCTGAACGCGCTCAGCCACGGAAAAATCCGGACGATTGCGGACCGGCCGGAGGACGACATCAGAAGGGGGATCGAGCGGATCCTGGGACCGGCCCCCGGACCGTTCGCCCTGGTGTCGCTGCGCCGCGGCGAGGTGGCTGCCTGGGCGCGGCGGGCCGGATGGCGCGGCGAGCTGGTGAACGTGAACGACACCGTCGAAGCGTTCTTTCCGGTCCCCGATCCCCCCTCCGCCGAAAGCCCGGCCGCGCTGATCGCGCGCCTCCGCGCGGCGCAGGTCGGGCTGCCGGAAAAGCCGCCACCGCTCGGGTGGTAGCATGCGCGCCGTGACGCCCACGGCCCCTCGCTCCACCGGCGGACCCAGGCTGGGCGAAATCCTCGTCTGCCTGGCCCTGGCCGTGCTGCACCTGGCGCTCTCGGCGCCGTTGCGCAGCCCGATGATCTTCGGCGACGAGGCCGCGCACCTCGGCATCGCGCGCTTCCTCGCCGCCCGTCCGCCCTATCCCCAACTGGCGAGCCCGGCCATGGGGTGGACGCCCTACTATCACTTCGGCTATCCGCTTCTGCTGGCGCCGCTGGCCCGGCTGGGCGGACCGCTGACTCTCTACCATGGCGCGCTCGCCGTGAACGCGCTCGCGCTCGCCGCCCTCTACCTGATCCTCGCGTCCTTCGCGCGGCAAGTGCTCGACCTGCCCCGCTTCGACGCCGGCCTCGCCGCGCTCGCCGCGAGCCTCTATCCCGCGTTTCTGATGCAGGGGAACATCGCCTGGTCGGAGAGCCTGTTGATCACCGTGGTGGCGCTGCTGCTGGTGAGCTTCTATCGATTGGTCGGGAAGGATCGGGCGGGAGGGACGCTCCGCGCCTGCCTCTTCTGTGGCCTGGCCGCCTTTGCCTACGCCGTCCACCTCCGCGCTCTCGCGCTCGTTCCGCTCGCCCTGCTCGCCGTCGTCGTCCTCTGGCGCCTCGGCCGGCTCTCAGGAAAAGCGGTGCTCGCGGCGGCGGTGACCACGACCCTGGCGGTCCTCGCGATCCGGGCGGTGGATGCCGTGATCGTCGCGCGGCTGTGGGCCGGCTCGCGGCAGCGGGTGACCGCTTTGGATCTCGCGGCGCGGCTCGCCGATCCGGTCGGCCTCGGGCATTCGCTGCTCGCTCTCGCCGGACAGCTCTGGTACCTGACCGTCGCGAGCGCCGGCCTGTTCCCCCTCGGCGTCTGGGTTCTGGTCCGGATCGTCCGCCGGGGCGACACGCCGGAGAAGCGGCTCACCGCCGGCTTTACCCTGGCCACGGCGGCGGTGCTGCTCGCCACCTCGGCGCTCTTCTTCGGCGAGTTCACCCGCGCCGACGCGGCGATCTATGGCCGCTACAACGAAGCATTTCTGGCGCTGTTCCTGGTCTCCGGCCTCGCCGGCTTTTCCGCTCTCCTCCGGCGTCACCGTCTCGCCGCCGCCGCGCTGCCGGTAGTGCTCACGGCGGTCCTGGCTGCGACGGTGATCGCCTTCCAGCCCAAGGGCGTGCTCGCGCTCGTCTACAACCTGATGAACATCGAGGGGATCGGCGCGCTGGTCCTGTCGATGGGAGGCATCCACCTGCTCCGCCTGAGCGCGATCGGGATCGCCGCCGCGCTCACGATAATCGGCGCGGGATTCCTCCGGCCGCGCGCCGCGTCCATCCTCGCGGGCCTGCTGTTCCTCGCCGGCGGTCTCGGCGTGCAGCGCTGGATGGTGCCGACCAACCACGGGGGCGATGCGGCGCGCTCGATCCCCCGGGCGGTGCGGGCGCTCGGAGCCCGGGAGGTCGCCTACGATCTCTCGGGCTTCGCGGCGGACGAATACTTCGCCTACCAGTTCCGCCTGGGCGACGTCCCCATGAAAATCTTCGACATCCGCCGCGAACCACCGCCGGGAGATCTGGTGATCGCCGCCAAATCATTCGGCCGCAATCGTCCTGGCGCGCGGCTCGTCTTTCCGGAGCGCTACGTCGACCAGGCGCTCTGGGTGCTGCCCGGCGCCCTGCAAAACCGGCTCGCGCACGAAGGCCGCCTCTTCCCCGCCGATCCCGCCGCGCCGCTGCCGGACGCCGCCTGCCGCTCGCATCTCGCCTGGGCCGGCACCGCGCCGCCGTCCGTGCTCAACGCCGGAGAGAGCCGCACCCTCCGCCTGCGCGTCGCCCACCGCGGCGCGGAAGCCCCCTGGCTGCCGGCCAGCGTCCTCAAGACCGACGCCGGCGCCGTGCGCATCGCCACCGTCTGGACCCGCGCCGGCATCCGGGTCGCCGAGCCGCGCACCGAGCTCTCCTGGGCTGTCGTGCCGGGAGACGAAATCGTCGTCGATCTCCTCTTCGCAGCCGTCGGTCCAGACGGCAAACCGCTCCCGCCGGGCCACTACGAAGTCCGTATCGGTCTCGTGCAGGAGCTGGTTCGCTGGTTCGCCGACGCGGGAGACGGTACGCTCGTGCAGGAGGTTGAGGTACGGTAGACGATCAGACTTCGGAGCGCCCATGAAAAAAGAGAAAGAACCCCAATCGCCCAAGCAGGAGCCATCCTCCCCCAGTCCGCAACCCGGCAGCTTGGGGCCGAGCCGTTGATGCGATGGGCGGTGGAGATCTACGAGCGGAGCCTGGGACAGGACCACCCGCGGACACAGAATGCGCAGCGGAATCTGGCGGCGATGATTGAAGGCAGGGCAGGCGATTGATTCCTTGGCAACCGGGCGGCCCGGAGGGTCGCGTTTCCTTAGCCCAGCCCAACGGACTGAGTCGCGGCGGCGCCGCGATCGTTCCAACGGTCTCGCCGGCAGGCTGAGTCTCCGAATCCCCCTTGAAAAGCACGGCGAATTGCCGTACATTGGAGCGGAAGGAGATCTTCATGGCCCTCTCAGCACACCGCCAACAGGCAGCCACCGACCGCGAGCTCAAGAAAGAGCGCATCGAGCTACGCGTCGCCTCTTCCGCCAAGGAACTCATCCAGCGCGCGATGGCAGTCTCTGGATTGACGGCGGGTGACCTGGCCTATGAAGGGGCTCGCCAAGTCCTCGCTGAGCACGAGCGGATGGTGCTCAGCGGTGCGGAAAGGGATGCCTTTCTCGACGCCTTGATGAACCCGCCCGAGCCAGCGGAGAAGCTTGTGGCGGCGCTCCGGCGTCACCGCCAGATGTTTGGGTGAGCCGTCTTGGACATCACCATCGAGCCGCTCGGCAAGCAGCATGGCCGAGAGGCGTTCTCCTGCGGCCAGCCTGATCTCGATGATTGGTTCCGGCGCCGGGCGAGCCAGGACCAGAAGCGCAACATCGCACGGGTGTTCGTGGCCGTCGACAGCGCTCTGGGCGTGACCGGCTTCTACCGCCTGAGCACGTTCACCCTTTCGATCGACGACCTGCCTGAGGACATCGCGCACAAGCTACCGCGTTACGACGCGATCCCGGCCGCCTTGATCGGCCGGCTTGCCCGGGACAAGCGGACGCGCGGGCAAGGCTTGGGTGAGCTTCTGCTGGCGGATGCCATCCGACGCATCCTTGGCGCCAGCAGCTCCATCGCGGTCTACGCAATCGTGGTGGATGCAAAGGACGAGCGTGCTGCCGAATTCTACAAGGCGTTCGGGTTTCTGCCATTCCCCCTCCATCCGGGACGGCTTTTTCTCGCCCTGGCCGCTGCGGCTTTCGGCAAGCTGTAGCCCCCCTCCCAGATCCTTCCACCTCGCGGGGCTCGGCCTCAGGATGACGTTGTTGACCGGCAACCAGTACTCCTGGCCCTTCGACCGCTGGCTTTCAGCCGGGCCGCCAGGATGGCAGCGGTCCCAGCAGGTGAACGAGGCTAGGGCTTGGAGCGTACCACGACACCAGGCACCCACGGCTGGAAAAGCAGAAGCCGCCGGCCCTGGTGGACCGGCGGCTCCGGAGTCTTATGTCTTACGAGGCTTGGTTACGGCTGCGGCGGGGGAGGCGGGATGTTGTGCTTCTGCTCCCACTCTCTCCACTCATGCTCGCGATGGGCGCGCACCCAGTCCATGAAGCTGCCGTGGTCGCGCGACCGCTCGTAGACGATGACCTTCCGGGTGTCGTCACGCCAGATGGTCGACACGTTGGCGACCTGGATGCCACTGGTCACGCCGCACCGGCTGTCGGGAACGATCGTCCCTTCGAGGCGGACGTAGTCGTTGTCCATGACGCCGTACCAGTTGCTGCCCTCGAGAATGAAGGAATTACCCTGATGGTCGCGCACCATCGTGCACCCGGGCTCGGAGCTGCTCATGACGACGCCTTCGAGATTCACATTGGCAGCTCTGGCCGGCAGGGTTGCCAGGAGGCCTGTCGGCAAGGCCGCAAGCATCAGAACGGTCAGAGCTCGCTTGTTGATTTTCATGAAAGTTCTCCTTTCCGTCTCAGGCCGGCGTATCGCCTGCGCCCTTGCCCTGATTAAGTTGCAAGGCGCCTGCCAACTTGTTGCGGACCGCGAGACGGCGCGCGGTCGACCGTCACCCGCGACGGGTCCTTCGGATCGAATCGCACCGGGATGACCAATCCGGGCTGAAACCGCGGAATGTCGAGCGGAGAGATGCCGGTCCGCTCGATGGTCGCCTCATAGGCCGGCCGGTCCGCCGGATGCACCCGGACGGAGAGACCGATGAAATACCCTTCCGGATCTTCGTTGGTCCTGCGGGTGTTCTCCCAGTGCTCCAGGATCTCGGCCTGCGCCGCAACCCCCTGGGGCACCTCGTCATGCTTCCAGGTAGGCACCGCCGAAGCGACGCTGGGCTCCGGATTGAGCGGAAGGTCGAGCTCCAGGTCGGTCGTCAGATGGGAAGGATTCTTCGGATCGAAATGCACGGAGATGACGGCCCCGCGCCGGATCCGCGGGATGTCGAGCGGCGAGATGGCCGTCTTGAGGACCTCCTCGAAGGGAGGCCGATCGGCCGGCCGCACCCGCAGCCGGAGGCCGACGCGCAGCTCGCGCTTGATCCGCGGACCGCTGCTCCAGTGCTCCAGGATCTGCGCTTGTGCCGCAACCCCTGTCGCGCCCCCCGCCGCGGGAGCCGCGCCGGAGCCAAGCGACGTGTCGACCCTCACCTGCGACGGCTCCTGTGGATCGAAATGAACGGGAATGAGGGCTCCGACCTCGAACTGCTCGATGTCGAGCGGCGAGATCTCGGTGCGCTTGATGATCGTCTCAAAGGGCGCCTGGCCGGCCGGCTCCACCCGGACCTTGAGGCCGATGACCAGGTGCTCGTTGAAACCGGCCTCCCAGTGGTCCAGGACCTCGGCGTCCGCCGCGACCCCTTGGGCCTGCAAGCCGTAATAGGACAGGGTGCCGCAGCCGGCGAGCAGGCAAGCCGCCGGGAGCAGCAGGATCGTCCATGAAGCTGTGGTTTTCATCGTCTTCTCCTTCTGCCGGGCCGGCGTGCTTCACCGGGCCGCTTCATTGAGTTGGTTGAGCTGGACGTCCATCGCGAGGGGCGATCCGTTGCGCACCAGCTCGATCCGGACCTTCTTTCCGGCGATCGAGGTCAGGAACGCCGGCACGGCGGTCACGTCGAGAATCTGCTTTCCGTCGATCGCAAGAATGACATCGCCTTCCTGAATCCCCGCGGCGGCGGCGGGAGAGCCCTTGGCCACGGCGCTGACGAACATTCCATTGTTGCGCCGCAGACGAGTCTTCTCCTCCGCGCTGAGCTGCCGGCCGAAGACCCCGAAGACCGGAGGCCGCACCTTGGCCCAATACACCACCAGCCGTCCCTCCTCCAACGCCTGCGGCGCGCTGCCGATCGTTCCCGCTTCCCCGGACGCAAAGCCCGGATGGAATGGCAGCGCCGCGATCGTCTGGCCCGCGGACATGTCGAACGGCTCCCCATACAGCACCAGCAGAGACGCGCCGATCTGCTTACCCTGGTCGATGGCCTGCCGCGCATCGGAACCGCCTTTCGCGACCTCCGAGTAACCCAGGGGCACATAGCCGTTCTCGTTCAGGGCCCTGAGGTCGGCGGTGTCGTCGGAGCTGCCGCGATAGATCTCCGGAGCCGCCGGCGGCGGCATCAGGGCCGCTTCCTGTTTGGCCGCCGCGAAGTAGTCGTGATACGGATTGCCGGTCTTGGCGACTTTGGCCGGAGTGCCGGGAGAGAGATCGATCGACACCCGGGAAAGGTCCTTGGGATCGTACCGGACCGGAATCACGGCCCCGGGCTGGAACCGCGGGATCTCGAGCTGCGAGATGAGGACCCGCTTGATCGTCGCCTCATACGGCGTCCCATCGGTCGGTGTCACCCGGACCTTGAGACCGATGACCGGCTCGTCGTTCACCTTGATCCCGGTCTCCCAGGTCTCCAGGATCTCCGCTCTGGCCGAAACCCCGGTCGTTTGCAAGTCCGGGTTCGAATAGTACAAACCGCTGCAGCCGGCGAGCAGGACCACTACAGAAAGCAGCAGACTGATCAACAAGGCTGTTCGTCGCATCGTCGTCTCCTTGCGCCGAGTGGGAGGTCCGCTCGACAGAGACACTCTACAGGGCCGGGGGCGAGGACGGCACGGCATGGAGATGCCGGCTGAAGGGAGGGGTCTCCGGCGCGATGGGGCCGGAGAGAGCATGGTCATGCCGAGGGCGCTTCAGGGCTCCGCCGTGACCTCGTCCGCGGAAGTCGCCAACGAGGCCCGAACCACCCACCGGTTCAATCGAGCCAAATCAGAACAGCGCAAGATCTCTTCCCGTTGCGCCTGGCTCACGGCAACGGCGCGCGCCTCCAAGACTTTCAGAACAGCCTCGGCCATGCCCCTGGCTTCAGCCGCCGCCACCCGCTCCAGATACAGCGGGTTGTCTTTGGCAATCAAGGCTTCCAGCACCGCGTCGTCGGCCTGCGCGGCATCGAGCAGAGCCGATCCTGGCAGTGGCGTCACCAGGCAGGGATCCTCGATCCGGGCGCCGGCGTCGAGAGACACCCAGCGCCCGCTCTTGGGAGACCACTCGCAGACGCGCCGCGGCCCCTTGACGAAGATCCCGAAGACCCGGCGCACTCCGCGCGCGAGCATCTCCTCGGCCTTGTCGGCCGCGTACCCTTCGCTCTGCGTGGACACCACCTCGAAGGCGATCTCTTCCAGATACCGCGTGCCGGTGGCCGGGTCGGTCCCTGTCTTGCGGATGCAGGCATCCGTGGCGAAGTCGGACTTCTTGCCCATGCGGGTCAGGAGGTCCGTCGAACCCTCGTACCCGGGCGCCACGTGAGCCGCCACGACGTAGTCGAGCCGGAAGTGCTGGTCGCCATGGGGTGGGGCGGCCGGATGCGCCACCACCCTGCGGCCCTTGATGACCTCGTCGCGCGTCAACTCCGGCACGACCAGATGATCGTCGAGCCGCGGGAAGTCGGCACGGCCCGGCAGATGCAGAGAAGAGGCGCCCGAGGCACCCGGCGCTTTGAGATGGTAGCCTGCGCGTTTTTCGTCCACACCGGGCATTCTAGCAGAGGCCGCGTCGTCTGGTGAGAAGATACTCGGCCCATTGGAATCCGGTCCGCGCAACACAACACAGCCCACGGCGAACACAAAATCCGGAATCTGCAACACAACAGAGGCGGGTGGCGCGCGGGAAACCGGGGATGCCATCATGCACACAGCGCCGGGCGTCACAGCAGCCTGTCTGTGTTGCCACTCCGCCTGTCTGTGAGGCCCGCCGACTTATCCTCAGGAGCCGTCCCGAAGGCTGTGACCGACGCGGCCCCGCGGGTACATCTCTATCAAATGCACCTCGACGTCCGGACGCCTTTGCGTTCGCCATCGCGGGATCGTAGATCCCGGCCCGGAGATCAACGCGGCCGGCGCGGGAACGGCGGCCGCGCGTTCCGGGATCGCGGAGCCCGCGGCGCCCATCACAGAACCCGAGGCGGAAGTCACCACCGCCGGCTCTTACATCACAAACACCGCGATTCCCACCGCGGGAGCGGGCTCGCCCACCAGCAAACCCGGGACGGAGACGGCGGAACCCGGCACGCACAACACAACGGAGCGCACTGCGAACACGACACCCGGCTCGAGCATCACGGCATCCGCGGGTGGCAACGCGGCGCAACGCATACCCAACACAAAACCCGCCGCCGGGAACACAAATCCCGGGATCTGCAACACAACGGAGCCGGGGGGCGTGGTGGGAATGGCGGGTGTCGCGGCGGGCGCCGCGGTGCGCGGCATCCCCCCTCCCGGCCGGGAGGGGGGACGTGCTCAGACCAGCGGACGAATCAATACCGGTACTGATCCGACTTGTACGGACCGTCGGCGGGGATGCCGAGGTAGTCGGCCTGCTGCGGGGTCAGCTCGGTGAGGCGGACGCCGAGCTTTTCGAGGTGCAGGCGGGCCACCTTCTCGTCGAGCTTCTTGGGCAGGACGAAGACCTTCTTGTCGTACTTGTCGGCGTTCTTCGCCAGGTCGAGCTGCGCCATCACCTGGTTGGTGAAGCTCATTGACATCACGAAGGACGGATGGCCGGTGGCGCAGCCGAGGTTGAGGAGGCGGCCTTCGGCGAGGATGAGGACGGAGTGACCGTCGGCGAAGACCCATTCGTCGTACTGCGGCTTGATGTTGACCTTGTGCACGCCGGGGATCTGCTTGAGGCCGGCCATGTCGATCTCGTTGTCGAAGTTGCCGATGTTGCCGACGATGGCCTTGTCCTTCATCCGCGACATGTGGTCCGCCGTGATCACGTCGCGGTTGCCGGTGGAAGTGATGAACACGTCCGCGGTGCCGATGACGTCCTCGACGGTCCGCACCTCGAAGCCTTCCATCGCGGCCTGGAGGGCGCAGATGGGATCGATCTCGGTGACGACGACGCGGGCCCCCTGGCCGCGCAGGGCCTGGGCGCAGCCATTGCCTACCTCTCCGAAGCCGCAGACGACGGCGACCTTGCCGGAGAGCATGACGTCGGTGGCGCGGTTCAGGCCGTCGACGATCGAGTGCCGGCAGCCGTAGAGGTTGTCGAACTTCGACTTGGTGACCGAGTCGTTGACGTTGATCGCCGGGAAGAGGAGCTTGCCGTCGCGCGCCATCTCGTAGAGACGGTGGACGCCGGTGGTGGTCTCCTCGGAGACGCCGCGGATGGCGGGAGCGATACGGCTCCAGCGCTCCGCGTCGTCCTGCTGGATCTTGGCGAGGAGGCGGAGGATGATCGCGAACTCTTCGCTGTCGGCGGTCTCCGGAGCCGGCACGCTGCCCGCCTTCTCGAATTCGACGCCCTTGTGGATCAGCAGCGTGGCGTCGCCGCCATCGTCGACGATCTGGGTCGGACCCTGGCCGTCGCCGAAGTCGAGGGCGCGGGAGGTGAAGTCCCAATACTCTTCGAGCGACTCGCCCTTGAAGGCGAAGACCGGGATGCCCTGCGGCTTCTCGACCGTGCCCTGCGGTCCGACCGCCACCGCGGCGGCGGCATGGTCCTGCGTCGAGAAGATGTTGCAGGAGACCCAGCGCACCGTGGCGCCGAGCTCGGCGAGGGTCTCGATCAGCACGGCGGTTTGGATGGTCATGTGGAGCGAGCCCATGATCCGCTGGCCGGCGAGCGGCTTGGCGGCGCGGTACTCGTCACGGAGCGCCATCAGGCCGGGCATCTCCTGCTCGGCGAGGCGGATCTCTTTCCGGCCCCACTCGGCGAGGCTGAGGTCTTTCACGAAATAGTCCTGGGAGGTAGCGGGCTTGCGCTCGGTCTCGATGTTCGCGGCAGTCGTGGTCATGAAGCCTTCCTTTCATCAGAGGTCTTATCAGAGATCAAATCGGGCACGGCTCCCGTGGCGAGGAGCAGAGCCGGCCCTTTGGCTTGAGGTTCAGGGGAGAGCGGGGAGCAGGAAACGGAGACGAGGCCGGCGCCGGTCAGGAGCTGCGCCAGCTCGGTGGCGCGAAAACCGTTGCGGAGCTGGCCCATCTGGCGGCGGAAGTCGTCGCGGTCGTGGTGCAGGAGATCGACCACGACGGCGCGGCCACCGGGCCGCAGGATGCGCGCCATCTCGGCGAGCGCGGCGGCCGGACGTTCGAGATGGGTCAACGCGAGGAGGACGAGCGCCGCGTCACAGGTGCCCGCGGGGATCGGCAGGTCGCCCAGGTCCGCCTCCAGGAACTCGATGTTCTTGAAGTCGCGGGCGCGGCTGCGCGCCGCGTCGAGCATCTCGGGCGTGCGGTCGACGGCGAGCACGCGGGCGACGAACGGCGCCAGCCGCACGGTCACGCTGCCCGAGCCGCAGGCGAGGTCGGCCACCACCCAGTGCGGCGGCAGCAGCGCGGTGAGCGCCGCTTCGGTGAAGCGGTCGCCGTAGAGCTCCGAGCGCAGGCGCTCCCACTCCCCCGCCATCCCGGCGAACAGAGCGCGGGCATCCGGCTGACGTTCGGCGAGCCGCTGCTCCAGCCGCAACCGGTCGTGCGCGAGCTGCGGCCAGGCGGTGATCTCCTGCCGCGACAGCTCCCACAGCTTGCGCGACGCCTCGGGAAGCTCGCCGTTCGCCATCCGGTACAAATTCGCCGTCCGCTCGCTGCGCGACACGATCCACCCCTGCTCGGCCAGCGGCTTGAGATGCCGCGACACGCTCGACTGCGGCATCTGGAGAATCCCGGCGAGATCTGAGACCGACAGCTCGTTCTCCTCCAGCAGCACGAGCAGCCGCAGACGGATCGGATCGGCGAGCGATTCGAGCCGCGAGAGCAGGGGTTCCGGGGTGAGCGAGAGAGTATTCATCCGAAGATCCGGATGGAAGGATAAAGCAGGATGGAGGGGGCGTCAAGGGGGGCGCAGTGCTACTCTTCCCCCCAGAGCCGAAAACCGAGGGGGATCTCCATGAGGCCGCACTGTACTCACCTGGATCAGATCCATAGTGTCAAACCACGGACGAAGGGCTGCGAGGAGTGTCTGAAGTCGGGCGACACGTGGTTGCACCTACGCTTGTGCATGGTGTGCGGGCACGTCGGATGTTGCGATTCGTCGAAGAACCGGCACGCGACGCAGCATTTCCACTCCAGCCAGCACCCGCTCATGCGCTCCATCGAGCCGGGGGAGGAGTGGGGGTGGTGCTACGTCGACGAGCTGGTGATCGAGTTCGGGTGACCGTCACAGCCCGCCCAGGTATTCGTGGATGAATGACACCGCGATCGCTCCCTCTCCGACTCCCGAGGCGACGCGCTTCACCGAGCCGTGGCGGACGTCGCCGGCCACGAAGATGCCGGGGACGCTGGTCTCCAGGAGGAAGGGGTCGCGGTCGAGCGGCCAGCCGATGGGACGGCGGCCTCCTTCGCGCAGGAGCTGGGGGCCGGAGAGGATGAAGCCGCGGTCGTCGCGCTGCACGACGCCTTCCAGCCAGTCGGTGCGCGGCTGGGCTCCGATCAGGATGAAGAGAGAGCTTGCGGGAAGGGTCTCGACGGCGCCGGAGGTACTGTCTCGGACGTCGATCTCGCGCAGCTTCTCGTCGCCTCGCGCGGCGGCGACGGAGGCGTGGTAGCGCACCTCGATGGTGGGCGTCTTGCAGATCTGATCGACGAGATATTGCGACATCCCCTTGGCGAGCGAGTCGCCGCGCACCAGCATCACCACCTTGCGGGCATAGCGGGCGAAGTACATCGCCGCCTGGCCGGCCGAGTTGGCGCCGCCGACGATGAAGACATCCTCGTCGCGGCAGGAGAGGGCCTCGGTCATCGCCGCGCCATAGTAGATGCCGGCGCCGGTGAGCGCCTCGACGCCGGGGACGTCGAGCTTGCGGTAGGAGACGCCGGTCGCGACGAGCAGGGCGTGGCAGCTTACTTCCCCACCGTCCGCCAGGCTGACGATGCGGTAGGAGTCGGACAGACGCACGCCGAGCGCCTCCTGCGGCGACAGGATCTCCACCCCGAACCGCGCCGCCTGGGTCACCGCCCGCCGCGCCAGGTCGGCGCCGGAGAGACCCGAAGGGAATCCCAGGTAGTTTTCGATCCGTGAGCTGGTCCCCGCCTGGCCGCCGGGCGCGTCGCGCTCGATCATCAGCGTGCGCAGCCCTTCCGAGGCCCCGTAGACCGCCGCCGCCAATCCGGCCGGCCCGCCGCCGACGATCACCAGGTCGTAGAAGTTGGTCTCCGCCCGGGTGCGCAGACCGAGCCGAGCCGCCAGCTCGCCGCGCGGCGGCTCGGGCAGCGTGGTGCCGTCGGGGAAGAACACCACCGGCAGGCGCGGCTCGCCGTCCACCAGGGCGAGGAGCTTCTGCGCCTCCTCGCTGGTTTCGACGTCGAGCCAGCGATAGGGGATCTGGTTGCGGGTGAGGAAGTCGCGCACGTCGAACGACGCCGGAGACCAGCGGTGGCCGACGACCCGAATGCCCTCGAACGGCGGACGGAACGACGCCTGCCAATCGCCCAGCAGGTCGTCGAGCACCGGATAGAGCGCCTCTTCCGGCGGATTCCACGGCTTCAGGAGGTAGTAGTCGACACGTGCCGTGTTGATCGCGCGGATGGCGGCGTCGGTGTCGGCGTAGGCGGTGAGCAGGACCTTCTTGACGCCGGGATAGAGCGGGATCGCCTTCTCCAACAGCTCGACGCCGGTCATCTGCGGCATGCGCTGATCGACCAGGAGCAGGGCGACGGGATCGCCGCGTTGCTTGAGCTGTTGCAGAGTGTCGAGGGCGCTGGCGCCGGAATTCGCCTTCAGGATGCGATACGTCTCGCCATACTTGCGGCGCAGGTCCAGCTCGACCGCGCGCAGGACCTCGGGATCGTCGTCGACGGCGAAGAGGGCGGGTTTGGCCATGGCGCGACGATCATAGCCGAGACGTCAAGCGGCGGCGTCCGCGACGCCGGGGTCGCCCCGGCGAAGCCTCACCCCCGTCCCCTCTCCCATCCCCTCCCGCCAACCGGGAGAGGGGCGCCACCGCCCAAAGTGAAAACAAAAGCTCCGCAAGAGTTTCCCCCTCTCCCGGAGGTGGCCCTACGGCCGCGTATAGAACCCGCTCAGCGTCCGCGCCTTGTAGCCTTTCCCCTTGTCCTTCAGCTCGACCTCGACGCGGCGCCAGACGTCGAGCTCGTTGGCCTTGGGGTAGTAGGCGACGAGATACTGGCTGCGCAGCTCGCGGAGGATTTCGGCGTAGGTGGGCTTCAGGTCCTGGCCCGGCGCGACGAAGTAGGTCTTGGCGCCGGTGATGTCGGCGAGGCGCTCGAGCTTCTCGGCGTAGCGGCTGAGCGGCGTGTGCTCTTCGACGGCGTGCGCGGCGACGGCGTTGGTGACGATGAGATAGACCGGGACGCCGCTCTCGCGCACGGCGCGCAGGCAGTCGCGGTAGCCGTGCTCGCCCTGGCCGATGCCGTCCGAGTAGATGATCAGCGCTTTCCGGCCGCCGACTTTGCGGATCTCCTCCAGGGAGTATTGAATCGCCTGGAAGAGATTGGTGCCGCCGTCCGCGGTCAGCGTGTCGAGGCCCGCCGAGACAGAGCGCAGGTCCCGGGTGGGCGTGACCAGGAGACGCGGCTCGGTGGCGAAGCCGATGAGGAAGGCGCTGTCGCGCGGCGACAGGCCGCCGGTCAGCAGCGAGCGCGCCGCGTCGACGACGCCGGGCAGCTTGATGAACATGCTGGCCGAGGTGTCCATGGTGAGGCCGACGGTGAGCGGGAAATCGCCCGCGTCGTCGAAGCTCGCGATGGCCTGGTCCTTGCCGTCCTGCAGCAGGCGGAAGTCGTTGCGGGCGAGGCCGCGCACCGGGTGGCCCGTTTTGTCGGTGACCACCACCAGCAGCTCGACGAGCCGCACGTCCACCCGCTCGCCGAGGGTCGAGCCGTTGAGCAGGATGGCGTCCTCGGCGATCGAGCCGTCGTCGAGATGCCCTTCGGCGCGCAGGGTGCCCACCGGCCGGCCGCGCGGCACCACGAAGCGGTGGCGGAAGGGCGGCGCATAGAGGGTGGCCTGCAGCTCGTCGTTCCAGAAGATCTCCAAACGGTCGAGGCGGCGCTGGCCGGGGAGCTTCACCTCGACCTCGACGTCGACCGGTCCGGTCACCTTGTTGGAGGACGGATTCACGATCCGCACACCGGTGCCGTGCGTGATGGGCCTTACCGCGGGCGGCCCGGTGAGCCGGCCGCCGTGCAGCGTGTCGGGAGTCTTCTCCGCCTCCTCGTCTCCCTCTTCCGCTCCCCCGGCTCCGACGTCGATCGCCCGGCCGCCCCAGGCTCCGTGCACCGGATCGTCGACCAGGACGGCCAGCCGGTCGGTGTCCGCGGGCAGCGGGAACGGAATGTGGCAGGTGCCGTCCTCGCCGATGTCCTGCGCGGTCAGGGTGCGCTGCGTCACCGTCGGCGCGGCGAGGCTCGCGGCGATCGACACCACGAGAGTCAGGCGCAACGGCGGACCGCCCGCCGCCGGCCGCGCGTCCGGATCGAGACGCAGCTCGACGACGCCGTTCTTGAGACCCGACGAGAGATGGAGATCGCCGGACTCTTCCTCTTCATCCTCGGCGAGCAGCCGCCGCGCCCGCCAGGCCGAGACGCCCTCGGGGGTCAGCGGCGCCGCCCAGCGCCGGGCCTTCGCGGTGAGCCCGGGCGTCGCGGAGGTCACCACCAGAGGACTGGTCATCGTGGCAGCCGGGGTTTCGTAGCGCAGCCAGAAACGGTAGTGCAGCCGGGTCAGCGCCGCCGGCACTCCCGAGGGACCGGCGACCAGCTCGCCGCCGGTCGCGTCCGCCATCAGGGTGAGCGGCTCCTTCGGATGCAGCAGGACCGAAACAGGCGCGGGCGCCGGCTCGGGCTTGGCCCCGGGGCGGATCGTCACCCCCGGCGACCCCTCGGTGCCGAGCGAAAAGCGGCGCAGCTCCGGCAGGCGTTCGTCGCCCACCGGCAGGGTCAACACCGTCCAGCCCAGCTCCGCCGCCGTCCGCGCCGTCTCCTGGGAGGTGGCGTCGAGAGCGCCGGCCGGCAGCGACTTTTCGAGCGCGGCATGCACCGCCGGATCGCTCACCTGGGCGAGATACAGCTCCCGGGGATCGCGGTCGAAGCCGTCGCTCACCAGCAGAAGCGCAGTCGGCCGGTCCGCCACGTTGGCTTCGCTCCGCTGCTCCGCCAACCAGCCGACCAGGGTGTCCTGCTGGCGCGCCACCAGCCGCACCTCCTCCGCCATCGCCTCCTCGGCGCGCGACCGGGTGTCCGTCCCCGCGGCGGCCGAGGCCGGAGACGCCCGTGTACCGGCAATATCGATGAACCGCTGCCGCAAACCGCGCAGATCGTCGCGCCCTTCGCCGGTGAGGAACAGGCGCGACAGCGCCTCATCGACCGCATGGGCGTCCCGGCTGGCTTCGAGAAGCACCCGCGGCTCGGGCTCGGCGACGATCACCTCGACGGTGCCCATGCCGACCAGGAGCTGCGCCTGCGCGGCCAGCGCGCCGGCCGCGCCGCGGATCGTCCGCGAGCCGCTCAGCATGCGGTCGAACCAGATCACCAGCCGCCACGGCCGCTCCTCCACCACCGGCCCGACGGCCAGCACCTTGCGGGCCGCGCCGTCCTCGGTCACCGTGAGCTGGACCGGAGTCCCCGCGCGTGGCGGCTCGCCCTTGGCGTCGAGCACCTGGACGGCGACGCCGGCCTCGTGCGTTTCCTGAACCGCGGCAGCCGGCGCGGGCGGAGCTTGGGGAGAAGGTGCGGAAGGCGCTGGGGGACCAAGGAGGGAGGCGGCGAGAAGCAACGACGATGCGATCACGGGGGAGATTGTACATCTCCCCCGGTTTTCGGAGGGGCGGTCCGCAGGATGCCGTCAGGCACCCTGCATGGCCGCCCTCGGGTTAATGAGCAACCGAAACGACGACCGTGCTGGTCGTGCTGTTCCCCGAGAAGTCCGTGGTGACCACTTCGATCGTGTACAGCCGGTCGGCGCCGCCGGCGTGTTCCGCACGCAGATTGAGCGTGAGAGGCCCGGTGATCTCCCAATCGGGTGCCGTGTTGCCGTCTCCCGGACCGTTGATCGGCTGGTTGGACGTGACCGCAACGATGCTTGATACCGGCGCCGGGTCGACTGCGTCCTGCGCCGTCACAGTGACCCTCACGGCGACCATCTTGTGATTGGGCGGCCAGAGGTTCGACGGGGAAGCCACGATGCTGGTGACCGACGGCGGCGTCGTGTCGGCGACGGTTACCGAGAAAGCACCGGTGGTGGTCAGATGACTGAGAGTATCCGTCGCGGTGCACTGGACCGTCGTCGTCCCCAGCGGGAACGTCGCGCCCGACAGCGGCACGCAAGCGACCGTCGCTCCCGGACTGGTGCTCACCGTGTACGTCACGACGGCGCCGCCCGGCCCGGTAGCCTCGACGGTGAAGTCGGCCGGGAGGTCGAGGGTGGGCGGAACGCCGACGACGACCGAGAAAGAGGCCGTCCCGACGTTGGCATGCGCGTCCTCGGCACTACAGGCGACGATCGTCTCCCCGAGGGCGAACGTCGATCCGGATGCCGGATCACAGACCACCGGCAGAGTGCCGTCGAGGTTGTCCGTGGCCGTCGCGGTGAACGTGACGACCGGCGTGGGAGAGACGATGTTTGCCGGAACCGTGACGACGGGCCGCGTCGTATCGGTAACGACGACGGACAGGTCTCCCTCCGCACTGCCGGACGAGCAGTGAACGGTCGTGGTACCCAACGGGAACGACGTGCCGGAGGCTGGACTACACGCCGCGCCCACGACGGAGCCGTCCGAGGTCACCCCGAACACGTCGAAGGTGACGATGGCCCCCGCCGGGCTCGTCGCCTCGGCGACGACGACATCTGGCAGCACGAGCACCGTCTGGTCGGTGACCGGCCGGTCGATGATGTCCAACGTGCCTGGACCGATCTGCCGGACCGCCCCGCCGGTGTCCGTCGCCAACACCGTGACCGTGTACCTTCCGGCTGCGCCGAACAAGGCGTCCGGTACCCCGACGTACAGCGACGTATCGCTTGCCAAGGTCGGCACGACCATGAAATCGCCGGCGTCGCCGGAGAACTCGACCACGGTCGAGTCGGTTCCCGTCAATCCGGTTCCGCTGATCGTGATGGACTCTTCGGCGTCGAACACGTAGAAGGACTGCGGCACCACTGAGCTGATCTGATCGGCAAGCGCGGCCATGGGCAGACAGAGAACGGCCAAGAATAGCAACCCCATCTTGTTCATTCCAGCAACCTCCCACTCAAGAAGTCATCAAGGTATCGGGCGGGATGATTCGCGATCTGCCGGACAATCTATCCCGATGGCACGACGATGGCAAGACCCTGCACAGAAAGTCGATGCAAGCTATCATTGTGTCCAACTGGGAGGCGAGCCCATGCGTAACACGACGCCGATGAGCAACAAGCTGGTTAGGCCGAAGGATGATGTCTTGACCCGGATCTCACACAGCCTGCTCATCCTGGTCCTCCCCTTGGCTGCGATCAGCCCGGCCCGTGCTGATGACGTCAAGAACCCCTATCCCGCCATGGCCCCCCTGGCGCAGTACACGATGGACCGGGCCGCTGAGATCGCGCTCGCCCGGAGCGCAGCGCCTGCTTCGGTCTCGGACAAGGCCGAGATCCTGGTGCTCGGTACCCACGGCTATGAGACCGCGGTCAAAGGCACGAACGGCTTCGTCTGCTACGTGGGGAGGTCCTGGGAGAACAATTTCGACAACGCGGATTTCTGGAACCCGAAAAACCGTGCTCCCGAGTGTGTCAACGCGGCGGCGGCGCGCTCTGTGCTTCCGTCCTATCTCCAGCGCACCCAATGGGTGCTGTCCGGCGTCTCCAGAGATGAGATGATCAAGCAGACCAAGGCCGCAATCGCGGCGAAACAGATCACGGCACCGGAAGCGGGCTCCATGTGCTTCATGCTGTCGAAGGAAGGATATCTGGGCGACGACGCCGGAGGCCCCTGGCATCCGCATGTGATGTTCTGGGGCCCCCCGGGCCCCGGCTCGGAATGGGGCGCAGACCTTCCCGGCTCGCCCGTCTATTCAGCTCCCAGCGACCTGCTGCCCTTCACTCTTTTCTTCGTGCCGGTGCGTAACTGGTCCGACGGAACACCCGCGGAGTACGGCGGCAACCACCACTAGCTGAGTGGCGGAAATCGGCCCCGTTGACAGCCCCGCTCCGGGTGCATACGCTGCGGTTCGCCCCTATGGCCGTAAAGCCTCCAGGAACCGAAGGACCCCGCTTCTGGGATCAGCTTCTTCAACTCATTGAGGAAGGCCGGGTCGTGCCCGTGATCGGCCAGGACCTGCTGCGGGTCCCTGCCGGCGGTAAAATCGACGGGACGACCGATGGGACGACGATGCCGCTCTACGGCTGGCTGGCGGAACGGCTGGCGGAGTACCTCGAGGTGTCGGCCGAGGACCTGCCCGAACGGGGCGCCCTCAACGAGGTGGCCAGCCGTTTTCTGGCGCAGGGCGGCGAGCTCGAGGACATCTACCCCGCCATCAAGTCGATCGTGCCGCCGAAGGACCGCTTCCCGATCCCCGAGGCGCTCCTCAAGCTCGCGCGCATCCGGCCGTTCAAGCTGTTCGTCACCACCACGTTTGGACCGATGCTGGAGATGGCGCTCAACGAGGTCCGCTTCGGCGGTCAGCCGCGCACCCGGGTCTTCGCCTATTCGCCGAGCTCGGTGCAGGACCTCGACCAGCCGCTCGACGCGATGGACCGGCCGGTGGTCTTCCACATCTTCGGGCGTCTCTCGGCGGTGCCGGATTACGCGGTCACCGACGAGGATACCCTCGAGTTCGTCTACTCCCTGCAGTCGGAGAGCCACCGGCCCAACCTCCTGTTCGACGAGATGGCCCGCGCGCAGCTCCTGCTGATCGGCGGCAGCTTCCCCGATTGGCTGGCGCGTTTCTTCCTGCGCATCGCCCGCCGCGAGCGGCTGTGGATGGCGCGCGGCAAGACCGACATCGTGGCCGACGCCGGCATGCGCGACGATCCGGCCCTCGTCGCCTTCCTCCAGCGCTTCAGCTCGCGCACCAAGGTCTTCCAGGGCGGCGGCGCGCTGGAGTTCGTCGACGAGCTCTCCCGCCGCTGGAGCGAGCGGCATCCGGAGCAGGAGGCCGCGGCGGCACCGCCTCCGGAGACGGCGCGCGTGATCGGCGATCCGCTGGAGATGCTCGCCGGCTCGATCTTCCTGAGCTATGCCAGCGAGGATCGGCCCGCCGTCGATGCCCTGCGCCAGCAGTTGGAGGCCGCCGGCGTGGACGTCTGGTTCGACCGCCAGGCGCTCCAGGCGGGCGACGACTACGAGGCCAAGATCAAGCGGAACATCGAGAACGCTTCGCTGTTCATCCCCATCCTGTCGCGCAACACCCTCACCGAGCGGCGCCGCTTCTTCCGCATCGAGTGGGACCACGCCGAAAAGGTGGCCGTGCAGGTGCCGGCGAACCAGCGCTACATCATTCCGGTGGTGATCGACGACGTGGCGCCGAACGATCCGATGATCCCGGAGCGCTTCCGCAAGCTCAACTGGGTGCGCATCGAGCCGGGCGCGCCGAGCCCGGACCTGGTCGCGATCCTGCGCCAGCTTTTCCGCGACTACCAGCGCCAGTTGGCGGCGACGTCATGAGCAAATCATGAGCGCAACGGACGCCCCCTCCGCCCCATCATCCGATACCGGCGCGATCGACGCCGAGAATCCCTGGCCGGGTCTCGCGTCGTTCGGCGAAGCGGACCAGGAGTTCTTCTTCGGCCGCGAGAGCGAGACGGAAGAGCTGGTCCGCCTGGTGCTGCGCGAGCGGTTGACCATCCTCTTCGGTCTCTCGGGCCTCGGCAAGACCTCGCTTCTCCAGGCCGGCCTGTTCCCCCGGCTGCGCGAGGAGAACGTGCTGCCCGTCTCCCTGCGCCTGGCGCATGCGGACGGCAGCCCGCCGTACGCCGAGCAGGTGCTGAACGCCATCGCGCGCGCCGCCGCAGCGGCGGGCGCCGAGATCCCGGCACCGCGGCCCGGCGAGACGCTGTGGGAGCACTTCCACCGCGTGGGCAACGACTTCTGGAGCGCGCGCAACCGCCCGGTCGTCCCGCTCCTCGCGTTCGATCAGTTCGAGGAGATCTTCACCCTGGGCAGCGGCCGGCCCGGAGCCGGCGAGCTGATCGAGACGCTCGCCTCGCTCACCGAGGGATATCCGCCCGCCGCGGTCAAGGCGCGCCTGGATGAGAATCCGGCCGAAGCGAAGGAGTTTTCGTTCAGCCGCCATCCCTACAAGATCCTGCTCAGCCTGCGCGAGGATTTCCTCCCCGACCTCGAAGCGCTGCGCGACCGCATCCGCACGATCGGCAACAACCGCTTGCGCGTGCGCCGGATGAACGGCGAGAACGCGCTGCGCGTGGTCACCCTGCCGGGCGGCGGCCTGCTGGAGAGACCGGTCGCCGAGGAGGTGGTCCGCTTCGTCGCCGGCAAGTCCGCGACCGAGCAGACGCCGCTCGCCGCCATGGACGTCGAGCCGGCGCTCCTCAGCATCGTCTGCCGCGAGCTCAACAACAAGCGCAAGGCGCGGGGCGAAGCGCAGATCACCGCCCGCCTTCTCGAAGGCAGCCGCACCGAGATCCTCACCGACCTCTATGAGCGCAGCCTCGCCGATCTGCCGAGCGAGGTCCGCGGCTTCATCGAGGAGCGGCTGATCACCGTCTCCGGCTTCCGCGACAGCGTCGCCCTGGAGAACGCTCTCGCCACCCCGGGTGTGACGCGCGCCGCCATCGACCGGCTCACCGAACGGCGCCTGCTGCGCATCGAGGACCGCGGCGCCGGCCAGCGCCTGGAGCTGACCCACGACGTCTTGACCGGCGTCGTGCGCCACAGCCGCGACACCCGGCGTCAAAAGGAGGCGCTGGAGCGCGCCGAGGCGGAGCGGCTGGTGCTGGTCGAGCGGGAGCGCACGATGCGGCGGCAGCTCCGGCGCAACCGGAACATCCTCGTCCTCGTCGCCTGTCTGCTCGCCGGTGTCGCCGTGCTGTCGGTCCTCGCCTATCGCGGCAAGCTCAAAGTCGACACCGTCCTCGCCAGCTCGGACGTCGAGCGGGCGCTCAACCTCCAGAACATCCGCTCCCATGAGGCCCTCGCCTGCCTGGCCGACGCCCTGAGCCGCGACCCGGCGAACCTCGGCGCCCGCAGCCTGCTCCTCGACCTCCTGCTCCGCCGGCCCTGGCTGCTGCCCGCCCGCGAAGTCCACCATCCCGAGGCCCTGTCGGTGCTCCTCTCACCGGATGGGAGCACGCATGCCGTCATCGACCACAGGGGGATGGTGCAACTCTGGGACTCCCTGGGGCTGCGCCGGATCGGCGAGCCGTTGCGTGATCCGGCGGGCGCCATCTCGGAGGTCGACTACAGCGCCGACGGCTCGCGCCTCGTCACCACCGGCAAGAGCGGCACCCTGGTCTGGGACACCGCGACCGCCAAGACGGTCGGTGGACCGTTCGCCAACGCGGACGGCAAGCTCGGCTGCCTCGGGCCGGACTGCCGGGTGTTGATCCAAAGAGGCGCCGAGACGACCCGTTTCTTCGATACGGTGAGCGGCGGCGAGGCGGGACCGCCGGTCCCCAGCGCGGATCTCCGCACGCTCTACAGCCCGGACGGCGAGCACATCCTGCGGCTGCAAAACCGCGGCGGGACCTGGTCGATCCTGGTGTACGACGTCCGCACCGGCCGCGCCGGCGGCAACCCCATCGTCGTCGGCACCGCGGCCGGAGACCCGAAGCTGAGCCCGGACGGCCGCCTGGTCGCCGTCGTCCAGGAGGATGGTCATCACGTCAGGATCTGGGACACCGCCACCGGCGCTGCTCTCGCGATGATCCATCGCGAGTCGCCGGTCCGCTACGCCAGGCTGTGGGCCAACCTCCTCGAAACCGAGGCCGAGGACAGCGTGCTGAGCCTCTGGGACGTTCACACCGGCCAGGCGGTCGACCACCTGCAAGCGGAAGGAAGCCGGTTGTCCTCCTCCTTGAGCGCCGACGAAAAATCCTACCTGCTCCTCACCGACGACCAGGTCCTGCGGCTGCGCGACATCGAGACCAGGAGCGACCTCTATCAGCCCGTCATCGACGTCACCGCCGCGCGTCTCTCCGCCGATCGCCGGAACCTGATCGTCGTCCGGGGAAACAACACGGTCCGCGTCCTGTCTCCCACGACGCCGGAAAAAACCCTGATCGCCCAGGTGTCCCGCGGCAAGCTCGACGCCGCCGATCTCAACGACGCGGACGGCCACCTGGTGGCGCTGGTCGAGAACGGAGTGCTCCTCGTCCGCGACACCGCCACCGGCGCGGTCCAGGGGAAGTCTTTGTCCGGCATGACCGGAATCGTCTGGGTGCACTTCGTCGACCACGACCGGAAGGTGGCGGTGATCCGCCATGGCCAGGTCCTGGTCTGGGACTTCCAGGCGGGCCACATCGCCGGTCAGGTGCCCCTGCCCGGCTACGCGGCGTACAGCGACATCAGCCCCGATGGCAGCACAGCCCTCATCGTCCCTTCATTGCACGCAGTCCAGTTGATCGACGTCGCGAGCGGCAAGCCGTTGACCGGCCTCCTCCCGCACCAGCCCCAGTGGCAGCCCTCGCCGCAAGTGCCGAGCGCTGCGACGCCCTTCACCCCGGATGGCAAGCATCTCCTCCTCACCCCCGACGACAAGACGCTCCAGATCGTCGACGCGCGCACCGGCCGGGTGGTGACCACCCTGGAGTCTCCCGGTGACGCCATCGAGTGGGCGGTCTTCAGCGCCGACGGCCGCCGGCTCCTCGCCGTGGCCGGCAGCCAGAGCGTCTGTCTGTGGGACGTGGTCACCGGCCGGCTGATCCACCAGCTCAAACACTCCCGAGGCGGCAGCTTCTCCTGGGCCTACTTCGGGCCGGACGGCAGCATCCTGGGCGTGGGGAAAGACTTCCAGGTCAGCCGCTGGAACGCCGAGACCGGCGAATCCATCGGCGACCGGCTACTCGCTCCGGCGGTCACCGACCTCCGCATCGGCCCCGGAGGCCGGCGCGTGCTCGTCATGGCCTCGACCTCGGCGCGCCTGTGGAGCGCGCAGACCGGGCGTCCGCTCGGCAATCCGATGGTACCCGGCGGCAAGATCTTCGACGCCGCCTTCTCCGCCGACAGCACGCGCCTGTACCTCGCCTCGGACACCGCCCTGCACGTCTGGGCCGTCCCGATGGGACCGCCGGAAGAATCCCCCCTCCTCGCCCGCCTCGCCATCGCCGTGGGAGGCTTCGACCTCAACAGAAACGGCGGCCTCGACACCGTCGAGGACCCCATCAAAGCCTTGAACGCCCTCCGCCTGGAGACCGCCAACGCTCCCCTCGGAAAACCCGCCGCCGCCTCGCTGGTCCATTGGTTCTTCACCGCTCCGGACCAGCGGCCGGTCCGGCCGCTGGTGCCGTGAGAGCTGGCTGCGATGCTAGAATTGATCCTCGAAAGCCGCACCGTGCCTGGTGATCGAGGTCACCTCCGAGAGCACCAGCGAAGAGGACCTCGCGAAGAAGGAGATCTACGCCCGCCTCGGCGTCGCGGAGTACTTTCTTTTCGATCCTTTCGGCGAGTACCTGTCCCCGCGGCTCCAGGGATTCCGCCTGCGGCATGGCCGCTATCTTGCCGTCCCCCAGCAAGAAGATGGCTCGCTGGTGAGCGAGACCACCGGTCTCCTCTTGTGCTCCGAAGGAGAGAAGCTGCGTCTCGTGAACGCCGTCACCGGCGAGCCGCTCCCCTGGGTTCATGAGCTCAAGGGCCTGATCGAAGCCGCGGAGGCTCGTGCCGCGGCGGAAGCGAAGGAGCGGCACAAGGAGGCCGAGGCCCGGCGGGTTGCAGAGACCCACGCCGCGCAGGAGGCCGAAGGCCGCCGCGTCGCCGAAGAAGAGCTGGCTCGTCTCCGCCGCCAGCTTGAGGAGCTCAACAGAGGCTGATCGGACTGCCTCCCCGCCCCAGGCTTCAGATACACTCTCCCTCGCGGATGACCAGCGAAGCCTCCAGCGCGAAACCGGCCGGCCTTTCTCCCTGGCGTCCGCTGCGCCATTCGATCTACCGCTGGCTGTGGATCGCCAGCGTCGCCTCGAACATCGGCACCTGGCTGCAGGGCGTCGGCGCGTCGTGGCTGATGACGTCGTTGTCCACGTCCGCCTTCCTGGTGGCGTTCGTGCAGGCGGCGACCAGCCTTCCCATGTTTCTGCTGTCGCTCCCGGCCGGCGCGCTCGCCGACGTGCTGGACCGGCGGCGCATCCTCCTCGTCACCCAGATCTGGATGACCGTCGCGGCGACGGCGCTCGGGGTGATGACGATGCTCGGCAAGGTCACTCCCTGGTGGCTGTTGACGTTCACCTTCCTGCTCGGGCTCGGAGCGGCCCTGAACGGTCCTCCCTGGCAGGCGATCGTGCCGGAACTGGTGCCGCGGGAGGATCTCGCCGGCGCCATCACGCTCCAGAGCATCGGCTTCAACATCGCCCGCGCCGCGGGTCCGGCGATCGGCGGCTTGCTGGTGGCGGCGGCGGGGCCGGCCTGGACGTTCCTGCTCAACGCCGTCTCCTTCCTCGGCGTCGTGGTGGTCCTCTTCCTGTGGCGCCGGCCGTCGGTCGAATCCATGCTCCCCGCGGAACGTTTCTTCGGCGCCATGCGCACCGGCCTCCGCTATGTGCGCCACGCGCCGGAGGTGATCGCGCCGATCGTGCGCGGCAGCGTCTTCGTGCTCTGCGCCAGCTCGCTCTGGGCGCTCCTGCCGATCGTCGCCCGCATCGACCTGAAACAGGGCCCTGGAGGCTATGGCGTCCTGCTCACCGCTCTCGGCCTCGGCGCGGTGGCGGCGGCGATGATCCTCCCCCGCCTGAAGCGCAACAACTCGACGGATCTGGTGGTGGCGGTCGCGACGATGGTCTTCGCCGGCTCGACGGCCGTGCTCGCCCTGGTCCACAGCTTTCCGGTGGTCTGCGTCGCGCTCGTCCTCGCCGGCGGCGCGTGGCTCTCCCACCTCTCCAGCCTCAACGTGGCGGTGCAGACCGTGGTGCCCTCCTGGGTGAGCGGCCGGGCGCTCTCGGTCTACATGCTCATCTTCTACGCCGGCCTGACCCTCGGCAGCGCTCTCTGGGGCGCGGTGGCCGATCACGCGGGTGTCGCGGAGTCGCTGCTGATCTCCGTCGCCGGCATGGTCATCGGCCTCCTCTTCACCCTGCGCTTCCATCTCAAATCCGGCGAAGGGCTCAACCTCTCACCTTCCCGCCAATGGCCGACCCTGATCGTCCACCACGAGCCCGAGCCGGAGCGCGGACCGGTGCTGATCACGGTCGAATACGAAATCGACCCGGAGCGCTCCAACGAATTCACCCGCGCCATGGACGAAGTCCGCCGCATCCGCCGCCGCGACGGCGCGCTGCAATGGGGTCTCTTCACCGACTCCGCGGTGTCCGGCCGCTACACCGAAGTCTTTCTGATGAAATCCTGGCTCGAGTACCTCCGCCAGCGCGAACGCGCCACCGTCTCCGACCGCGACACCGTGGAGAAAGTCCGCGTCTTCCACCAAGGCCCCGAAGGCCCGGTCGTCCACCGGCTGATCGCGGCGGATGTGCAGCGGGTGTAGCGAAGGCTCAAGGTTGTCGAGCTCGCGTCTCCTCCGCCGTCGCCGATCCTCCCCAGACGCTGGGGCCCCGGCTTTGACGAGCTCCTGTTCGGAGGCACGTTTCCTGGATTCTTCGGCAGGAACGCTCTATGATATGGGCTCTCAAAAGGTGTGCGACAATGGCGTCGGCATACCGTTGGCTGGAGGTGTTTCCCATGTCCAAGTCACAGAAGATCACTGTCGATCAGCTCGCAGCGGCCACGGCGACCGCGGTCCACCGCGCTGTCAAGGATCAGGAGAGCAGACCCCAGGGTGCCACCGACTTGACGCCCATTACCGGTTTCCTGCCACCCAACGACTGATCCGAGGCCGGCACAATGGCTCCGCGACTTCAGCCCGCGACGGCGGATCACGCCCAGGCACCCGCCCGGATCCAATGTCCGAGCTCGCGGCCGGAGATGCCCGGCAGCGCCGTCTTCGGCGTGGTCCTGGGCAGTGTCGAGCAGCCGCGAGTCGCCTATCTTGACCACCCCCAGCCGGTCACCGAAGAGCTCCTCGCTCTCGCGGGACCTGTCGCCCCCGGCGAGGTCTTCCGGATCGCAGCTCCCTGTGCCGGCGGTGCATGCCAGCACTTCGACGGGACGGATTGCCGCCTCGCGAGCCGCATCGTCGAGCAGCTCCCCTCGGTGGTCGACGATCTCCCGGAGTGCGCCATCCGAGACGCCTGCCGCTGGTTTCTCCAGGAGGGAGCGGAAGTCTGCTTCCGCTGTCCCCTGATCGCCAGAGAGGGCTGCGGAGCGTCGGAGCTCGCCGAGCCCGTCCGGATCGCAGCCAATCCCGCGACCCCGGTCCGCGCCCTTCTCCCCATTCTGCGCTGAACCACCACGGGAGCGCTCTTTCGAGCGCTCCCGTTT
Organism: Thermoanaerobaculia bacterium; assembly: GCA_036264355.1. Taxonomy (GTDB): domain Bacteria; phylum Acidobacteriota; class Thermoanaerobaculia; order Multivoradales; family UBA5704; genus UBA5704. Next base: position 33,841 of record DATARD010000397.1, read on the forward strand.
TGATCTCCGATCACGGGGAGTTGAGCCAGGCGCGGGCGGCGTTCAATCCCGGCGCAGCGCCAGCACCGGATCGAGCAGGCTGGCGTGGCGGGCGGGGATGGAGCTGGCGAGGAGCGCCACGGCGGCGAGGATGATGGGCGCCAGGATGAAGGTCAATGGATCGTGGACCGTCACTCCCACCAGCAGGCTGCGCAGGAGGCGGGTGAAAAGATAGGCACCGCCGAGGCCGGCCGCGACGCCGATGCCGACGGAGACCATTCCCTGGCCCACGACCATCTGGAGGACGCGCCGGCTGGTCGCGCCCAGCGCCATGCGCACACCGATCTCCCGCGAGCGCTGGTTGACCAGGTAGGACAGCACGCCGTAGATCCCCACCGCGGCGAGAACCAGGGCGAGGAACGCCAGGGCGCCCATCAGCACCATGGTGAAACGGGCCGAGCCGAGCGAGCGCATGACGATCTCGCTCATGGTCCCCACATTGGTGATCGGCTGCTGCGCGTCGATCGACCAGATCGCCTGCCGCACCGCCGCCGTGAGCTCGGTCGGCGCGCCCTCCGTCTGCACGATGACCGAGGCGGGCAACAGACGGACGAGCATCGCCGTAAACCCCGCATTGACCTGGCCGATGGGCACGTAGACGATCGGTGGCACGTCGTTGCCGAGGCCGCTCTCGCGGACGTCTTTGACGATGCCCACGATTCTGCGCGGCTGCGGATCCGCGAGATCGGGCACGAAGGGCATGCCCACCCGGATGCGCGCGCCGAGAGGGTTCTCTCCCTTCCAGAATTTCTTGGCGGCGGTCTCGTTGATCACCGCCACCAGCTCCGAGTTGTTGACGTCCCGGTCGGTCAAGTACCGGCCGCCGGCCAAGGGGATGCGCAGGGTCTCGAAATAGCCGCCGGTCGAGGCGCGGTATTGGGCGTTGCCGACGCCTTCCTGGCTGTCGCCGCCGAGCCACTTGCCTTCGATGGCGAACGGGAGGTCCGGCCCGAGCTCCATAGGGAGCGAAGTGGCCACCGCGGCCGCCTTTACACCGGGTAGCGTCCGCACCCGTTCGGCGATTCGGCGGGTGTATTGGTCGAGGGCGGCGGGCTTGCCGTAGCGCGCCTCGGGGAGAGAGATCTTCAACGAGAGAACGTGGTCGGGACGGAAGCCCGGCGCACGATTGGTGATGGTCGCGAAACTCTTGAGGAGGAGCGCCGAGCTGGTGATCAACATCAGAGCCAGGGCGACTTCGCTCACCACCAGCAGGTAGCGGGCGAACCGCATCGTGCGTCCGCCGGTCGATTTGTTCGTCCCCTCCTTGAGCGGCTCATGGAGATTGACCCGCGTCGCCTGCAAGGCCGGCACGAGACCGAAAAGAACTCCGGCGATCAGGGAGATGCCGAACGTGAACGCGAGCACCTTGCCGTCGATGCCGATGTGCGGCAAGAGGCCCTGCACCGCGGGTCCTCCCGCTTGGCCGAGAGGCGACAGAGCAAGCAGCGGTTTCAAGGTCGCCCAGCCGAGAAAGAGCCCGAGAACACCGCCGGCCAGGGCGAGGAGCACGCTCTCGGTGATGAGCTGCGCAAAGATGCGCGACATGCGGGCACCGAGCGCGGCGCGGATCGCCACTTCCCGCCGCCGCGCCGCCGCCCGGGCGAGCTGCAGATTGCCGACGTTGACGCAGGCGATGAGCAGCACGCAACCCACCGCGCCGAGCAAAACGAGCAGCGCCGGCCGCAGTTGCCCGTAGAGGCGGTCCTGGAGAGTCTTGAGCCGGATCGTTTCGTCTTTGTTCACGAAGCCGGGATGGGACGCGCCGAACTGGCGGGCGACCACCTTCATCTCCGCCTGTGCCTTGGCGAACGACACTCCGTCCCTGAGCCGCCCGGTGATCTCCAGATAGTTCGCTTTCGACATGTCGGCCGGATCGATGCCCACCGGCGTCCACAGCTCTGCGGCGAGAGGAAAGCGGAAGCCCGGGGCCATGACGCCGACGACGGTATAGCTCTCGCCGTTCAGGTTGAGCGTTTTGCCCACCAGCGAGCGGTCGCCGCCGAAGCGCCGCCGCCACAGGCCGTCGCTCAGGATCACCACCTTGGGGCCGCCGGGCCGGTCCTCCTCTGGCAGGAAATCGCGCCCGATCTGCGGCCGGACGCCGAAGACCGAGAAGAACCGCTGGCTCACCCGCGAGACCACGAGGCGCTCGGGCACGCCGTCGCCGGCCAGGTTGAAGCCCGCACCCAGGTTGTCGTAGGTGGTCACGCCAGAGAAGACGCTGTTGTGATCGCGGACGAAAAGAAACTCGGGGACGTTGACCGAAGAGCTTTCGCCGTCCTGGAAGCCGCGCTGGACCTGGACCAGGTTGCCGGGTTCCGGATAGGGCAACGGACGCAGGAGGAGGCCGTTGATGACGCTGAAGATCGCGGTGTTGGCGCCGATCGCCAGGGCCAGGGTGAGCAGGGCGACGAGGGTGAATCCGGGGGTCTTCCACAGGACGCGGGACGCGTAGCGCACATCGTTGACGAGCAGGCTCATGTCCTGCTTTACGAAGCTGCCGAGCGATCGGTTTCACGCACTTCATCTGAATCGACGGCTCGGTCCGTAGTTCCGACAAGCCGGGGCGGCCTTGCCTGGCTTCCAGTTGGTCAGCGCCCTGGTGATCGAACCGGACACCGGTCAGGAGCCGGCGCCTCTCGCGTCCGCAGTGCCTCCGATCAAGGCGGGCCAGAAGCTCCAACTGGAGCTGACGCCAGAGCGGGTCGTGAACGGGGTGAATGTCTTCGAAGGCGTGGCAATCTCTGTGGAGGGCGTGCCACCGGACTCCCAATTGAGCATAACGCCCAACCCGGCGCAGTCGTTCCAGCCCTTCCTGCTGACGATCGACACGTCGTTCAGCACGACGCCAAACACATACAAGATCAAGGTCGATGGCACCTCGACCCGAGACCAACAGGCGTACGACCCGTTCGTCCTGCTCCTGGCGGTGATGCCGGCTCCCCGCCGGGTCGCGTTGGCGGTCACACCCCCCAGCCAGACCCTGAAGTCCGGTACCACCGCGACCTACGCCGTCGCGCTGGCCCGGACTCCCACGTCGCAAAGACTCGAGGTGACGCTGTCGCTGAGCGGCATCTTGCCGGCAGGCGCGACCTCGCGCTTCGAGCCACCGAAGCCGACGGGCAACACCGCGTCGCTGATCATCACCACGCTCCCGACCACTCCGACCAGCACCAGCGCTCTGATTGTGAAGGGAAGCGTGACGGTGGAAGACGGAAAAGTGGTGAACGCGCCGCCGGTGGTTCTGAAGACATTCATCCCGACGGTCGCGGTCCAGGCACGCAACCGGCTCCTCACGTTCGACGACCCGGTGCAAGAATGCACAGTGGAGCTTCGCGGCGGCACGGCGCTCCTCTCCAGTACCGTCACCGATCAAAGCGGCATGGCTCAACTTCCCCTGCCGGGCGTGGAGGATGGCGTCTACCAAGTGGCGTTCCAGCCGAAGTACAGCTCCCTCGATCCGGTCGGCCCGAGCCTGGCGGCGACCGAGCCGCGGCCTGACCGCATCTGGCGCCCTCTGGGCGTGACGGTCCGCCTGGCGGGCGACCGTATCGCGGAGGTCCTCGATCCGGATCAGAAGCTCGACGCCAACGGCAAGCTCATCGCCAGCCTGCAGCCGGTGTTCATCAAGTCGAAGCAGACCGGCGGCTCGCGGGCCTTGAAGGCTGCCACCCTGTGCGTCGTACACCAGACCGGCACGGCCAACGTGAGCAGCAACGTCAACGAATTCATCAACAACAAGTCGATCCATTACCTGGTCGATACCGACGGCCAGGTGATCAAGTTCGTCCACGAATCGCAGATCGCGTTCCATGCCGGTTTCAGCCATTGGAGGAACCAGGACAACGTGAATACGTTCTCGGTGGGAATCGAGCAGGTCCACAACCCGGGCACGCCGTATCCTGCCGCGCAGCTCCGAGGGACGCAAGATCTGATCGCGCGGCTCATCGGCGCAGGAGTCACCGGCATCGTGTCCCGGGAAGTGGTGGGACACAGCGACATCGCCACGCAGCAGAATGCGCCCTTTGCTCTCGGCCGTAAGTTCGGGGATCCGGGCCCGGAGTTCGACTGGGTCACATTGCGGGCGCAGGGCTTCGGCTTGCCGCTCAAGACGGGGATCCCCCTGGGCGGCATCTACAAGGGTCTCTTCGACAAACTCCCGATGCTGCGCCTGCTGCCCAAGGACACCGACTCATTGCCGCGCTACGGCGGCCGCACCGACACCGGCATCCCGGGTGGCGTGATCGGCGAGCTCCAGAGCGACCTGGCGACGATCGGGTACTACTGCCCTGTCACCGGCCAATACGATGCGACGACCATCGGCGCCGTCGGAGCTTTCCAGGAGCATTTCAGCGCGAGCCTGCCGTCCATCCCGGCGGCGAACAAGGGGACGACGGACAAACGCACTGCCGAGCTCATCAAGCAGGCGCGCGCCGCCTGATCCTTCCGGCCCGGCACCGGGGATAGACTCGGCCGGACATGGCCGACCGACTCCCCCACCTCCATCCTCTTCATGATCAACCGGGGTCCGTCCGCACCGGACGGACCCCGTTCGTTCTTCTCGCCGCAGCCCTCCTCGCGCTCCCGCTTCTCTCCGCCTGTGGAAAGCACGCTCCGGCGACGACCCGGACCGCCGGCCGCCGCGTCCTTTTCGTCGGTCTCGACGGCGCGGACTGGCAGTTGCTCGACAGCTACATGGCGTCCGGGATCATGCCGAACCTCGCGGCGCTGGCGCGCGAAGGACAGGCCGGGACGCTGACCACGATCCAGCCGCCGCTGTCGCCGCTGGTGTGGACCACGATGATGACCGGCGTCAGCCCGCTGGAGCACGGCATCCTCGACTTCACCCGCTTCAATCCGCGCACCGGCGACCGCGAGCCGATCACCAGCGACGAGCGGCGGGTGCCGGCGATCTGGACGATGGCCGGGGACGCCGGACGGAGCGTTGCCGTTTTCGGATTGTGGGCGACCTGGCCCGCCGAGCCGGTGCGCGGCCTGCTGGTCTCCGACCGATTTCTCTCCTTCACCGCGACGGATGCGCAGCCGCCGCCCGGCTTCATCCATCCCGCGAACCGCGAAACCTGGGCGCGCGACGCTCTCGCCCGTGCGGAGCGGAGCACCGATCGCGCCGCGATGCGGGCCTATCTCCCCGCGCTGAGCGGGCAGGACCTCGAGAGGAGCTGGAACCGGCCGGACCCCTACGCCCATCCGGTGAGCGCGCTGCGGCGCATCCTGATCGAAACCAGGGCTTACGACGACCTGGCGCGCTCGTGGATCGCCGAGCAGAAGCCGGACCTCGCCGTCGTCTACTTCCAGGGGACCGACACCATCGGCCACATCTTCGCGCCCTACGCGCCGCCGCGGCAGCGGGCGATCTCCCAGTCCGATTTCCTTCTCTACTCCGCCGTGCCCGAGCGCTACTTCGCGGAGATCGACCGCCTGCTGGGTGAATACCGCCAGCTCGCGGCGGACAGCGGCGCCGTGCTGATGCTCGCCTCGGATCACGGTTTCCGCTGGAAAGAAGGACGGCCCACCCAGCTCTCCAGCGCCGCCGCCGCGACCGCCGGCCTGTGGCACCGCGAAGAGGGGATGTACCTGCTCTGGGGAGCGGGAATTCAAGCCTCCACGGAGCGCGCGCACGGCCGGGTGGACCAGGTCTGCGCCACGCTTCTCTCCCTGCTCGGCCTGTCCCCCGGCAAAGGTCTCGCCGGCCCACCGCTGGTGGGAGCGCCGTCAGAGACGGGATTTCGGGTCGCCCCCGTCGATTACCGGGCGCGCTACCACTTGCAACCGGCCGCGAAACCCGCAGCGACGGCGCCATCCGGCCCGCCGGCCGAAGAGATCGCGAAGCTTCGCGACCTCGGATATCTCGGCACGAACGAGCCGGAGCACGCCCCCGCGGGCGCCTCCTCCACCCGCACTCCGGCCTCCTACGACAACGAGGGCCTCCTCCTGCGCCAGGCCGGCCGCACCGCCGACGCGGCAACCGCCTTCCGCAAAGCCTTGGCCCTCGATCCCCACTCCGCCGCCGCGTTGTGGAACCTGAGCGATCTGCTGCACGCCGAGGGCCGCGATCTCGACAAGTCCGACGACCTCCTCGTGCAGGCGCTCGCCGCCGGCCTTCCCGAAGGAGCCGAGCGCGCCGGAGCCCGTGCCGCCGACTACACCCACTCCGGCCTCTCCGAGCGCAGCCTCCATCTCATGGACCGCGCCGTCGCCGCCCAACCCAACGCGCCGAAGCTCTGGCTCTACCGTGGCCGCTACCACCTCGAGCGCCGCCAGTGCCAGAACGCCGCGGACGACTTCGAGCACGCCATCCAACTGGACACCACCGATCCGCTCGCCTACGCCTCCCTCGGTCTCGCCCGCCTCTGCCTCGAAAACCCCACCGCCGCCGTCCGCGCCCTCCGCCGGTCGCTCGATCTCGATCCGAACCAGCCGGAGATCCGCAAGGCGCTGCAACAACTCGGCGGGTAGCCCTGTGATAGTCTTCGCTGGAATCTGATCGGAGGTCTCCATGTTCGGCTCCAGCGTGTTGGAAGTCGCCATCGGTGTGGTCTTCGTCTACCTACTGCTCAGCCTCATCGTCACCGCCGCCACCGAGCTCATCTCGGGTTTCCTGAAATGGCGCTCCAACAGCCTCTGGGAAGGAATCCGCAAGCTGTTGGATGCGGACGGCGCCGAGACCTGGGTGAAGGCCCTCTACGACCATCCCCTGGTCAACGGGATGGCTCAGCCCGACAAGTTCACCGGATCGCCCAAGGGAAAGGGCCCCTCCTACATCCCCTCCCGCACCTTTGCCGTGGCCCTCCTGGAGGTGATCAAGGAGAGCGGCTCCGCCGGCGAGGTGGGGCTCAACGCGCTGCGGGCGGCGGTCGACAGCGCTCCGGATTCTGCCTCCGTGACCGACCTCAAGAAGAAGCTTCAGGATGAGATCAGCAAGCTCGACGGAACCGCCGCCAATGGCGCCGTCGCGGCCATGAAAAGCAAGGCCCTGGATCTCCTCGACACCGTGCCGAACGACGTGCCGCTGGCGACCGCCAAGGCGCAGGTGAGAGCCTGGCTCGCGAAGATCCTCGCCCAGTGGCCTCTCCTGGTGATCGAGCACCTGCCGGAGAAGGATCAGAAGCTCAAGCGAACCCTCACGTCCCTGGTCAACGAATCCCACCAGGACGTCGAGAAGCTCAAAACGAACATCGAGACCTGGTTCAACAACTCGATGCAACGGGTGAGTGGTTGGTACAAGCGGAAGACCCAGGCCGTGCACATCCTGCTCGCCGTGCTCGTGACGCTGGTGATCAACGTCGATTCGGTCCTCGTGGTGAACGCGTTGTCGCAGAATCAAGCCCTGCGCGACTCCGTCGTGTCCGAGGCGCAGGCGTTCGCCAAACAGGGACAACAGCCGGCCGGCCAGCCGATCGCAGACATCGAGCGGCTGCAAGGCAAGCTCTCCATGCTCGACCTGCCAGTCGGCTGGGTCAAACCGGGCCAGCACACCTATGATCCAGAGAACCCAAACTACCGGAACTGGCCGGGCATCCGACTGTACAAGCGGACGTCGAGCCAGTTGGCGGAGGAGTGGTGGAACACCAGCCGTTTTCACCTCCTCGGCTGGCTGCTCACCGCCTTCGCTATCTCCCTGGGCGCTCCGTTCTGGTTCGACATGCTGAACAAGGTCATCAACATCC